>JBOHTB010000159.1:0-11575 GCA_050733435.1 Gemmatimonadaceae bacterium | reverse complement strand
CTTCGTCGAAAAAAGATCTCCGATGCGAGGCTTCGCCAGCCACCACGGCTGCGTTATCTCTCGGCCAACGTACGGCTGCGTCCAGCGGTAGCTCGAGTCGGGCAGAATTGCGGGCATGATGACATCTCCCGCGTCCATTCGAATCGGCACCCTCCCGCGGTTATAGAGCGTCATCGTGATTTTCGCGGTGTCGTGCAGAGCGAGAGCCTGCCTGTCGGCAACGGCTTCGAGTGCGATGGCCGGAGGAAGCTCCGGCGGTGTGGTCCATCCATCCTGTACCAGCAGCTTCGTCGTATCGAGTCCGGCAAAAATTGATTTTTCTTCCTTGGCCGGCGGAGCGGGAACCCGTGAGTCCTCACGCGTGAGGTAATCCCAGACTACTCCCTTTCTTCGGAGCGTCCCCTGACCCTGGGACTTGTGCTGCGACCGACTGTCCGCGGCGATCTCCTGATACGAAAGACCGAGATAGGGATCGTACTGTCCGACATTGATCGCAATCGTGCGGTCCTGCGGAGAGAAACGCGCCAGACGATAGAACTTGAGCGGAATCCACGGCGCACCGAATTCCCGGACGGGAAACCTCGTCGTGTCCCCGGCAAGCTCATACGCCTGCTTCGCTACGATTGCCGAAATCTGGTGATGCCCGTGCCCGTCACGAGGAGTTCCCGAAAACGTTGTGATAATTATGTGTGGCCTGAACGCACGCATCACCGTCACCACATCGTTGAGAACCGAATCCTGCGGCCAGTGCTTTCTCGTCTCGTCCGCCGTCTTCGAGAATCCGAAATCGTACTCGCGTCCGAAATACTGGTGCGCCCCGTCGATTCGACGAGCTGCCAGCAGCTCCTCGGTCCGGATCACGCCCAGCGCCTCACCCAACTCATTGCCGATGAGATTCTGTCCGCCGTCTCCGCGCGTGAGAGACATGTACGCCGTCTCGACGCGCTTTCCCCGGGCAAGCCAGGCAATCAGCTGCGTGTCTTCGTCGTCGGGGTGAGCGGCTATCCAGAGCACCCGCATGTGTTCGCGGCCATTCGGCAACGAGCTCGGCTGCGTCACGACATTGAATTGAGCCTGCGCAGGCAGGCGCATCGGTGAATTCACAGCGACTATGAGCGCTGCGACCCAGATCGGTTTCATCATTGGGTTCGTCTTGTGCTGAGCGAGGAGACTCCGCAGTGTATTCTCTCCGTGCGGCGAAGGAGTCTCAGGTCTTGAGCGCCACGCCGCGACGTTTCACGCCAGCTGGTGGCTGCACCGCCGCATTCACCTCGGCTACTATGCGATCCTGTTCTTTCTTGTGCGACTCTGCGTACCCTTCGGCGGGGCTCGCGCGATCGGGCCGCCCAATGTAGCGAGTGAGCAATGCATTGCCGGTCGACATCCGGAGCCGCGGCGCGACGAATGACCATGCTCCGTTGTTCTTTGGCTCTTCCTGCGCCCACACCACTTCCTCGATCGCCGGATAGAGATCGACGATCTGCGCGACCTGGTTGCCCGGCCACGGATAAAGCTCCTCTATTCTGACGATCGCAACGTGCGGAGCCCGCTTGGCGGCGAGATCGTAATAGATCTTGCCGGTGCAGAATACCAGTCTCGTTATAGCCTCCCGGGTCTGCGAAGAAACGGGATCGTCTATTACCGCGCGAAAATTCCCACTCGAGAGATCGCTCAGCTTCGATGCTGCTTCAGGTGCGCGGAGGAGTCCTTTCGGTTGCATTAGTATCAGTGGACGCCTGACCGCGAGCTGCGCTTGCCGCCGCAGGATATGGAAGTACTGCGCTGGCGTCGACGGATATGCGACGCGCTGGTTCCCCTCGGCGCACAGTTGCAGAAATCTTTCGAGCCTTGCGCTCGAGTGCTCCGGGCCCTGTCCTTCGTACCCATGCGGCAGCAGCAGCACGAGTGAAGAGTCTTGTCCCCACTTGGCGCGATCGGCTGAGATGAACTGATCGATAATTGGTTGCGCGACGTTCACGAAATCGCCGTACTGCGCCTCCCACAGCACCAGAGTGTCCTCCGCGGCAGTACTGTACCCGTACTCGAAGCCGAGCACGGCGGTTTCGGAAAGCGGACTGTTGTAGATCTCGAAATGCCCGGCGTTTTCTCCGTCTGCCACGTGAGCAAGGGGAACGTAGGTCTCTCCTGACTCTGCATCGTGGAGCACCGCCTGGCGCTGTGAGAACGTTGCGCGCTCGGCGTCCTGTCCGGTCAGCCGCACCGACGTTCCCTCGGTGAGCAGAGACGCGAACGCGAGCGCTTCGGCGTGACCCCAATCGATGCCGCCCGCATCTCCCATCGCATCAGCACGACGCCCCAGAGTTTTTGCCAGTCTCGGGTTCGGCTTGAGCGATGACGGCCACTTGAGCAGCCGCTCGTTCAGTTCTCGAAGGCGATTGGCATCGACGCCAGTCTCAGCATCTGCGCCCGACAAATCCGCTTCGCCTTCCTTCGGTGCGCGATGCTCCGGCGGATGGATCTCGCCGCTTTTCATCGCTGTCTGGATGCGATCGAAATTGGCCGCGGCATCAGCATCGAGCTTCTTCACATCCTCAGCGCTCACGACGCCTTCGGCGACGAGCCGATTGCCCCAGACCTCTCGCGGCGACGGATGCGCCCTGATTTCCTTGTACAAGAGCGGCTGCGTGAATGCCGGCTCGTCAGTCTCGTTGTGCCCGTGACGTCGATAACCGACAACGTCGATCAGAAAATCCTTGCCGAAAGTGGCGCGATACTCGATTCCGAGTCTCACGACGTGCAGGCAGGACTCCGCGTCGTCAGCGTTGACGTGGACGATAGGCACCTCGAACCCCTTCGCGAGATCGCTCGCGTAGTGCGTAGAGCGCGCATCGATCGGATCGGTGGTGAAGCCAACCTGGTTGTTCACGATGATGTGGAGCGTGCCGCCTGTTCGAAATCCGCGCAGCCCTGAGAGATTGAACGTCTCGGGAACCACCCCTTCACCGGGGAACGCCGCATCGCCGTGAACGCATATGGGAACAACCGCCGACTCATCCTGCCTCTCGTTTCCCCCTTCCCGCCTGCCTCTTCCCGCCTCGCCCTTCCCGCGTCCCTCTTCCCGCTTCCCGCTTCCCGCCAAAACCTGTCGCGCGCGCGCCACACCTTCGAGAACGGGATTCACCACTTCGAGATGGCTCGGATTTGGAATGAGCACGATCTCGATCTCGTTGCCGTTCGACGTCTTTCTGGTCCCGCGAGCGCCGAGGTGATACTTCACGTCGCCCGTCTCACTCACCGCGTTGGTCGCCGCGTGCTTCCCCTCGAACTCCTCGAAGATCGTCGCGTACGGTTTCCCAAGAGTGTGAGCGAGAACGTTGATGCGCCCGCGGTGCGCCATCGCGAGATCGACTTCTCTTGTCCCGTTCGCGGCTGCCGCCTCGATGGCGACATCGAGCATCGGCACGAGTACGTCGCTGCCTTCGATCGAGAAGCGCTTATAACCCTGATAGGCGCGGCCGAGAAAACGTTCCAGACCGTCGACTTCGGTCAGTCGCTGCAGAACCGCCTTTTTCTCTTCCGGACTGAGCGGCTGATTGAGGCGGCCACTTTCGATTGCTTCCCTCAGCCACTCCCGCTCGTCGACGTTTGCAAGGTGCGAGATCTCAAAGCCAATGCGCGAAGAATAAAATTCGCGGAGCATCGATACTACATCGGCCGCAGTCCCGCCGTTGGCGCCGAGCGCGGCTCCGGGAATCTGTTTCAGATCCTGCTCGGAGAGACCATGAAATTCGAGCGTGAGCTCGGGCGTTCCAGAGGGCGCTGCGCCCAGCGGATCGAGTGGGACATCCAGGTGTCCAAAGCTCCGGATCGCATCGACGAGCTTTGCGGCCGCCGCCACTTTGCTCAGTAGCGCGGAGTCGAGGCCGGCGCCCACCTGCGGCACGGCAGCGCCGCTGAGACTCTCGGCGAAGCGGAAGAACTGTCGCCACGATTCATCAACCGATGCCGGATCGCGTCGGTAGGCTTCGTAGACTTCGCTTATGTATCCGTCGTTAAAAACGCCCGTGATCGGGTCGGAGCTCATAGCTCTAAATTTAACTGCGCTCTACAGTCGCTGTCGCTGTGCCGAATGGAAGCGAGTACCGCGGCCGGGTGGCGGCGGCATGGAGGATCTTGAGCGCGGGCTCAGGCTCCAGTGTAGGGAGGTAGAGAAAACCCGCAATACCTTCGGCGTCGAGCAGATGCAGCTCCTGCGAATGCCTCGTGAGACTGACGGCCACCACGGGTTTCGTTGAGAGCAGCGGGTTTTGCTCCCACTTTTCGAGCGAGATCGCAGTGAGGAGATCGTAGTCGCAAATGACAACGTCGGGCGAGACGCTGGCCGCGACCTCGGCGGCAGCGACAAGACCAACGGCCTGATCAGTCGCGACGCCGATGTCGGCGAAGTAGCGCGCGATGTGATCGCTCAAAAAAGAGTGGCGCGCAATGCAAAGGGCGCGGAGGGGCTTGGTGTCCCTGCAGCCCGCGTGTTGTTGCTCAACGTTCATTCGCGTTCATCGTAAGCCCGTGGCGCGGAGAACACAAGCGCGGCCGGAGCTGCAATTTTGTGGCGACCAGAGTCGTCGCCGCGGTTCTTGGATCATCGCCGGTTCGTCGGAGGGGGTTTGGGACTTCGGCGACAACGCTCGCTGGTCGGAGCCCCTAACTGCGCTCGTTCGCTCTGCTCACTCGCGGGTCTCCTCGGGCGCTCGCTTAAGTCGCCTGCGCCCCAAACCCCCTCCGACTCCCCAACGCTAACTGACGGGCGCGCGCTCTCTCTCATCCGCGCCACGCTTCGCTGCCGTGCGTCGCAGACCGGTTGAGCGGGACGGACATGCAAGCGCTGCGGATGCGCGAGCGCTCAGATCGAGAGATACAGGCACCGCGAGAGTGCGCGGCCTTTTTCGCGACGACGACGACCCTGTACTGGGAGAGGCGCGGTATCCTCGCAGGCAGCTTGAGGGAGCGACAAAGGAGACGCGCGACCGAGCGGAGCGAGGGAGCGTAGTTAGCGGCTCCGCCCGAGCGACCGTTGTTGCCGAAGAGTATACCACGCCTCGACCCAAACAGAGATCAATAACCGAGCACAAAAAAGCCCCGCGGCTAATCTCCGCGGGGCCTCAAGAAAAGCTCGGTCGATTAATGCTTGGTTTTGTCGACGTTGTTGCCGATCACGCCACCGAGAATCGCGCCGGCCGCGCCACCGATGATCGCGCCCTTCACGCCGTGGCCGGTGACCGCGCCAATTACTGCACCCGCGCCAGCGCCGATTGCGGCGTCACGCTTGGTGTGCTTCACAACTACCGGCGCACGCGCCGGAGCGCTGTAAACCGGAGCGGACGAATACGTGCCGCCCGACGAGCTGCTGCGACGAGTGGTCGTCCGGCGGACGGGCGTACGATAAACGGTGCGCGGCGCGGAAGCGGTGCTCGTCAGAGATTTCGCCGGCGCTGCGGCAACTCCCGTTCGCTCTGCAGCGCTGATGCTGTCGAGCGGAGTGATCGGGCCGCTTGCTGCCGCGGTCGATAGATCTGAATTGAGTGCACTATCGGCAGCAGCCTGATTTTTGTCACCGTTCGAGCAAGCAAACGCGAGAGCTGCGGCCGGAAGTATTAGTAACTTTTTGAACATTTAAGCCTCCAGTATTAGTCCGCGCTCAACGCGACGGTCCTACCATAGAGGGCAGGGTCTATGCCAACTGAGGCATATCCTTAAGCCGCCGTAGCGGCTGATAACGCTGCCGCCGGGGCCGCGTCGTCCTCCAGAGAGGGCGGCAGCGTGAGACAAAAAACGCTGCCCTGGCCGGGCGTCGAGCGCACGGTCAGCGAGCCATCCAGCAGCTGAGCCAGTCTGCGGGAGATCGGAAGGCCGAGTCCAGTTCCAGGCTGCTTCGACTCTGATACCTGCACGAACTCCTCGAAGATCCTCGTCATGTCGTCTTTCGCTATCCCGACCCCTTGATCGATGACCTCTATTTCTACCCCTTTGTTCTCAGTCTGTTTGCACACGACCCGGATCGGCTTGCCGTCGCCGAATTTGATCGCGTTCGAGAGAAGATTGAGCAGCACCTGCCGCACCCTCCGGGGATCGCTCACCACAGTGAAAGATTCACCATCTCCCTCGATCTCGAGCGAGAGACTGGATCCGTACTCATCGGCGAGCGGTCTCACCGTCACGAACAAATCCTCGATGAGCGACGGGAACATCACCGGTTGCAGAGATAGCTCGATCTTCCCGGCTTCGATCTTCGAGAGGTCGAGGACGTCGTTCACCAGCTCGAGCAGATGGCGCGCTGCCTTGAGGGTCCGCTGCAGACCCTCCTTCTGTTTTGCGTTGAGCTGCCCATAGATATTGTCGAGCATGAGCGTGCTGTACCCGATGACTGCATTGATCGGAGTGCGCAGCTCGTGACTCATCGACGCGTAAAATCGGTTGCGCGCACCCATCGCTTGCTCGAGCGCCACCTGGCGGCGGTGCAGCTCCGCGTTCATCTGCGACAGTTTTGCCGCCGAACGCGCTTCGGCCTCCAGCATGGACGTCCTGTGCTCGAGCTCGAGCTCCCGCTTCTGACTATCTCGCAGCAGGTCCGCCTGCCGCTGAATCTCGCGCTGCTTGAGATAGAGATCGACGAACACCGCCACTTTCGAGCGGAGCACATCGGGATTGAAGGGCTTGAACACGTAGTCCACCGCGCCCATCGAGTAGCCCTTGTACACGTACGCATCTTCCTTGTTGATCGCGCTCAGAAAGATTATCGGAATCGTGCGCGACTTCTCGCGAGACTTGATGATCTCCGCGACTTCGAAGCCGTTCATTACCGGCATCTGAACGTCGAGCAGAATCACAGCGAACTCGGTTGCGAGAACCTGCTTCAATGCCTCCGGGCCGGAGGTCGCCCGAACAAGCTTCTGCCCCAGCGATTCGA
Organism: Gemmatimonadaceae bacterium; assembly: GCA_050733435.1. Lineage (GTDB taxonomy): Bacteria > Gemmatimonadota > Gemmatimonadetes > Gemmatimonadales > Gemmatimonadaceae > UBA4720. The sequence goes on along the minus strand of JBOHTB010000159.1, from coordinate 4,650 downwards.
GGATCGCCTCCAACGCCAGGAGATTCTCCGGCCGATCGTCGACGAGAAGGATGTTGACACGCTCGTCGCTCATACCACCGCCCTCGCTGCCGACTTCTTCCGCTCGCTACTGAGCTCGATCAACCTGGGCGCCAGCTTCTCCAGCGAAATGATCTCGGCGTTCGGAACCGCTCTGATCGCTGCTTGCGGCATAATCGGAATCTCAGCGGTTCTCGGATCCTGTACGAGTGTCTTGCCGCCCGCCGCTGCTATATGCGCGAGACCTCTCGATCCGTCCTCGTTCGCGCCAGTGAGAACGATGCCGATCACCCGGGATCCGTAGGTGTCGGCGGCCGATGTGAACATGACGTCGATGGATGGTCGGCTGAATCGTACCGGCTCCTCGACTGTCAGCGAGAAGTAACCATCCTCGACGAGCACGTGATAATTCGCCGGAGCCACGTGTACGGTGCCCGGTGTCAGCGGCGCCTTGTCCTCGATCTCGCAGACTGTGAGATCCGTCGCATCCTGGAGAAGCTCGGCGAGGAGCCGTTCAGAGTCGCTGCCGCGATGCTGCACTATCGCGACAGGCACCTGGAAATCTCCGGGCAACGCGCCGAGGAATCTCGTGAGCGCGGCGAGACCACCCCAGGAAGTGCCGACGGTCGCCAGAGCGTACCGCATTTATCTCACCTTCCGGAAGATTTTCTCAGGTGGCGCGATTTGCTGGTAGGAGTCCTCGTGCGCCATGAACCGTAGTGTTTCCTTGCTGCCAAGTATGAGAACGCCGAACATCACGAGGCTGTCGTAAAAGAGTCCGTGCACCTTCGACTGAAGGGACTTGTCGAAGTAGATGAGCACGTTGCGGCACAGGATGACGTTGAACTCGCTGAACGACCGATCGGTCACGAGATTGTGCTGCGAGAAGACGACGTTCTTCGTGAGAGACTGGTCGAACAGCGCTCCGCCATACTTCGCAGTGTAATACTCCGAGAAGGATCTCTTGCCTCCGGCCCGGATGTAGTTGTCCGTGTACTCCTGCATCCGTTCCAGTGGGAAGATTCCTGCCTTTGCTCTCTGCAGCACGACTTCGTTGATGTCCGTCGCGTATATTCGCGCCCGGTCGTAGAGGCCTTCCTCGCGGAGAAGGATCGCCATCGAGTAGACCTCTTCTCCTGTCGAGCACCCCGCGTGCCAGATCCGAATGAACGGGTAGGTTCGCAACAACGGAACGACGTCCTGACGGAAGGTCTGATAGAATCCCGGATCGCGAAACATCGCGGTCACGTTGATAGAGAGATCGAGCAGCAGCTTCTCCATCATATCCGGCTCGTGAAGTACCCGGTCCTGGAGTCCGCTCACCGAGGAAAGGCCTTCTTCCTCGATGCGCTTCCATAGCCGGCGACGGATCGACGCGTACGCGTACGAGCGGAAATCAAATCCGTAGTGGCGGAATATTCCCTCGAGCAGCAGCTCGATCTCGATTCGCTCGAGATCGGGCTTGAACGCCTGCCCTTCGGGCTCCGGCGCTTCGGGCAGTACCTCGCCTAGCGGTAAAGCCACACGCGTAGCAGCGAGAGAAGCTGCTCGGTATCGACGGGCTTCGTTATGTAATCCGAGGCGCCCGCCGCAATGCACTTCTCACGATCGCCCTTCATCGCCTTGGCCGTGAGAGCAATGATCGGCAGAGTCCTGAACTGCTCCATCGCGCGAATGGTCTTCGTCGTCTCGTAGCCGTCCATCTCTGGCATCATCACGTCCATCAGTACCGCGTCGACGTTTGGATCTTTGCGGAGCTGCTCCAGCGCCTGCTTTCCATTCTCCGCGAACCGGACGGTCATGCCGTGATCCTCGAGCATGCTCGTGAGCGAGAAGATGTTCCGCACATCGTCGTCGACTACGAGGACAGTCTTCCCCGCGACGACCGAATCGGCGTCGTGCAGATGCTCCAGCATCTTCCGCTTCTGCTCAGGAAGCTTCGCCTCCACACGGTGCAGGAAGAGCGCGGTCTCATCGAGCAGCCGCTCCGGCGATTTCACGTCCTTGAGGATGATCGTCTCCGCGTACTTCTTGATCCGGGTCTCTTCTTCCTGACTGAGCTCCTTTCCAGTGTAGATGATGATCGGAAGGTCGTGGTTCTCCGGATCCGACTTCACTTTCTCCAGCAGGTCGAAGCCCGACATGTCACTCGCGTGGAGACCAAGATCGAGCACCATGCAGTCGAAATGCTTTTCGTGCAGGTTGGTGAGCGCTTCTTCCGTAGACCCGACCGCGGTGATATCCACGTCGTCGTGCGCAATGAGCTCGACGATGCTCTGACGCTGAGCCTCGTTGTCCTCGACGACCAGCAATCGCTTCGGAACCGTGTCGATGAATGTCGAGATGCGGGCAAAGGCAGTGTCGAGTGCCTCCTTGCTGACTGGCTTCTCCAGGTAGGCAATAGCGCCAGCCTTGAGTCCCTCGCGCTTCTGCTCGACGCCCGAGATGATGTGCACCGGCACGTGGCGCGTCTCCGGATCACGCTTGAGACGGTCGAGCACTTCCAGGCCGTTCATTCCGGGCATGTCGATGTCGAGCGTTATCGCATCCGGCCGCACCTCACGCGCCGCCGATAGTCCTGCTTCTCCGTCGAGCTCGACGACTCCCTTGTAACCCTTGTCGCGAGCCATATCGAGGAGAACCTTCGCGAAATTCTGGTCGTTCTCCACGATCAGGACCGTGCGATCGCCTTCTTCTATCTGATCCCGATCGTCGGCGATCGTGCTCTGCGGAATCGCTCGCCGCTCGGGCCGATATTGCAGCGCATTGCCGACAGGTTTGCGGCGCTGATCGCGACGCGTATTCCTGGACGGTGCTCCACTCCTCGACGCGGACGACGGGTCCTCCCCGCTCCGTACTTGCCTCATCGGAAGCGCGTAGTCGTAGCCGCCCGTATCGTCAGGATTGCGGTCCGAGCCGTCCGGTCGGGGGATATAGCGCGCAGGCAGGAACAGCGTGAAGGTGCTGCCCTGGCCTTCGGTGCTCTCCACTCTTATCTCCCCGCCCAGCAGGCGCGAAATCTCTCTGCTGATCGAGAGCCCGAGTCCCGTGCCGCCGTACTTGCGGCTGGTCGTTCCGTCCGCCTGCTGAAACGCCTCGAAGATCAGGCGCTGCTTGTCGCGCGCAATTCCAATTCCTGTGTCCGTCACCGCAAAGGCTATGACTTCCGCTGCCGAGTCGAGTGCCGAGTTCTGGAACCGTCGTCCTTTCTCGGCGCGACGAATCGTGAGGGTGACGTCGCCTTCCTGCGTGAACTTGAACGCGTTCGAGAGAAGATTCTTGAGCACCTGCTGGAGCCGGCCGCCATCCGTGAAAATCGTCTGCGGAAGGTCCGAGTTCATATCGACCCGGAATTCGAGCCCCTTCTGTTCTGCGATGGCGTCGAAGTTCCGCTCGACGAAATCCTTTATCTCCGTTACGCGGACATCGGTCGGGCTCACATCCATCTTGCCGGCTTCGACCTTCGACAGATCGAGCACGTCGTTGATGAGAGTGAGCAGATCGCTGCCGGAGGTGAGAATCGTCTGCGCAAATTCGACCTGCTTCGGCGTAAGATTCCCGTCCTTGTTCTCGCTCAACAGACGCGCGAGGATCAGCAGGCTGTTCAACGGGGTCCGCAGCTCGTGCGACATGTTCGCGAGGAACTCGGACTTGTACTTCGAGCTCAATGCGAGCTGTTCCGCTTTCTCCTCGAGAGAGAGTCTCGCCGCTTCCACTTCCTCGTTCTTCGATTCGACCTTCCGGTTCTGCTCAGCGAGCAGTGACGCCTTCTCCTCGAGCTCCTCGTTGACCTGCTGCAGCTCTTCCTGCTGGTCTTTGAGCAGCTCCTCGGAAGTACGCAACGTCGTGGCCTGCGCCTCGAGCTCGGCGTTCGATTTCTTGAGCTCCTCCTGTTGTTTCCGCAGCTCCTCTGACTGACTCTGCAACTCGAGAGTGAGGCTCTGCGACTGCTCGAGCAGTTCCGCAGTGCGCATGTTGGCCGAGATCATGTTGATCACGACGCCGACAGTCTCCGCGAGCTGATCGAGGAAGAGCTGGTGGATCAGGCTGAATGGCAGGAACGAAGCGAGCTCGATTACGGCTTTGACCTGTCCCTCGAATAGAACCGGCAGCACGAGAATGTTTCGTGGCGGCGCCTCGCCCAGGCCGGACGTGATTCTGATGTAGTCGTCCGGAACGCTGGTGAGGAGAATCGGCTTCTTCTCTAGCGCTGCCTGACCCACGAGTCCTTCACCGAGATAGAAGCGATTGCCAACGTGCTTGCGCTCCTTGTAGGCGTAGCTCGCAACGAGCTTGAGCACGGGCGTGTTGTTGTCATCCTCCATGATGTAGAACGCGCCGTGGTGCGCGGAGACCAGTGGCGTGAGCTCCGACATAATGAGCTTGGACACCGACTCCAGATCTTTTTGTCCCTGCATCATCCGCGAGAATTTCGCGAGGTTCGTCTTCAGCCAGTCTTGTTCGTTGTTCTTCTCCGTCGTCGTTTTCAGGTTCGCGATCATCTGGTTCAGGTTGTTTTTCAGCTCGTCCAGCTCGCCCTGAGCCTCGACCGCGATTTGTCTGCTCAGATCACCTCGCGTTACGGCAGTCGCTACATCTGCGATTGCGCGCACTTGCACGGTGAGACTGTTC
>JBOHTB010000158.1:0-11537 GCA_050733435.1 Gemmatimonadaceae bacterium | reverse complement strand
GGAGCCTTGAGCTCCCTGAAGGGCCGGGAGAGACCATCCCGTCAAGAGGTCGCACGTGGACGTCGGGCAACCGATTTCAAGCGAAGCGATCCTCATCGCCCGTGAGGCTTGATCTCCTTATATGGTTCGAGTTTTTCCTTGTATTTGACTCGAGCCGACTAGCAGTAACCAAGCGATCTAACGGTTGATTCGAACGTCACGCGATCACACTACTATCCAAAGTCATTCGCACATCTTTCTTACCAAAATCTGTGTTATGTTGTCCGCGGCCTGTTCCTACTGGGGTGTAGGTCAATTGGCAGACCGCCGGACTGTTAATCCGGAAGTTGCAGGTTCGAGTCCTGCCGCCCCAGCCTCCGATTTTTGACAACCGATTTTCGCTGGCGACTAGAGCGTAGGGGCCACACCCGTTCCCATTCCGAACACGGTCGTTAAGCCCTACAGCGCCGATGGTACTCCGTCCGAGAGGATGCGGGAGAGTAGGCCGTCGCCGGCACCTCATCGAAAGACCGCTCATTCGTGAGCGGTCTTTTTTTTTCCAAAGAGTATCTTGTTGGATGCCCAAGGCCGGAATCGTCACTGTCGTCGGCAAACCCAATGTGGGCAAGTCCACGTTGCTCAATCGCATAGTCGGACAGAAACTCAGCATCACGAGCCCGAAGCCCCAATCGACCCGTGATCGCGTGGTGGGCATCCATACCGCCGACAACGCACAGATGGTGATACTCGATACGCCCGGTCTTTTGAATCCACGATATCCGTTGCAACAGGCTATGCGGGCGGCCGCACTGAGCGCGCTACGCGACGCGGACGTCGTCGTCTATCTCGCTGATGCAACCGAGGGCACCCCACCCCCGCTTGCCGAGGCAGCGGAGCTCGAAGAACCGCTTCGCGGGGCCGTCATCGTCGCACTCAATAAGGCCGATTCACTCTCGAGCGCGCGTCGGACCGAGCTGATGGCGCATCAAGGGGATGTGCTCGTGTCGGCCCTCACCGGCGACGGAATCGCCGAGCTGATGACACGTGTCGCTCTCGCACTGCCCGAGAGCCCGTTTCTTTATCCGGACGACGAGATCAGCACGCAGCCGGTCCGATTCTTCGTCGCAGAATTCGTTCGCGAGACCGTGCTCGAGCAGCTCCACGACGAAGTGCCATACAGCGTTGCGGTCCAGGTGGAGGAATTCCGCGAGGCGCGCTCGCCTCTCTACATACGCGCGGTAATTTACGTCGAACGGGAGAGCCAAAAAGCGATCGTGATCGGGAACAAAGGGGCGCAAATCCGCAAGGTCGGGGAGTCGGCGCGCAAGAAAATCGAGGCGTTTGTCGGCGAGAAGGTTTATCTCGATCTGTGGGTGAAGGTGCTCGCGAACTGGCGCAGGAATCCGCAAAATCTGTCCATGTTCGGTTATCAACTTGCTACAGGGAACGCAAAATGAGTGTGTCTCCGCGACTTCTGGAAATTCTCGTCTGTCCGAAGTGCAAAAGTGAGCTCGAGTATCGTGAGGAGGAACAGGCCCTGATTTGTCATAAATGCCGGCTCCGCTACGCTGTGCGTGACGACATTCCCATAATGCTCATAGATGAGGCCACTCCTTTTTAGCCTGCTTTGCGCGTTTCTCGCAACCGACGCGATGGCGCAAACGGTCTCCACGGGTAGCGAGGGGCCATTGTTTCTTCTCCTGCCAACCGGTGCACAATCGGTAGGTATGGGACAGGCGATGGTCGCGGCAAAACCGGGCAGCGAAGGCATTTGGTGGAATCCAGCATCGCTTGGCGGCCAGGACAAAAAGGAGCTCGCGCTTCATCATTCGAAGACACTTGCCGGAGTGGGTGACGCGTTCTCGTTCGTGTTGCCCAAGGGATCACTTGGAGTATTCGCAGCGTCGCTGAGTGTTCTGGACATCGGAGAGCAACAGCTCACTGACGAGAACAACGAGCCAATTGGCGTCGCGTTCCCTCGGGACGTCGTTCTCGCCGGAACCTACGCAAGTCAGGTTACGAAGCGTCTCGACGCCGGCTTCAACTACAAGATCATTCAGCTTCGAGTGGACTGCTCCGGCGAGTGCACGACCGTCGGAGCCGAGGTAGAGAGCACTCGCGCAATGGATCTCGGTCTACAATACCGCACGGAGGTCGGAGCGCCGCTGACATTTGGCGCGGCCATTCGAAATCTTGGTGGCAGACTCAACTCACAACAGACCAATCAGCGCGACCCGCTTCCCACGCAACTGGAGCTTGGCGCCATGTACCGGCTCAAGTTTCTCGACCGGCTCGTGAAGGACACCGAATTGCGCGCGTCAGGAAGCTACGTCGATACGCGGTCGCTCGGAGGGAAGTCTGTGCGTTTCGGTACCGACGTCGTCTACCAGAGCACTGTCCACCTTCGCGCGGGATACGTTGGACACGATCGCCGCGGCGATTCAACTGCGTCGCTCGGATTTGGGCTCCAGAGCGGCTCATTCGTGTTCGATATCGCGCGCACGTTCGGCGGAATTCCCGCCGAAAACGGTGAATCGCCAGTCTGGATCTCGCTGAGATATCTGTTTTGAGATGGCGCCGCGGCGCCGGAAGAAAAGTGTTTCTCGCGAGCCTGGTGTTCGCGCCGATCGCGGTACTCAGTCGCGTCTTCGGCGCGCCACCCATCATGGTCTTCAGTCTCAGCGCCCTCGCTATCATCCCGCTGTCGGCAGTGCTCGGAGTGGCGACAGAGTCTGTGGCGGAGCACACGAGCCCGGCAATCGGCGGAGTGCTGACCGCCACCATGGGGAACCTCGCGGAGCTCATAATCGCGACCGCAGCTCTACGAGCAGGGTTGATAAGTCTCGTCAAAGCATCAATAACAGGTTCCATTCTTGGAAACCTTCTACTAGTCCTCGGGATAGCTTTGTTCGCTGGCGGGATAAAGTTCAAGACCCAACGCTTCAACCGCACTCTCGCCGGGCACAGCACCACCGTGCTTCTCATCGCGGTTTTCGGGTTGGCGGTTCCCGCGTTGTTTTTCAGCCTCCATCCGGACCCGCACCGGGTGGCGACGGTCAGGATGTCACACTACGTCGCCTTCCTTCTCATCCTCGGATACGTTGCATGGATGGTGTTCTCACTTTGGACTCATTCGTCCACGTTTGCCTCGGAAAACCGTGGCCCAGCCGTGACTGTAGCCCCAAAATGGTCGTCAAACATGGCGACCTTTATCCTCCTCCTCAGCGCCGGCTCGATCGGTGTTGTGGCGGAGGTACTTGTGTCGGCCACCGAAGATGCGGTGAAGGTGCTGGGCCTGTCCGAATTTTTTGTCGGCCTCATCCTGATCCCCATCATCGGGAACGCGGCCGAGAATAGCTCTGCGATAATCATGGCGGTGCGGAACCGGATGGATCTCGCGCTCAACATCGCCGTCGGCTCGAGTATTCAGGTGGCGCTGCTCATAGCGCCGCTGCTGGTTTTTCTTGGAATGGCGTTTCATCAGCCAATGGATCTCGCCTTCTCAACCATGGAGGTTGCGAGCATCGGACTGGCAGTGGCGGTGACGTCATCAGTGATCAGAGATGCGGAATCGAATTGGCTCGAGGGGGCGTTCCTGCTCCTGGCGTATGCAATATTGGGAGTGGCGTTCTTTTTCTTCTGACAAAGCAGAATCACCGGCGACCGGAAAAACGATTTGCAGCAGCCGAACGCGATACGCTTCTCCCCCGACGGTGCATCACTCCCGGCGTACATAAGCGCCTGGATCACCGCGCAGGATGCCTCGGTCGTCACACTGAACTCGGGTGACGAGCTGATGTCAATCGGTCTGCGCGCGCGTCCCCGCTTCGTGATATTCGACGCGCGGAATGAGTCCGAGTCGGTGCTAGCGGCGTTGCACAGAGTGAAGAAGGATTCCTATACCGGCGTCGTTCCTTGCGCCGTTCTGTGCAGCAAGAAATCCGACGCCCTTTCCCTGGCCTTCGATGCCGGGGCAGACGAAGTGATCCGCGACGGGATGCAGGGTCCCGAAGCCGTGCGTCGACTCGACGCCATGTTGATTCGCTCGGAGCGTGACCTCATCGTGCATCCGTCGACGCGCCTGGCGGGCACATCAGCCATCGAGGCCGAGATTGGCCGGCGGCTATCGCTGGGCGACTACTTCGCGGTTTGTTACGCCGACCTGGATCACTTCAAGGAATTCAACGATCGCTACAGCTATAACGAAGGCGACCGGGTGATCCGCATTCTGGCCAAGCTGCTGCACGATGTGGTCAAAGGAACTTGCGGCGAAAACGGTTTTATTGGACACATTGGCGGCGACGACTTCATCTTCATAATTCCATATAACTCGATACCTTCGGTGTGCGGTGAAATCGTAGCGACGTTCGACCTTCTTGCGCCTTATCAATATTCAGAACAGGACAGGCGGGCCGGGTATTTCTTCGGCAAGGACAGACGGGGCCATCTCGACCGAGTTCCGCTGATGACGCTTTCCATCGGCGTCGTTACCAACCTTCGCCGCACATTGACCTCGGCACGTCAGGCAAGCCAACTTGCGACTGAAATGAAGACCTACGCGAAAAGCCTTCCGGGCTCAGTTTATACCGTCGATCGACGGAGCGACGAGCGCGTCACGCCGCAGGAGCCGTTGCCGGCAATCCGTGACGTGCGGAAGATCGGAGAGGGTGAATGAACGTAAGCTGTCCCGATTGTCGATCGATTTTCCGGGTGGATCCTGCGAAGGTTCCTCCTGCCGGAGTGCGCGCGCGCTGCTCGGTGTGCAGCGGCGTGATCTCAATTCCCGCTCCTACTGGACAGAACACGCAATCGGGAACGAATGCATCGCGACCTCCTCTCGAATCCCCGCCTGCCGCAACGCAAACGCCAGCGGCTGCACAGAGGGGTTGGGACACGGGCGGGTTTGCGCCGCCTGCTGAACGCGGACCGGCTTCAGCAACACCCCGCCGAGTGGCACCACCATCCGCCGCGCCGACTCGTTCAACCGAGATGCCAGCGTCGGGACGCCCGAGCGAGCAGGCACCAGATCGATTGAGCGCGGCAGCGACGGCAACGCCGCCCTCGCCCGCATCCTCACTCCCGGAGTTCACACCTCCGCCGCCTATTCCTCCCTTCAAGCCGGCTACCTCGCCGGCGCCAGCGCCAGCTCCGTTTTCCAGCCCGGCACCAACGCCTTTCATTCCGTCGACTGCTCGAAGCCCGGTCGGCACGCCACCTTCCGCGGCTCCTTCAGCGTCGTCCGCACCCGCGAGCCCAGATTCAGGCGCACGTCGCCCGTTAAATCCATTTCTCTCGAAGGATCCGAATCAGCGCGCAAAACGCCTCGCGCGCGCTCTGGTCTCGGACATCATCACCTATCATCCCGCCAAACACGCGGAAGGCCTGCGGGACGGCACACTCAAGCAGCTCTTTCGAGAGGAGATAAAAAAGAGCTTCGAAGAGTATATTGCGCAGGTCGGACAGCAGCTCGCCGAGAGCACCACTTATTTCCAGGAAGCGTTGAACGAAGTTCTCGGTGCGGGCAAAAAAATCTTCTAGGGTTTCGAGGGCAGCGAGAAATGGCCGAGAGTGAACGCAGCCGCGGTCTCAAGCGAACGGGAGAAAGGCTCGCGGAGTTGCGGAGGTATCTTTGACATCGACGGGAAGCGCGCTCGGCTGAGCGCGCTTGACGCCGAAATGGCCGATCCGGGCTTTTGGAGCCACCAGGACAAGGCGCAAGCAACGCTGCAGGAAGTGAAGACGCTGCGCACCTGGCTAGAACCCTACGACAAGCTGAACGGCCGAATATCGAGCGCGCTCGAGCTCGACGAAATGATTCAAGAGGGCTCGGAGCCCGAAATGGAGCGCGAGCTCGACAAGGAAGCGGCGCAGCTCCGCGAAGAAATGGATTCTTTCGAGGTCAGGTCTCTGCTCCGGGGGCCTGACGATTTTCGCGACGCGCAACTCGAGATCAGCGCGGGCGCCGGCGGTACGGAAGCACAGGACTGGGCGCAAATGCTCATGCGGATGTACGTCCGGTGGGCCGAACGACGCGGGTTTGAGGTTTCCGTGCTCGACGAGAGTGAGGGCGAGGAAGCCGGAATCAAAGGGGCCGTGCTCGAGATACGTGGTCAGTATGCGTACGGCTTCTTGCGACCGGAGACTGGCGTCCATCGCCTCGTCCGCATCTCACCGTTCGACGCCAATGCCAGACGCCATACCAGCTTCGCGTCGGTGTTCGTGTATCCGGTGGTCAATGAAGAAATCAACATCGAGATTCGCGAGGAGGATTTGCGCGTCGACGTCTACCGGGCTTCTGGCGCCGGCGGCCAACACGTCAACAAGACGAGCTCCGCGGTTCGAATTACTCATATACCGACCAATACCGTAGTTGCCTCGCAGCAGGAGCGGTCGCAGTTCAAGAACAAGTCGACTGCGATGAAGATGCTCAAGAACAAGCTGTATCAGGCCGAAATCGAGCGGCGGGAGGCGCACAAGGCGGAGCTCGATTCCACGAAATCCGACGTCAGCTTCGGGAGTCAGATACGCAGCTACGTGTTCCAGCCGTACACGATGGTGAACGACCACCGCACCGAGCTCAAGATTCCAGACGTCCAGAAAGTGATGGACGGGGGGATCGACCCGTTCATAGAAGCTTACCTGAAGCAGGGCGGCGGCTCGGCGACGGCGGCGGCGTGACCGAAGAGCTGAACTTCGTCCTCCAGGCACGTCGCGAAAAGCTCGAGGCTCTGGAGGCGGCGGGCATCGCGCCTTACGCATACACGTTCGATCGACAGCATTCGGCCGCGCACGCGCACTCGCTGATCGGGACGGGCGACGAAGGTCCTCCGGTGAAGCTGGCCGGGCGTCTCGTGGCGTGGCGTTCGCACGGCAAGACGACGTTCGCGCATCTCGCAGATTCCACCGGCAAGATCCAACTCTACTTCAAGAGAGATCAGCTGGGCGAAAAGATGTATGCCCTGCTTAGCCACTTCGACCTTGGTGACATCATCGGTGTGCACGGACCCCTTTTCCGAACGAAGACAGGCGAAGCGACGATTCGCGTCGACAGCGTCGAGCTCCTCGCCAAATCGCTCCGGCCTCTTCCGTTTGGAAAAGAAGAGGAACTAAACGGACAAGTCGTGCGACATTCGGGATTCGCTGATCCCGAGCAGCGCTACCGCCAACGTTACGCAGATCTGGCGGTCCATCCCGAGGTCAGAGCGCTTTTCGTCGCGAGATCTCGCATGATAACTTCGGCTCGATCTTTCCTCGACGAGCGCGGCTTTCTCGAAGTAGAGACACCGATCCTGCAACCGCTTTATGGCGGCGCCGCGGCGCGGCCATTCACGACGCTGCATAACGCGCTCGACATGCCGCTCTATCTTCGCATCGCCGACGAGCTCTATCTGAAGCGTCTGGTCGTAGGAGGCCTCGATCGGGTATATGAAATCGGACATGATTTCCGGAACGAGGGGATCGATCGCACACACAACCCCGAGTTCACCATGCTCGAGTTCTACCAGGCGTATGCGGATTACACGGACATGATGGATCTGGTCGAGCAGCTGCTGGAAAAGGCGGCGGATGCAGTGCGCAGCGTGCCCGAACTTGCCGCGAATGTTCCGAAATTTCGCCGGCCGTTCAAGCGCATCGAATGGATTCCAGCCTTGAATGCGGCTGCGGGCCTGGACGTGACCTCCCTCGAGGAGCCAGCGCTGCGGTCGCTGGCGCAACGTGTCGGTGTCGAGAATCAAGAATCTCTGGGCCGGGCGAAAGTGCTCGACGAAATGTTCCAGGCGCTGGTAGAGTCCAAACTGCAGACGCCGACTTTCGTCATCGATTACCCAGTAGAGCTTTCGCCGTTGGCAAAGCCGAAGCGGGGCAACCCGGCTCTGACTGAGCGCTTCGAGCTGTTCGCGAATGGGAAGGAGATGGCCAACGCGTTCAGCGAGCTCAACGATCCGCTCGACCAGAGACGCCGTTTCGAAAGTCAGGCAAGGCTCAAGGAAGCCGGCGACGAAGAAGCTACTGGAGTCGACGAGGATTACTTGCGGGCGATGGAGTACGGAATGCCTCCGATGGGCGGTGCGGGTATTGGAGTCGACAGGCTCTTCATGTATCTGTCCGGTGCAACGAACATTCGGGACGTGATTCTCTTTCCGACAATGAGGCCAGAGTGACGAAGTTGGAGCTTCAAATCGCGTGGCGGTATCTGCGGAGCAGACGCGGCTCCAAGCTTCTGTCCCTGATAAGCCTCATTGCCATCGGGGGAGTTCTGATTGGGGTGAGCGCCCTCATCGTGATCATCGGAGTGATGAATGGTTTGCAGCACGATCTGCGTGAGAAGATTCTCGTGGGGAGTCCGGACATAAGGGTCCTGACGTATGGGGAGGATTTGAAGATCAACGACTGGCCGACGGTGCTCGCAAAAGTTCGCAAGCAGCCTGGGGTCGTTGCCGCAGCGCCGTTCGTTCTCACCGAAGGCGTGATGAGTGGCGGACACGACTACTCTGGCGGCGTGTACATCGTCGGATTGCAGCCGCAAGGAAGGGGAGTGCCGGACGTCACAACTATCCGGCAACACGTCACCAACGGCGACTTCCGGTTTGCGAGCACCGATGGCCAACGCAGGGGAGTCGTCCTCGGAAAGCTCCTTGCTTCGCGGTTCGCCAAGTACGTGGGTGACAGCATAGCGCTGCTCACCGCCGCCGGGACGAAGATGGATCCGGTGACCGGCGGCCTCGTGCCCAGAATCCAGCAGTTCGAGGTAACGGGAATTGTAGAGACTGGCATGTACGAGTACGACAATGCCTACGCTTTCATCGCGCTCGACAAGGCACAGGACCTCGCGGGACTCGGAAGCGGCGTAACGGGAATCGAGGTCAAAACCGCTGATCGGGAGCAGGCGCCCATTGTGGGCAATCGTATTGTAAGTGCGCTCGGCTGGCCGTACCGAACGGTCGATTGGGAAGAACAAAACCACTCGCTGTTCCAGGCCCTCAAGCTGGAAAAATTGGGGATGGGAGTGATCCTGCTCCTCATAGTTCTCGTTGCCGCGTTCAACATCGTGAGCACTCTCACGATGGTCGTGGCCGACAAGACGAAGGAGATTGGAATCCTGAAGGCCATGGGAATGCCGGCCAGATCGATCCGCCGGATCTTCTTCGCGCAGGGCCTCGTCATAGGTGTCGTGGGAACCCTTTTCGGGGTGATCCTCGGATTCGCCGGCGCGTTCGCGCTCGACAAGTACCAGTTCATCAAGCTGGACCCGACCGTCTACTTCATCGATCATCTCCCGGTCTCGATCCAGCCAGCCGATGTGATGTGGATCATTCTGGCCAGTATTGCTATCGCCGCGATAGCTACGGTGTATCCATCCATACAGGCATCGAGACTCTATCCGATCGAAGCGATCAGGCACGAATGACGATGACAGTTCTCGAGGCGCACGACGTCTACAAAACCTATGTCGGGGGGGACGGGAACATTCTCCACGTCCTGAACGGAGTCAATCTTTCCGTCCATCGCCGAGAGATGATTGCGATCGTCGGAGCGAGCGGCGCCGGGAAGAGCACGCTGATGCACGTCCTCGGCGCCCTGGACAAACCGACTCGCGGGTACGTTGTCATCGGAGGCGAACCCATCCACGGGCGCAACGAGAACGAGCTTGGCGAGCTCCGGAACCGAACCGTCGGATTCGTGTTTCAGTTTCATCACCTTCTACGGGAGTTTTCCGCTCTTGAGAACGTGATGATGCCGCTTCGGATCGGCGGCCGGTCCGAGGAATCCGCACGAAGCCGGGCGGCGGAGTTGCTGGCGCGGGTGGGTCTCAGTGCGCGGATGACACACCGACCAAGCGAGCTGTCTGGCGGAGAGCAGCAGCGCACGGCGGTGGCGCGTGCGTTGGCGATGGATCCGCAGATTCTTCTCGCGGACGAACCATCCGGTAATCTCGATCGCGCGAACGGGGAGAATCTGCACGAATTGTTGAGCGAGGTCGTCAATGACCTCGAGATCGGGATGGTCGTCGTTACTCATAACCGCTCTCTCGCCGCGCGCGCCAATCAGGTGCTGCTCCTTGAAGGCGGAACTCTGAGCCGTACCGCAGTTGACGAGGTTGTCGTATAAATGGTGTGCGATCTGTGCAAGGACGGGGAAGCGGTAATCCAGCTCACTGAAATCGAGGGGAGCGGGGTTAAACAGCTGCACCTTTGCGAGAAATGCGCAGCGGAGCGTGGAGTCGAGACGAACGTCGGCGCGTCGAAGCCACAGATCACCAATTTTCTCCAGACGATTCACGAACAGATGCCGGGCGCCAAAGGCGAGCCGGTGCAGTGTCCGTTCTGTTCGTCGACCCTCGCGGATTTTCGCGCCACCGGGAGGCTCGGGTGTGCGCACTGCTATGAGGCGTTCGAGGGCAGCCTCCGCGATCTCCTCCGCAGGGTGCATGGCAACTCGCGGCACATCGGACGCCGTTACGTAGCGCCGCTGCCGTCAGAGCTGCCGCACGTGTCGAGCGCAACGGAGCTTCGCGACCGCCTCAAGCGCGCAATCGAGTCGGAGCAGTTCGAGCTTGCCGCCGATCTACGCGACAAGCTGCGGGGAATTGAGTGATGCTGGACCTCTCCCTCCTACCAGACGGCGGCGCTAGCTGGCTCGACGCATCGGGTGAGCACGCCGATATCGTGATCTCCACGCGCATTCGGCTAGCACGGAACCTCGAAGGCTACGCATTCACGCCGAGGGCGCGCGACGGTGAGCGTCTGCGAATCCTTACCCAGGTTCGCGAGGCGTTCGCGAGTTTGCATTCGATAGACGACGGTGTTCTGCTGCGGGTGGATGAGCTCCCAGCTGAAGACCGCCTGCTGCTACACGAGCGCCACCTTGTGAGTAAGGAGCTCGCGGGATTGAACGAGCAGCCGGTGAGAACCGGTGCTGCTGTCTATCTATCGCGCGGCGTCGGGATAATGGTGAACGAAGAGGATCACCTTCGGCTCCAGGCACTGCACTCGGGGTTTCACGTTGCGGACGCGTTCGGTGTTCTCGAGCGGCTCGATGCGGAGCTCGGAAACAAGGTGCCATATGCGTTTCACAACGAGTTCGGATACCTCACGGCGTGCCCGACGAACGTCGGAACGGGCCTCCGCGCCTCCGTACTGATTCATCTGCCCGGTCTCGTTCTCACCAAGGAGATCGGGAAAGTGCTTGCCGGGCTGCAGCAGGTCGGCCTGACCTACCGTGGCATGTACGGAGAGGGAAGCGAAGTTGTCGGAAATTTTTTCCAGATCTCGAACCAGACAACGCTGGGCCGTTCAGAGGGTGAGTTACTTGATTACCTCGTGCGCGTCGTAAGACATGTAATCGAGCGCGAAGAAGAAGCGCGACGGGTTCTGTTGCGCGATGCGGGTTATATTATCGAAGACAAGCTCTGGCGTGCCTTTGGCACTCTGAGATATGCGCGCAGCTTGAGTTTCGATGAAGCGATGAATTATTTGAGCGGCGTGCGACTGGCTGTCGGCTTGAAACTGATAAGCGGTCTCAGTGTATATACTCTCAACAAGCTCCTGATTTTTAGT
>JBOHTB010000157.1:0-32540 GCA_050733435.1 Gemmatimonadaceae bacterium | reverse complement strand
ACGTTATTATCGGGAGGGGACGCTACATAAGCTTCGCGGAGGCGGGACTGCTGTGACAGCTGGCGCGGTGAAGGAGAAGGAGACCATCCCGGCGTGGATCAAGGAGGGCCTTCCGGAGAGGCTCGACGGGACTCTGCTCGCGCGCGCCTATCACTTCAGCGAGCGCGCGCACGAGGGCCAGAAGAGGCTGTCGGGTGAGGACTTCGTCTCCCACTGCGTCGAAGTCGCGAAGATCCTCGTCGATCTCCAGCTCGACTCGGTTACCGTAGCAAGTGGGCTGATTCACGACGTCGTTGAAGACACGGACATAACCATCGAAGACATCGAGGCGGAGTTCGGGAAAGAAATCGCCGAGATCGTCGATGGACTCACGAAGATCGGACACCTCCCGCTCAATTCGTCGCAGGAGCGGCAGGTCGAGAACTATCGCAAGCTGCTCCTCTCGATCGCGAAAGACGCCAGGGTGATTCTGATCAAACTCGCGGACCGCCTCCACAACATGCGGACGCTCGAATTCCTTCCGGCCGAGCGACAGAAGCGAATCGCGCAGGAGACCCGGGACCTTTATGCGCCGCTGGCGCACAGGTTCGGTATGGCGAAGGTGCGGTGGGAGCTCGAGGACCTCGCCTTCAAACATCTCGAGCCCTCTGAGTACAAGACACTCGCCAAAAAAGTCGCGACACGCCGCGCGGAGCGGGAGAAGTCAATCGCGCAGCTCAAGGAGCCCCTCGAGAGGCATTTGAAGGGGGCGGGCATCGCGAGCGTGGAAGTGAGCGGGCGGCCGAAGCACCTGTGGTCGATCGCCAAAAAGATGAAGAAGTGGGACAAGCCCTACGAGGAGATCTACGACCTCCTCGCCGTGCGCGTCACCGTGAACACAGTTCCTGATTGCTACCATGCACTCGGCGTCATCCACGACCAGTTCACGCCGCTGCAGGAACGGATAAAGGATTACATCGCGCAGCCGAAATCGAATGGCTACCAGTCACTGCACACCACCGTCTTCGGTCCCAACAAGCAGCTGTTCGAGATCCAGATTCGAACGCGCGAGATGCACCGCACCGCCGAATATGGAATCGCGGCGCACTGGAGATTCAAGGAAGAATCGAAGAGCGCCGACGAGCTCGATCGCGCGCTCCAATGGTTCAGGCAGGTGCTCGAGCTCCAGCTCGATGCGAAGACGCCCGACGAGTTTCTGGAGTTCCTGAAGCTCGATCTCTATCAGGACGAGATCTTTGTTTTTACGCCGACCGGCGACGTCATCCAGCTCCCCAAGGGCGCGACGCCGATCGATTTCGCCTTCGCGGTGCACACTGAGGTTGGTCTCCATTGCCAGGGCGCGCGCATCAACGGACGCATCGCGAGTCTTGCGCGTGAGCTCAAAAACTCTGAGACGGTCGAGATCATCACGTCACCGTCTGCCAAGCCAAGCAGAGACTGGCTCGCCCACGTGCGTACCGGAAGAGCTCGGCACAAGATCCGGCAGCGACTCCGCATCGAGGAGCAGAACACTTCGATCAAGCTTGGCCGCGAGATCCTCGATCGCGAGATCAAGCGCCGCCGGCTCGGCAAGACCGAGGACGCTGAGCTCCTGAGGGTGTCGAAGGCCTTGCACCTGACGGATGTCAATCATCTCGTCGCGTCGATCGGGCAGGGCGATATCAACGTATCGCAGGTTCTGAAGGAGCTTTATCCGGACACGGAGACGTCTCCGGAAGCCGTGAAGGCGGGTCCGCTCGACTGGCTCGTCGACAGGGTTCGCGGCGCGCCCAAAGGCGTCCGCATTCAGGGCGTCGACGGTCTAATGGTTCGCTACGCTCAATGCTGTCAGCCCGTGCCCGGCGACCCCGTTGTGGGGTATGTAACAAGAGGTCGAGGAGTCAGCATTCACCGGTCGGATTGCCCGAATCTTCTCATGCTGGTTCAGGAGCCGGAGCGCCGGCTCGAGATAGATTGGAAGGAGCTCGAAGGCGAGAAGTTCATGGTTCGTCTCGCGCTCGAAGCGACCGACCGCCGCGGACTCTACGCCGACCTCGCCACCGCCGTTTCGGCGACGGGGACCGACATCAGAAGCTTCGAGCTCCATAGCTCCGACGGTCACGTTGTCGGAGAGCTCGCTGTGGAAGTCGGGAATCTCGCCCACCTTCAGAAAATTCTCAAAGCCGCTCGCAAAGTGAAAGGCGTGACCGAGGTCGCGCGGCGAGAGCGGCTTGCCAGCGATACCAAGAATGTCGAAAGCAGTATTTGACCTGCGCGCTTCAGCTAATACCGAGAATGTCGACAGCAGCATTTGATCTGCAGGCCCCGTTCGAGCCTGCGGGCGATCAACCAAAAGCGATTGCGGAGCTGACGCGGGGACTCGAGAGGGGCGACCGCTTCCAGACTTTGCTGGGCGTAACCGGATCCGGAAAGACGATGACGATCGCGAACGTCATCAGGAATTTCGGTAGGCCGACGCTTGTTCTGTCGCACAACAAGACTCTCGCCGCGCAGCTCTATGGCGAGATAAAGAGCTTTTTTCCGCACAACGCCGTCGAGTACTTCATCTCGTACTACGATTATTACCAGCCGGAAGCATACGTCCCGACGACGGACACCTACATCGAGAAAGACGCATCGATCAACGAAGACATCGACCGGCTGCGCCTGCGCGCGACGTCGAGCCTGATGGAGCGCAGCGACGTGATCATCGTCGCCACGGTGTCCGCGATCTACGGTTTGGGCGATCCGCGCAGCTACCGCGAGCAGATGGTCACGCTCACCAAGGGCCAGAAGATTCCGCGCGACGACATCCTCCGATCGCTGGTCAAGATCCAGTACTCCCGCAACGACATGGGCCTCGAGCGCGGAACGTTTCGCGTGCGCGGCGACACCGTCGAGATTCTGCCTGCCTACGAAGAACAGGGCGTCCGAGTCGAGATGTGGGGCGACGAGATCGAGAAGATCAGCAAGATCAATCCCCTCACCGGCGACACGATCGCGAATCTCGAGAAGGCGGCGATTTATCCGGCGAAGCATTTCGTGACATCCCGCCCGACCATCGAGCGCGCCGTGGCATTGATTCGTGCTGAGCTGGTAGAGCGTCTGGCGGAGCTCCGCGCTGCCAACAAGCTCCTCGAAGCGCAGCGTCTCGAATCGCGAACCAATTTCGACATCGAGATGATGCTCGAGATCGGCACCTGCGCGGGGATCGAAAATTATTCGCGCCATCTCTCCGGCCGCGACGTTGGTGAGCGAACTGCGTGTCTCTTCGATTATTTCCCGGAAGATTTCCTCGTCGTCGTCGATGAATCGCACGTCACTCTCCCCCAGATCGGCGGAATGTTCAACGGTGACCGCGCGCGCAAACTGACCCTGGTCGACTACGGATTCCGCCTGCCCAGCGCGCTCGACAACCGACCGCTCATGTTCGACGAGTTTCTTTCGCTGACTCCGCGCGCGCTCAACATTACCGCGACTCCGGGCGACATCGAGCTCCGTCTCTCCGAAGGTGCGGTCGTCGAACAGATCATTCGGCCGACTGGTCTCGTCGATCCGCAAATCGAAGTGCGGCCCGTTCGCGGACAGGTCGACGATCTCCTGAACGAGATCCGGCTCCGCGAGCGAAAGGGCGAGCGCGTGCTCGTCACGACTCTCACAAAGCGCATGGCTGAAGACCTCGCCGACTATCTCCAGCAGATGGGCGTCCGCGTTCGCTACATGCACGCGGACATCGACGCAATCGAGCGCATGGAGATCGTCCGCGGCCTTCGGCTCGGCGAGTTCGACGTGCTCATCGGAATCAACCTTCTCCGCGAAGGACTCGACCTCCCCGAAGTCTCCCTCGTCGCGATCCTCGACGCCGATCAGGAAGGTTTTCTCCGCAGCGATCGGTCATTGATCCAGACCGTCGGGCGCGCGGCCAGACATCTCAATGGGCGCGCGATTTTCTACGCGGACAAGATGACCGGCTCAATGCAACGGTGCATCGACGAGACGAGCCGCCGCCGAGAGCTCCAGACCGCGTACAACGCCGAGCACGGCATAACGCCGATGAGTGTGAAGAAAAGCGTCGATCAGGTCCGGTTCATCACCCGAGTCGCGGATGCGAGATCCGAACGCGAAGAGCGCGAGCAGGAAAAGAGTCGGAGGGTCGCGGAGGCGGGCGCACACTACGGCGCCGACAACCTTCCCGCGCTCATCGCGGAGCTCGAGGCGCAGATGCGCGAAGCGGCGACGAATCTCGATTTCGAGACCGCCGCCCAGCTGCGTGATCAGCTCTTCGAGGTGAAGGCAAAGGCCGGCAGGCAGCAAAGCGGGAGAGGATCGCTGGCGGGCGTGCGCGGCCGGTAGCAATGCCAGCTCACCGGCATCTCGTGCCGGCCCTCGCCGAGCGAGGGCATCTGAAGCTCACAGAGCTGGAGCTGCGGCGCTGGGGCGAAAACCTTGGCAAATCCATCAATCCGCCGCTTCTCATAACACTTGCGGGTGAGCTAGGCGTTGGCAAAACTACGCTCGCTCAATCCATTTGCGCCGGATACGGCGTAAGAGAAGAAATCACCAGCCCGACCTACGCGCTCGTTCAGGATTACTTGGCGCCGCGTTCAGGGGTTTTTCACATCGATCTCTATCGACTGGAGTCCCCCGATCAGCTGACGAATCTCGGATGGGACGAAATAGTCAGTGCTCGCGCGCTGGTGCTCGTCGAATGGCCTGAGCGCGCCGGCGACAGAGTACCTGACGATCATCTGCCGATAGACATCGACTACGTTCCCGGCGATCCGGACCGTCGAGTGCTGCTCGCCGGATGAAATCGTACACGATAGCGCTCGAGGGCTCGACGTATCGCGGAAGCGTTGCGCTGCTTCGCCACTCGAGAGTCGTCGCCGAGCGGAGCCTCGGAGGCGAAGACGGTGGAGTGCAAAGATCAGGAAAAGGCGAGAAGCTGATGCCTGCAATTGCCGAGTGTCTGAAGGAAGCCCGGATCGAGAGAGACGAGATCGCGCGAATCGTCTGCGGTGCTGGTCCAGGCAGCTTCACAAGTCTTCGCGTTGCTGGTTCTGTCGCGAAGGGATTAGCGATTGGCTACGGCGTGGATCTCTTCGCGGTGTCCTCTCTTCTTCTCATTGTGACGGGGGCGCCTTCGCCGCTTCCGGCCGGTGACTATCTCTCGGTTCTCGACGCGATGCGCGGGGAATTTTTCGTAGCGCGCGTTAAGGCGAATGGCGATCAGACTGCCGTGCAAGTGGGTTCGTCCATGCTGATGAGAGCCGACGACCTACGCGAGCTCGCGGAGCAGGAGCGGGGTTCGAGAGTCGTAGGACCCGGGCAGCAGATCGATCTCTACCCGCATGCGAGGGGCGTCGCGCCGCTGCTCGAGACGATTGTCGCGGGCGGAAAGGTAGACCTCGCGTCGTGGGAGCCGGATTATGGGAGATTGGCCGAAGCGCAGGTGCGCTGGGAGGCGGAGAACCGACGACCGTTGCCGAGGTGACGGCGCTTCTCAGGCCGGCTGGTCACACCGACATCGACCAGGTCGCGCTGATCGAGCGGGAGTGTTTCGGGGATCCCTGGAGCGAAGAGTCTTTCCGTCGGCTGCTGGACGTCCCGCCTGCTATCTTTCTCGTAGCGCTTTTTCCGCCCGATCGGTCTGTCAGAGGCTATGTCATTGCGTTCGCCGTGGGTGAGGATGCTGAGGTCCTCAACGTGGCGGTGGATACCCGTTTTCGCGGCAAGGGGTTAGCGGGACAAATGCTCGATGCGGTCCTCATTCAGCTCGGACGGCGTGGTGTTCGCACCGCTTTTTTGGAGGTGCGCGAATCGAACGTGGCAGCCCGAGCTCTATACAATTCGCGCGGCTTCAGCGAGATAGGACGGAGGCACAGGTATTATCGTCGGCCAGTGGAGGACGCCCTCGTGCTGAGAAGATTCCTGGAAGGCGCTGAAGGCGGCACCGAGAAGATGCAGGGCAGTTTTGCTGACCGTTGAAATCGTTGGTTTGCCCGGGCTCTGAGCCCTACCTATACTATTCTGGGCGGGAACCGAACTCTCGCCAGGAGGCACAGTGAGTCGAAGTCTGAATAAAGTGATGCTGATCGGAAATCTGGGAAGTGACCCGGAAGTTCGATCGACGACGGGTGGCAACAGGGTCGCGACGTTTTCGCTAGCGACGAGTCGTTCGTGGAATTCGCCGAATGGTGAGAAGCAGGAGAAGACGGAGTGGCACCCGTGCGTGGTGTGGAACACGAAGGGCACCGGTCTCGCCGACGTTGTCGAGAAGTATTGCAAGAAGGGCGACAGGATCTACGTGGAAGGGCGTATCGAGTACAGGCAGTGGCAGGACAAGGAGAACCAGACGCGCTACAGTACCGAAATCAACGTGCGCGAGCTGCTGATGCTGGGTGGCAAAGGCGGCGGCGGAGGGGATTTCGAGGGCGAGAGCTCGGGACGGAATCGGGCGCCAGCGACTGCTGGAGCGAAGACCGGAACCGGCTCTTCGAATGGCGCGGACTTCGAGGATTTCCCCGGAGCGCTTCAGGACACGGACGACGATCTGCCGTTCTGATTCAAACCCGGTGAAAAAAAGGCCCCGCCAAAAGCGGGGCCTTTTGTCTTTTCTGGCGGACCTTTTGTCTATGGCGTCACGGCTTTCGAGTACAGAAGCACGAACGCACCACCATTGAATATAAACTGAAAGTTGCTGCCACCATCCCAGGCTCCGCCGTACGTCCCACCGCAGGTCTGATCTGCGTTGGCTACCTCAGAGAACGTGAAGTTCTGTCCGCTCTGGCTGAATGTACCGTTGCACGTGATGGAATTACTGGTCGTCTGTCCGGACGTCGTGTCGTCGAAGGTGAGCGTTTCGCTGAACGACCCGTCGGTGTTCAGAGTAAAGTTGCCGCCGGTGAGTGTCTCGGTTGTGGAGGCCCCAGGGGCGGAGATGACGACAGGAGGCGGGGCGTCGTTGATCGCGGACAAGTCATAACTGCCGCTGGCGTCGCCGTTGACGGGTGCCAAACTGTTGTCGGTGCAGGCGGCGAAAAGCAGGACGCCAGCAAGGGCGAATAAAGTTCTGGATGTGGTGCGCATCATGGCGTCCTCCCGGAGCCCGTGAATCGTTCGCATCTGACAAACGCACGAACCATTCCTGCCTTACAAGATTATGACAGGCCTGTGACTTTAGCCCTGCGCCCCCCGTCCAATGGTTGACCCGCCACGCGCGGCGTCTTAGACATCCGACAAGTTCCGGGAGCACGAGTGATCGGTCAATTTCTCAAGGTGACGGCAAGGCGCGCAACGAGAACAGGCGCGTACACCTCCATATTCGGTGCGGCAGTATTCATTCTTGCGGCGGACAGCGCCGGCGCGCAGGTCGCGGCTTCAGGCGACACCGTCGTTCGCACCGACACCACGAATCAACTCGTAGTCTCCGACACCACAAAAGAAGTCAAACACGTCGTCAAGAAGGGCGACACACTCTGGGATCTGGCCAATTTTTACCTTAAGGATCCGTTCAGATGGCCCGAGATATTTCACCGGAATACGGATGTCGTTAAGAACCCGCACTGGATCTACCCGGGCGAAGTCATTCGTATCTCGGGTACCGAAGTAAAAACCGAAGCGCTCGTCAAAGCTGACAGCGCGGGCGAGGTCGTGTCGCACGTCTCCGAGCGTCCCGCGACCACATTTGCGCAAACCACCTCCCAGCAAGCTCCTGTCGACGGACGGTCCGATCTTACGGTCTTTGCTTCTCCAATGAGCCGCGCTGCCGCGGCAGCGGCCGAGTCAAATAATGATGTCGTTGGTCGCGCCCGCCCCGGTGCGGTTCGACCAGGAGAAATGGAGGCGGCGCCGTACGCTGACCGCGACGGTGGTCTCCGGGGTCCCGGCAGCCTTTTTTCCAGTGCCGACCGTCCGGGGATCAAGACCAGCCTCATTCAATCGAGATTCCAATTGAACGACGCGCTCTTTGTCGAGCTTCCGAAAGGAGCGGTGCCGCGTCTCGGCGATACATACATGTCGTACATCCTTGGCCCCGACCTCGGAGAGAATGGTCAGGTCGTAATCCCGACCGGAATATTCCGAGTCGAGGCGATCAACCAGAGAAATCGGGTGCTGGCGAGAATCGTTCGGCAGCTTGGAGAGATTGACCTCGGTCAACCAGTGATGGCAGCTCCGGATCTCACATATCCGACCGGCGGCGTCTCGCCTGTCGTCAACGGCGCACGCGGCGAAGTCCTTTACGTCTTTGAGGAGCCGATACTCCCGTCGATCGGACACTACGTCCTGATTTCGCAGAGCTCCAAGAACGGTGTCAGGGTCGGCGACGAAGTCACATTCATCGACAACACCACTGGAACGGGGGACGATGGTCCTGCACCCGCAGTGATCGCGGGAGTCGGGCAGGTCGTCCGCGTAACCCCGTACGCGTCCAGCGTCATCATCGTGCGCCAGATGCAGCCGACAATTCGTGATGGAATGCCGGTGCGGCTGACCGCAAAGGCCCAATAGCGCACCCGGCTTCACTGCCGCGCTTCCGTTAGGGAGCGAATGCCCTAAAGCAGTAGCGGGGAATTAAATTAGGCGATCGATGATTGCGATCGCCCACTTTATTGCCGTCAGCCTGTATCTCGTGGCTGCCGCCATTGCGGCGCTGCCTTTTGCCCGCCGCGTCAAGGCGCCTGTTGCAGGCGTGCTGGCCGCCCTTTTTCTTGGCGTCGCTGCGCACGCCAGCGCTTTGGTCGGGCTTAGCCGGGAAACAGGGGCGGCTTCGCTGACAGGGCTTGGGCCCGGACTCTCCTTCGCGGGACTCGTGCTTGCGCTGGCGCTGCTGACAGTCGAGGCGCTGGCTCGAGAGGTCAGCCTCACGCTTGTCGCGGCGCCTTTGGCCGCTCTGGTCACGTCGGCGGGCGCGCTCACCGGCATGCATCCTTTTCTGGAGCCTCAGGGGACGCGCGCGGTATGGCTGACGATGCACATCGTTCTGAGCTTCGTTGGCATTGCAGCCTACGCCACCGCCGCGGCCGCGGGGACGATGTACCTGATCGCGAGACGCGAGCTCAAGTCGGCGCACTTCGGAGCGATCTTCAGATCCTTTCCGCCCCTCGACACACTCGACCGCGTCAATCACATGGCGTCCATCGCGGGCTTCCTCGGCCTCACCCTCGGGCTTGCGCTCGCGGCCGCGTACTCCTTCGCCTATAAAGCGCTCGTCGTTCCTCAAATTATCTGGGGGCTTGGCGCCTGGGCCGGAGTGAGCGCACTCGCGCTGGGACGGATTTTGCGCGGCTGGCAAGCGCGACGCGCAGCGATCATGTCCGCGGTGACATTCGCCAGCGTGATGGCGCTCTACGTCGTGTTTCGGATGGCAGCTCTCAATCGCGGGCAGTTTCTGTGAGCGATTTTCCGATTGCACTGCACGGTGAGCGTGTCACCGCTGTCGTGATCGGCGGTGGCGCGGTAGGTACGCGCAAGGCACTCGCGCTTGCGGACGCTGGGGCGCACGTACGCGTGATAGCGCCGGAAATCTCGCGTGAGCTGGACGAAGCAATGCGCGATGGCCGGATCGCGGTAACTCGCGGAACCTACGCGAGAGAACAGCTCCAGCATGCACAGATCGTTATCGCGGCCACTGATT
Source organism: Gemmatimonadaceae bacterium (assembly GCA_050733435.1). Classification (GTDB taxonomy): domain Bacteria; phylum Gemmatimonadota; class Gemmatimonadetes; order Gemmatimonadales; family Gemmatimonadaceae; genus UBA4720. Next base: position 22,924 of record JBOHTB010000157.1, on the reverse strand, counting down.
CACGGGAGATCAACGCGACCATCGCCGTCGACGCTCATTCCGTCGGCAAGCTCGTGAACATCGCGGATTTTCCGGATGAGGGAAATTTCCATACGATGGCACTGCACCGGTCGGGCGACGTCACGATCGCCGTCTCAGCAGGTGGAGTTCCCGGTGCCGCGGCAAGAATTCGCGACGCGATCGGCGAGCGATTCGACGCTCGGTACGAGCGAGCTATTTCGGCGCTCCGGGGACTGAGATCGCGGCTGATCGAGCGCGGTGGCGAGCGCTGGCGCGACGCCGCTCCCAAGCTTATTGCCGACGACTTCTGTACGTCCGTCGAAGACGGATCATTTTCCGAGCGGGTTGAATCGTGGCGTTGATCGTCGCCGGCGTAAACCACAGCACGGCACCCATCGAGGTGCGCGAGAAGCTCAATTTTCGTCCGCAGGATGCCGTCCGTGAGCTGGCGAGGCTGCGCAAGCGGGCGCTGATTACCGAAGGAGTGATACTCTCGACTTGCAATCGCACTGAGGTGTACGCAGTCGAAAATGAATCCGACCCACTGTCGCGAATCTCTGAGGTTCTCTCGGAGCGGCTCGGCGAGGATGCTTCGCGGTTCATGTACATCCGGCGGGATCGAGAAGTAACCGCGCACCTTTTCAGTGTCGCCGCAGGTCTCGACTCGATGATCCTCGGCGAAGCGCAGATTCACGGACAGGTTCGCGATGCCTGGGAACATTGCCGAGTCGAGTCTGGGCCCATCCTCAATCGGATGTTCCAGAGCGCGTTGCTCGCCGCCGCCCGAGCGCGGGAAGAAACTGGGATCGGTCGGGGCGCGGCTTCGGTAAGCTCCGCTGCCGTGCAGCTCGCGAAGAAAATTTTCGGCGGACTCAGCGGACGCCGGGCAATGATACTCGGCGCCGGCGATGTCGCCGAGATCGCGCTCGAGTGCCTTCTTAACGAAGGGGTCAAAGTGGCGATCGTCGCCAACCGCACCCACGCGCGAGCGGAATCACTCGCGGAACATCACGGCGCGACGGCAATGCATTACGAGCAGAGCTGGCAATCCCTTCGTGATGTCGATGTCCTGATCTGCTCGACGTCGTCGCCCGTTCCGGTGGTGACGGTGGACCGCGTACGCGACGCAATTCGCGCTCGCGGCGATCGACCGCTCTGCATTCTTGATATCGCGCTGCCGAGGGACGTGGAAGCCGACGTCGGAAAGCTCGACAACGTTTTTCTCTACGACCTCGATGACCTGCGCGCGGCCGCGGCCGCCAATCTCGAGCGGCGTGAGGAAGACATACCTGCCGCAAAGGCGATAATCGCTGAGGAAGTCGCGAAATACTGGGACTGGGTTGCGGGGCTCGCGGCAGTTCCTGTCGTGCGCGAGTTCAGGGACGAGATGGAGCGCGTCCGGACCGCCGAGCTCGCGGCAGCTCTCAAACGGCTCGGCCCTGTGTCCGACGAGCAGCGCGAGGCGATCGAGCACTTCTCCAGATCGTTGATGAACAAGTTCCTCCACGAGCCGAGCGTCAGGCTCAAGGCCGCGGCCGCGAATGGGCGAGGCCTCGGCGTGGTGGATGCGGCGAGGTATCTGTTCGCTCTTGGCGAGCGGAACCAGTCGGTGTCTCCTCAGGAGAACGATCAGACGGGTCTCGATGCCTGACGTACTAGTCACCGGGGGCGCGGGCTTTATCGGCTCGCACGTGTCGGATGCTTTCCTCTCCCGTGGCTGGCGCGTCACGATCGTCGACGATCTTTCATCGGGGAAGCGGGAGAACGTTCCAGCGGGCGCTCGACTCCGCGATATCAGCGTGACGTCACCTGAGTTTCGGCGATTGCTAGGCGAGCAAAAGTTCGACGTGGTCGCGCATCTCGCGGCGCAGATCGACGTTAGAAAAAGCGTCGCCGATCCGATTTTCGACGCGACCACGAATATCCTTGGCACCCTGAATCTGATGGAATCGCTGAGAGCGGCGCGAGCAGCTACGCGAGTGGTGTTCACGTCGACGGGCGGCGCTCTCTACGGTGACTTCACGACGCCCCCGAACCTCGAGACGTATCCAAAAGATCCGGAATCGCCGTACGCGATCTCGAAGCTCGGCGCCGAGTACTACCTCGCGTATTTTGGGCGCGTCCACAACATGGATACAGCTGCGGTTCGTTTTGGAAACGTTTACGGACCGCGGCAGGATCCTCATGGTGAAGCGGGAGTCGTGGCGATTTTCTGCGGCCGCATTCTCGAGAACAAGCCGTTGACGATTTTTGGCGACGGAAAGCAGACTCGCGATTATGTCTACGTTGGCGATGTCGCGCGTGCCGTGTATCTCGCGGCTACCGAGCCTCTGCCCGAGAAGGGGCGACTCGACGCTCGCGCCTTCAACATCGGTACGGGTCGTGGCACCAGCGTACTGGAGGTTGCTCGCCTGTTGCAGGAGGCGTCCGGAACGAAAGCGAAAATCGAGTTTGCTCCGCGTCGGCCCGGCGAGCAGCAGGAATCATTCGTCAACGCCGACAAGGCGCGGGACATCCTCGGTTGGTCGCCCGATGTCACCCTCGCTGAGGGACTCGCGAAGAGCTTCGAATGGTTCGAGCAGCGCGTGAGCGGAGTGACGGTTTGACGGGACTCCTGTTCATGCAGGTCGGGCAGTCAGTACCGAGCTCCCCGATGCAGCTCGTGACGAACTCTACTGGCGCGACCAAGATCGTGCTCGGGATACTCGTCGTTCTCTCGCTTATCAGCTGGGGGATCATCTTCGCGAAGTGGTACGAGCTGAAGCGCGCGGCGCGAATCACCTTCGCATTTGCGGACGATTTCGCGGGCGCGCACAGCGTGGAGCGCGCCGCCCAGATGGCGCGAAGCACCAGCGGACCTCCAGCGACGATCATGGAGCGCGCGATGCGCTTCATCGAGGAAACGACGCCGGCATTGTCCGGAACGGCCGAACGGGCGGCGCGATTCAGCGGATCGCAGGTGGAAGCGCTGAGACTCGTCCTCGACGCGGAGACGACTTCCGAGCGTGACAGACTGAGCCGCTGGGTTCCCTCGCTCGCAACGATCGGTTCCGTAAGTCCGCTCATCGGACTACTTGGTACCGTCCTCGGCGTAATCGATGCCTTCTTGGGAATCGCGTCGAAAGGATCGGGAAACATCGGCGCTGTCGCTCCGGGTGTCGCCGAGGCGCTTATCGCGACCGCCGCCGCCTTGAGTGTGGCGATTCCGGCGGTCTTCGCGTACAACATTTTCGCGTCGCGTCTCAACAAGATCGAAGGGCAGCTCGAGAGCTTCGGATCGGAGCTGATTGCGCTACTGGTACGAGAGGGAAGGATCTGATGGCACTCTTCGCTGCTGTCGAGGGTATCTGATGGCGCGCCGCGGCCGCGGACGTGACAGGCTCGTTCTGAACGCCGAGATAAACGTGGTGAGCCTTATCGACGTGATGATGCTGCTGATGATCATCTTCATGATCACCGCCCCGATGATGCAGGGCGGAGTGGACATCTCGCTCCCGAAGGCGCAGGCACGACCGCTCGAATCAAAAAGTGGACTTACGGTGACGATCGATCGAACCGGCACAATCTTCGTCGACGAAGCGCGACTGACGCCTTCTCAATTCTCGTCCAGCTTCAAGGCGCTGGCTAATCGACGAGGAAGCGGCGGCGTTTACCTTCGCGCCGACGACCGAGTGCCGTACGGTTCCGTCGTCCAGGTTCTCGCGATAATGCGGGCGAGCGGGGTCGGCGACATAGGACTCGTCGCAGAGCCGCCCGAGAGGAAATAGACGGTGGCTGGGCGAGCTGGTGGATCGCGACACATTGCACCATTCACCCTCTCGGCGATCCTTCACGCGACGGTAGCGACGCTTCTCTTCAACACGCTCAAGGAGCGAAAGCCGGTCGCGTTGCCACCGATGTACAAGGTGGAGATCGTCGCCGCTCCGGCGGGTGAGCGAGCAATCGGCGAGGTGACGCCGGCACAACCCAAAGCGGCGCCTGCTGTTACGCAGCCAAGCACATCGCCGTCATCCGTGAAAGAAATGCCACTTCCAACGGCAAAGCCCGTGCAAAAAACCCCGGTGCGCGCGACACCCATTGTGGCCAAACCTGTCGGTCGGACGACCAGCGCCGCGAAGACGCCGAGCGCGAGCGCCGCGAAACAGGGATCAGCGACGGAAAAAACGGCAGCGAAAGCGAAGAGTGCCGCGCCGAAGGCCGGCGGCGGACCTGTCGGAGGTAAGGGGACAGACGTGGCCACCGTGCGCAGTGATGGGATCGAGTTCCCCTTCCCAGGGTATCTCAACAACATCGTTCGGCAGATCGCACTCAACTTCAACCCAAGAAATCGCGACGCGCGTCTCAAGGCGGAAGTCAGGTTTCTGATCCATCGAGATGGCTCCGTATCAGATCTCACGTTCATCAGAGGCTCGGGAAATTTCTCCTTCGATCTTGAAGCTCGGGGCGCTGTCGAGGCGGCCTCCAGTGCGCGCGGATTCGGGCCTCTGCCTGACGGTTTTCCCGATGACGTGCTGCCGGTCGTCTTCAGCTTCGATCCCGAATTCCTGAAATGAGATCGATAGCGCGGTCAACCCTCGCAGCAGTTCTTGCCTGTGCGATCGCGGTTCCGGCGATCGCTTCCGCACAGGACACTGCTTCGGCGCCTGGGGTCAGACTCGGATTGAATTACGCGCCAGGCACCAAGCCCGGCGTGATCGTGCTTCCCGTGCACGACGACTACGACGACGATTCACTGCGGACGATAGTGCAGCGGGATCTCGACTACAGCGACCGGATGAACGTCATCGCTCTCGACGAGGCGACTGTTAACGGTCTGGAGCCCCCGCAAGGGAAGAAAATCAATTTTGCTCTCGTCGCGAAGTTTGGCGCCGCGCTGCTCATACGCATGACGCCCACGACGACCGGACTGCACGTCGCCGCGTACGACGTATCACGCGGGGAGCTGCTCCAGTCTGACCATTTCCTCTTCGACCGCCGCGATCGCGATTGGCGTTTTGCGCTGCACGGCGTGTCCGATCAGATAGAGCAATGGGTGTTCGGCAAGCGCGGCATCGCGCAGACGCGCATCGCTTACGTGAACAACGGCACCTTGCACATCGTGGACAGCGACGGCGCCGAGACGAGAACGATTACGACTGGCCGCGGCGCTCTCTCGCCGGCGTGGTCGCCAACCGGCGAGTCGGTGGTTTACACGGCGCTGGGAAACTCGGGCACGCAAGTGGAAGAACTCGACGTTCGTACGGGACGAACGCGGAGGATCAGTCAGATTCGCGCGGGGCTCAACATTACACCAGTCTATCAGCCGGGTGGAAACGCGATCCTCTACGCGCAGGGAACGGGCAACGGAACCGATCTCGTGCTTGCGAATCTCGACTCGACCGCGCCGCACAAAATCACAGCTGGACGGGGCACCGACAACACGTCTCCATCGTACAGTCCGGACGGGCGTCAGATAGCGTTCATCTCGGGCAAGACTGGCCAGCCCCAGGTGTATATTATGGATGCCGACGGCTCGAACGTTCAGCTGCTCACTCCTTATCAACCGGGCGTGCGGAGTTATCGAGCGAGCCCGGATTGGTCGCCCGATGGCAGGGCGGTCGCTTACGAGCAGCAAAACGGAAATTTCCAGGTCTGGATGATCGATTTGCGGGACCGGATTCCGAAGCAGCTCACGAGCGAAGGTGAAAACGAAGACCCCTCCTGGGCTCCTGACGGGCGGCACGTCGTATTCACTTCATCGAGGGGCGGCTCGAAGGAACTTTGGATTCTCGACACCGAGAGCGGCCGCGCACGGCAGCTCACGCACAACAAGGGAGCGCGTCTGGCGGCGTGGTCGCCGATACTCGCCAACCCCGAAGTGGGAACATATTCGCAATGACGAGAGCACACCCCAGCATCCTGTCGGTCCTCGCGCTTTTTTTGAGCGGTTGTTTTTTCGCGACCAAGCAGGACATCGACAAGCTCCAGCAGGACGTCGCCGGCACGCGCGTGAGCTCGAGCGCCGCGGATTCAGTGCAGCGCAGTGAGCTCATCGAAATGAGCCGCAGCCTGAGAGCGCTGAACGATTCCATCTCCGCGTTGAGCAAACGCGTCGCGGCGATGCGCACCGCCTCCGAGAGCGAGATGGCTGCGATGAAAGAAGACATCTCGCAGCTTCAGGATCTGAGCGGTCAGCGCGAGCAGACGCTGCGCGACATGCGGGCGGCTCTCGAGGAAAAGACCCGCGAAACCGCTGATCAGGGAATTCCGTCCGACTCCGCCAATGCTGGCGCTGCCGCCGCGGACAACAGCGGACCGGGACCGCTCCAGCTTCTGCAGGCCGGACGCGACCAGCTGCTCAAGGGCGGAAACGTCGCCGCGCGGAGCGCATTCCAGGATTTGATCACCCGATATCCGCGGTCCGAATACGTTCCCGAAGCGATGTTCTACACCGCGGAGGCGTACACCGCGGAAAGAAATCTCGACGCCGCGGACGGAGAGTATGCCTCTCTGATCACGAAGTATCCGAAGTCGCCGCGCGTTCCGACCGCGATGTACAAGCGCGCGTTACGACTTCAGTCGACAAAGAAGACGGCTGAAGCCAAGAAAATGTACCAGGACATCATCAAGCGCTTTCCGCGCTCTGACGAGGCTGCCCTCGCCGACGAGCGTCTTCAGTCGATCCGGTAGTACGAGGTAGCAGTATGAGCCAGGCTCCGGGTTACGAGATGCCATTTCTCGACCATCTAGAGGAGCTTCGTAAGCGACTCTTCTGGATGGCCGGTGCTGCCATCGTCGGCATCATCATCGGCTTTGCGCTCTTGTCGAGGATGGACATCATCCGGCTGCTCGAGCGACCGATTCTGCCGCTGCTTCACGGTCAGAAACTGATCTACACGCATCCCGGAACGTCGTTTCACATCCTCCTGAACGCATCGCTCGTTCTGGGTCTGATCCTCGCGTCGCCGGTCATCGCAGGACAGATCTGGGCGTTCCTGGCGCCCGCGCTTTACGCGCACGAGAAGCGCGTCGTGATTCCCGTTCTCATGGCAATGGTCGCGCTTTTCCTGGCCGGCGTGTCGCTCAGCTACTTCGTCGTGCTGCCGCTCACACTCAAGTTCCTCATGAGCATCGAGTCGACCGCGCTGACGCCCTTGATCTCGGCTACCGAATATTTCGATTTCGCGATCAGCATGTGCCTCGCGTTCGGGCTCATTTTCGAGGTGCCTATAGCCATTCTTGCGCTCACGGCCCTCGGAATCGTCACGCCTCAGTTCCTCTCGAAGTACCGGAGACATTCGGTCGTCATCTGCCTGACGGCGGCCGCATTCATAACTCCGGGCGCTGATCCATACTCGCTGTTTGCGCTCGCGATTCCGCTTTACCTGCTGTACGAGCTGAGCGTATTCGTCGCGTATTTCGCGCACCGAAAGCGGACGCAACGCCACGCGCGACAGGAAGCCGAGGAACGCGCCGCCGAGCGCAGCGCGAACGCGCCCGCATGACAAGCTCGCGTGCGGCGATGCTCGGTGGCGCGCTGGTATTCGCGTTCGCCGGGCAGGCGCTGGCGCAGATTCGCGGCATACCGGGCGGAGGCGCTCGCCCACAGCAGGACACGACCAGGCGCGACAGCACCGCGAAGGATTCCACGAACAAGGAGCTGATCAAGTGGAATGAAATCGATTCGGTGATGAAGTCGCTTATGGACCGCCCGGGCTACACCTCCACGCGCTATCAGGGCGATACCGTCGTCTTCAACGCACAGACGCACACGCTCAATCTCGTTGGCGGCAAAGCGGGCGTGAAGCGCGATCAGACGGTACTCGTCGGCGATACGATCTCTTACAGCGACTCAACCAAGATCGTCGTCGCCCGTGGTGATACAGTCATACTTCGCGACCCAAGCCAGCAGGCGGCGGATGTCATCGCGCAGGGAAGGATGGCGTACAACATCGAGGCGCACCGCGGCTCGGTAACGAACATCAGCACATCGATTGCGCAGACCGGGGAGAACTGGTTCGTGCGCGGGGCAAACGCGACTTTCGTCAACGATACTGTGCGCGCTCACGAGATAACGTATTATGTGCGCAACGGCATCATCACCAGCTGTGACGATACTATTCCGGACTACTATTTCCGTGCTAACGAGATCAAGATGGTCACCAAGAACATCATGGTCGCGAGGCCGGCGATTCTCTACATAAGCGAAGTGCCGGTGATGTGGCTCCCGTTCATCTTTCAGGATATCCGGTCGGGACGGCGCAGCGGCATTCTCACTCCGCGCTTCGGACTCAGTGAGCTGTTCCGGAATAGTCCCACGTATCGCCGTCACGTCGACAACCTCGGCTACTACTTCGCGATCAACGATTACATGGACGCCGAATTCGCGCTCGACTGGCGAAGCGGCGCGCGTCCCACCGACGGCGATCCGGGGTACGTCCGCACCAACGGCGAGTTGAATTACCGTTGGCTCGATCGATTCATGAGCGGTCGAGTCGCGGTCTCTCATCAGGCGCAACGCGACGGCTCGTCCAATACGGGTCTGAGCTGGTCCCACAGTCAGAATTTCTCGCAGGAGACGAGTCTCAACGCGAACATCAATTACGTCACCAACACGTTCATTCAACGGAACACCAACTTCAATCCCGCTTCCGTGCTCGCGACAATTTCGTCTCAGGCGAATTATCAGACGAGGCTGGGGCCCGCTTCTTTGAGTCTTGGCGGAACTCGAACGCAGTATCCGGGACGAGCTGAAGTCGATCAGAATTTCCCCAACTTCAGCATCAGCTCTCCAACCCTTGCCCCGACGAGCTGGCTCGACTGGACTCCTTCGTTCAGCTTCCAGACCAATGAACAGCTCAAGGTCGACCAGGTTGGCGAGTTCACATATCGCTACTTCAACGATTCACGTGGACTTCCGGACAGCACGAAGCTGAATCGGAATACGCGCCAGACGACCTCCAGCTTCGGCACTCCGATCAAGATCGCCGGCTTTTCCTGGACGAACACCTTCACGCTGAACGACAATGAAGTAGACGCGCCGCAGACGATCGTCATCATCGATCCGAATGACTCATCCAAGCGGACGCCGCGCGTATTTGCCAAATCCTACCTGACGAATCTTGACTGGCAGACCGGATTCGCGTTGCCGAGCATCCTGCATGGGAGCCTGAATCTCTCACCGTCGATCACACTCCAGAACGTCGACGGCTCGTCGGGATTCTGGGTGAGATCGCACTTGAGTGGCGGACAGTGGATTCATCAGTCCAAGCGGGTCGCGGCGAGCATCAGTGCATCGCCCACGCTCTTCGCGCTCTTTCCGGGCTTTGGGCCGGTTGCGCGTTTCCGGCACTCGATCACGCCTGTAATCCAGTTTTCGTACGCACCCGCCGGTCACTTGCCCACGGAATTCCTTCAGGCGACGAACAGAAGTCGACAGGGTTTCCTTGGGTCCCTCCCGAGCAACCAGATCTCCCTGGGTCTCTCCCACGTGCTCGAAGCAAAGATGAAGAACACGGACACGAGCGGCACGGCGGAAGAGAGAAAAATCAAGATCCTTTCGATGAACTTCAGCTCCCTCGCTTACGACATCGAGAGAGCGCGCAAGACCCATCGATCGGGATTCACGACGTCCAACCTGTCGACAGATTTTACCTCGGATCTGCTGCCGGGATTCCACGCCGGAGTCGAATACTCGCTTTATCAGGGCGACGTGCTAAGCGACACCGCTCGCTTCAAACCATTCCGCGAAAATATCAACGCATCCTTCACTCTCAACGGACAGTCGGGTCTGTTCGGCGCGATAAGTCGCGTATTTGGCAAGGCCGTGCCGGAAAAGAATCCAGCGATCGAATCCGCCGAGAAAAAGCCGGATGACGCTCTCGCGAGTCAGGTGGCAGCAACCCCGGTGGCGGGGATCACGGCACGCAACAATCAGTTCTCGCTACCGCAGACGCAAGGCTGGCAGGCGACGCTGCAATACACGTCCAGCCGGCAGCGCCCGCCAACCGGAAACGGAATCGTTCTCTTCGAGGACCCCACTCTGTTTTGCGCGCCGTTCGTTACAAACCCAATTATCTACCAGCAGTGCATCGAGCAGACACAGGCAAAGGCAAGCGCTGCCGGTTCGAACAACGGCGGCATACTCGGCGCGCCCTTCATTCGTACCCAGCCGCGCGACAATCTCGAGTCCGCCGTGAGCTTCCATCTGACTCCCAAATGGGCAGGAACATGGAACACGAACTACGACTTCCAGGCCAAGAAATTCGGCAGCCAGCAGGTCACGCTGCAGCGGGAGCTGCACGACTGGAGGGCAATTTTTGCCTTTACGCAAGCGCCGAACGGGAACTTCGCATTCACCTTCTTCATTGCCCTGAACGCCGAGCCGGACCTAAAATTCAACTATGACAGACAGACCTACCGTCCAATAACGCCCTGAACTTGACACAGCGGCTGAACATCACCAACGGCGACAGCGCTGTAAGCACGCTGAACGAGGCCGGCATTCCCGGCAAGGTCATCGCCTGGCGCGACGTGCTCCACGAGGGTCCGGTGGATTCGTCGCTCACCCTCGAAGCATTGAGCAAGCGGCGCGCGCGATTCATCTCGACGATGGGCTGGGGCGATTTTGCGCACGTCAGTGGCAGCTTCGCCGAGCGCGATCGAATGATCGAGCACCTCGACTACTTCGACGAAGTCGTTCTCTGGTTCGAGGACGACCTCTACGATCAGCTGCAGCTCATTCAGCTCCTCGACTTCTTCGCGCGAGGAGCGGCGCGTAAGAAGAAGCTCTCGCTCATCCAGGTCGACGGTTACATACCGCCCTTGTCAGCGGCGAAGCTCAAAGAGCTGGACGATGCCCGCCGTCCGGTAACCGCCGAACAATTCGCTCTGGCGCAAAGAGTCTGGAAGATTTTTGGGTCTTCGGACCCGACGGCCATCGTAGAATTGCTCGGCCAGAACACGAGCGCACTGCCTTACCTCGGCGCAGGATTGAAGCGGCATCTCGAGGAATTTCCGTCGAGCGAAAACGGACTGTCGCGGTCGGAGCGCGAAGCGCTGACCGTTATCGCCGAGGGGCACGCGACGCCAGTCTCCTCTTTTCTCGAGGTCGCAAAGAAACAGGAGAGCATCTTCCTCGGCGACATCATCTTCTACTCGTACCTGGAGCGTCTGAGCGGAAAGAGGAACGCGCTGCTCACGTGGGCGGATGGAACTCCGGTCGTGGCCCCGACGGCCGACAACTCGCGCGAGTTCGTGAAGCGGGAGCTGATGGTGACGCCTCTTGGGAAAGAGGTCCTGGCGGGCAGCAAGGATTGGCAGGATATCAATACTGAACCCCGCTGGCTCGGCGGAGTTGAGATCGAGCCGGGCGGAAAGAGCTGGCGGTGGAATTCGGCTGAGCGGGAACTGGTTCCTGTAGCGGCAAGGAAGCAGCAGTCATCCCACAAGCGCTCACCAGCGAAGAAATCATCGGCTAAGAAATCATCGGCTAAGAAATCATCGAAGAACAAATCATCGGCGAAGAAATCATCGACGAAGAGATCATCGACGAAGGGATCCGCGCGCAAGCGATCATCCGCCCAGCGCGCTCCCCGAAAAAAGAAATGAGCGAAAAACTCGTCATCGACGGTGACAGTCTGACCGTCGATGCTGCGTACGACGTCGCAGTCAATCGGCGCCGCGTCACTCTCTCGCCAGACGCGAAGGCCCGGATGCTCAGGACGCGCTCGGTCGTCGACGAGATCGTGAGAAAAAACGCCGTCGTTTACGGCGTGACGACCGGATTTGGCAAGCTGTCCGACGTGGCGATCCCCCCGGAGAGGCTCGCCGAGCTGCAGGTGAATCTCGTTCGCAGTCATACGTCGGGCGTGGGGGACTGTCTTCCCGAGCCGGAAGTGCGCGCGATGATGCTCCTTCGGGCGAACGTAATTGCGAAAGGATACTCGGGAGCGCGTCCCGTGCTCGTCGAGATGCTGCTCGAGATGCTGAACGCCGACATCTACCCGCCGATTCCGGAGCAGGGAAGCGTCGGGGCGAGTGGCGATCTCGCGCCGCTCGCGCATCTCGCGCTCTCGCTCATCGGTGAAGGAATGCTGATCAGCGCGCAACGAGAGGAAAGCGCCTCGGAGATCCTCAGGGAGATTGGTCTCAAGCCCGTCGTCCTGGCGCCGAAGGAAGGAATTACTCTCATAAACGGTACGCAGACTCACACGGCTGTCGCGCTCATCGCGCTGGTGCGGGCGCGATCGCTGTGGCGCACGGCGCACGTCGCCGGCGCAATGTCTCTCGAAGCGCTGCTGGGCACACCGGTCGCATTTGATGAAAGGATTCATAAGGCACGGGGCCAGAAGGGGCAGTTGCGATCAGCCGCGCTCCTTCGAGATCTTCTTGCCGACAGCGAGGTCCGCGAATCGCATCGACACGGTGATCCGCGGGTACAGGACCCCTACGCGCTGCGCTGCATGCCACAGGTTCACGGTCCGGTGCTCGACGCGCTCGACTTCGTAGACAACGCGGTGTCGCGCGAGCTGAACGCGGCCACCGACAATCCACTCGTCTTCGAGAACGGCGAGACCCTGAGCGGCGGCAATTTTCACGGACTCACAGTGGCGATGGCTCTCGATTTTCTCGCGATCGTGCTGACGAATCTGGCGACGATGGCCGAGCGGAGAATCGATCGCCTGGTGCATCCCGATCTGAACCAGGGACTTCCGCCGTTTCTGTCCCCTGATGCAGGTGTCAATTCGGGTTTCATGATGGCCCAGGTTACGGCAGCCGCGCTCGCGAGCGAATGCAAAGTTCTGTCTCATCCGGCGAGTGTTGATACGATACCTACCGACGGCAGCAAGGAGGACGTCGTGCCGATGGCAATGGGCGCGGCGTGGAAAGCGCGACGCGTCCTTCGCAATCTCGAGCACATTCTCGCGATTGAGCTGATGTGCGGCGCGCAGGGTATCGACTACCGAGCCCCTCTCAAGCCAGGCAGGGGGGTGCGCATCGCACACCAGCGCGTTCGGGCGATCGTGCCGCCGCTCGTCGCAGACAGGGTGCTGAGCAGCGACATCGCCGCGCTGATGAGCGCGGTAACGGCGCAGCATTTCGCGGATATTGGAAGCGTGAGATGACCGATCTAAGAGTGGATGTGAAATCGAAGGCAAACCGGGAAGCGGGCCAGCATGCCGCGGTGCGCGCGCCGCGGGGGACGTCCATCTCCTGCAGAGGATGGCACCAGGAAGCCGCGCTCCGTCTTCTCATGAACAATCTCGATCCGGAAGTCGCGGAGCGCCCGCAGGACCTGGTCGTCTACGGCGGAACCGGCAAAGCGGCGCGCAACTGGGAATGCTTCGACGCAATCGTTCGCGAGCTCAGGACCCTCGGCAACGACGAGACGCTGCTGGTTCAGAGCGGAAAACCTGTTGGTGTCTTCCGCACCCACGAGAGCGCGCCGCGTGTGCTCATCGCGAACAGCAATCTCGTCGGACGGTGGGCGACATGGGAGCATTTTCGCGAGCTCGAGAAAAAGGGACTGATAATGTACGGGCAGATGACCGCCGGGTCGTGGATCTACATCGGCTCTCAAGGGATCGTGCAGGGCACGTACGAGACGCTTGGCTCTGTTGCGCGCCGGCATTTTGGCGGCACGCTGCGCGGACGATTCGTGCTTACCGCGGGGCTCGGCGGCATGGGGGGCGCCCAGCCGCTCGCATCGACCATGCAGGGTGCAGCGGCGCTCATCGTCGAGGTCGACGAATCGCGCATTCAGAAGCGGCTCGAGACCAAGTATCTCGATCGTCGAGCGCGCGATCTCGACGAAGCCCTGGACTTGATATCCGGTGCGACCCGCTCCGGCGAAGCAGTTTCCATCGGAGTGCTGGGCAACGCTGCTGACGTTCTTCCCGAGATCTTCCGCCGAGGGATCATCCCGGACGTGGTTACCGATCAGACGAGCGCTCACGACATGCTCAACGGTTATGTCCCCGCGGGCATCCCGTACGCCGCAGCGATCGCCATGCGGGCAAGAGATCCGGAGGAGTACGTCCGATTAGCGACGGGATCAGTCGTGCGCCACGTCTCCGCGATGCTGGAGTTTCAGCGGCGTGGCGCGGTCACGTTCGACTACGGCAACAACATCCGCACCGTCGCTCACGACGCGGGACTACAGCACGCGTTCGACATACCGGGCTTCGTGCCCGAGTACATCAGGCCACTTTTCTCCGAGGGTAAAGGACCATTCCGCTGGGTTGCTTTGTCCGGCGACCCGAACGACATCAAGCGGACCGACGATCTGGCGCTCGCGCTCTTTCCGAACGATGAGCATTTGCGTCGCTGGATCTCCCTCGCGCAGAAGAAGATCAAGTTTCAGGGACTGCCGGCCCGCATCTGCTGGCTCGGTCAGTCCGATCGCGCGAGGTTTGGCGTCGCAATCAACGATCTCGTCGCGTCGGGGGAAATCTCCGCGCCGATAGCAATCGGTCGAGATCACCTCGACACCGGCAGCGTCGCGTCTCCTTTCCGCGAGACAGAGGGCATGCGCGACGGCTCCGACGCCGTTGCCGACTGGCCTCTTCTCAACGCGATGCTCAACGTTGCGAGTGGCGCGTCGTGGGTCTCGTTTCACCATGGAGGCGGAGTGGGAATCGGGAATTCCCTGCACGCCGGACAGGTGATCGTCGCCGACGGTACGCCGGAGATGCGCGTCCGTCTCGATCGTGTGCTCACAAACGATCCGGGGACGGGCGTCGCGAGACACGCCGACGCTGGCTACGAGGAAGCAGTGAAGACGGCTCGCGACCACCATCTGCATCTCCCGATGATCGACTGAGATGCTCACCAGTGAATTCAAGCCCTGGCACGTACCAGTATTCCTCGTAAAGTACGCGTACCTCACGGTCACGAGACGTCCAGTGCTCGTCCACTTCGAGGTCACGATGCGCTGCAACGCGCATTGTTCGTTCTGCGACTACTGGAAGACAGATCCATCGGCAAAGAAAACCGAGCTCGCAAGTTTTGCCGATGCCGCGCGTTACTTCAGTCCAATGGTAATCACCTTCACCGGCGGCGAGCCCACCCTACGGCTCGATCTCGAGGATATAGTCAGGGCCGTCAACAACGCGGTCAGCCTCAAGTACATGACCCTCATAACACATGGGGGAATGCTCACGGCCGACCGCGCACGCTCGATATGGAGGGCGGGAATCAACCAGTTCAACATCTCGCTCGATTATCTCGATTCACGCCACGACGACGCGCGCGGAATCCCAGGCTTGAGCGCGAAGATCATGCGCACCATTCCGAGGATGCGCGAGGTCGGAATCACGGGCATCCGCTTCAACACCGTCATCAAGCGCGACAACCTCGACCAGCTGCTGCCGATCGTCTCTCGCGCGCGTGAGCTCGGCTGCGGCGTGAACTTCAGCTTTTACAGTACCTCGAAAAATGGCAACGCCGACGGAACCGTCGAGCGCGAACAAACAGAGCATCTCACCGAAGTCATTCACGAGATCCTCGAATTCAAGAGACGACAGCGCGGCGTCATCACCAACTCCGATTACTATCTGGAGCAGATCCCTCGATACGCGCGCGGTGAGATCACCGAGCCCTGCCAGTCGGGAATGCGAACGATCCACGTCGACCCAATGGGCCGCGTGAAGAGATGTCCTGATTTCCCGACCGATTTTCACTGGACCGAGTTTCGGAAATACGAGCCGATCGCCTGCAACGCGTGCTTCTACGCCTGTCGCGGTGAGGCCCAGGCTCCCATGAGATTCTCGCGCGTGCGCGATGTGATGGCGACGCCTCGCTTTGACTGATCTTCTGTTCGTGAACGCGGCGCAGATCGTTACCTGCGCTGGACCCGATCGCGCGCGGAAGGGAAGCGAGATGCGAGATGCGGGCATCATCACGGGCGCTGCGATCGCTGTGAGAGAGGGACGCATCGCTGCCATCGGTGCCTGGCGCGACCTCGAGGCAGCGTTCGAGAGCGCTGAAGTGGTTGACTGCCGGGGAGGCGTTCTCACTCCCGGCCTGGTGGACTCTCACACCCACGCGGTGTTTGACAAGCCACGGTTCGAGGAGCAGGAGCTGCGAGCCGCCGGTCACGATTACATGGACATCGCCGCGCGCGGTGGTGGAATTCACGCGTCCGTTCGCGATTTCAGGAGTCGCACCGAGGATGATCTGTACGGGCTTGGACTGCCGCGACTTCGGGCGCTCGCTGCGTATGGCACCACAACGGTCGAGATAAAGAGCGGCTACGGACTGTCGATCGACGACGAGCTGAAAGCAATGCGCGTCATCGCTCGCCTCGCCGCAACCACGCCCATGAGAATCGTCGCCACGTGGCTCGGCGCTCACGAGATTCCGCACGAGTATCGGTCCAGCGAGACCCGGCGCACCGAGTTCGTGCGACTCCTGATCGACGAGCTTCTTCCCAGGGTGGAAGAGCAGGGAATCGCTCGATTCGCCGACGTGTTCTGCGAGCCAGGCGTGTTCACCCTCGAGGAGACTCGGTCGATTCTCCAAGCTTCGCGACGTGCGGGACTCGGCCTCAAGCTCCACGCGGACGAGCTCGAGCCTTGCGGCGGCGCCGAGCTGGCTGCGTCCCTGGGCGCGGCGTCGGCGGACCACCTCGCCGCCATTTCGGACGAGGGAATAAAGGCCATAGCGGCGTCGGACACGGTTGCAACGCTTCTTCCCGGCACCATGCTGTTTCTTGGCAAACCGAAGCAGGCGCCAGCACGTCGGCTGATCGATGCGGGAGCCGCGGTTGCGCTGGCCACGGATTTCAACCCCGGGACCTCGCCTACCGTCAACTTCCCCTTGATGCTGACGCTTGGCGTGAGTCAATTGCGGATGAGTGCCGCGGAAGTTATGGTGGCGGCGACGGTGAACGGTGCGGCGGCGCTAGGCCTGGCAGCCGAAATTGGCCAGATCGCTCCCGGTTTTGCCGCCGATCTCGCCCTCTTCCAGATCTCCGATGTGCGCGAGTTGCCATACTGGTACGGCGCACGTCTTTGTGTCGGGACGTGGAGGGCGGGCGCGCCTTGTCACCCCCTCGAAACACGAAGTAAGTTGAACCCTCGTCTCCCGGAGGCTTTCACTCCCGGGTAGTCACTTTGCCCGGCCGCCACTGAATGTCTGCGAACGTCGAGAAGCTCAAAAAAAAGGCTGCTGAATTCGAGCAGAAAAAGCAGTTCGACAAGGCTCTCGAGGTCTACCTCCAGATCATTGGTCTGTCCGACGGCGCTGACGACCGCGACGTAACCGTCTACAACCGGGTCGGTGACCTCTATCTCCGGCTGAGCAAGGCTGACCAGGCCGTCAACTACTACGAGCAGGCAGTCGACCTCTACACCGAAGGCGGCTACCTCAACAACGCCATCGCGCTCTGCAATAAGATCCTTCGTCACGCGCCCGCCCGTCACCAGATCTACTACAAGCTCGGTAAGATCTCGGCCAAGAAGGGATTCAACAGCGACGCGAAAAAGAACTTCCTCGAGTACGCAGATCGAATGCACCGCGCCGGCAAGGACACGGATGCGTTCAAGGCGCTCCAGGAGTTCGCCGACCTCTGCCCGGGGCAGGACGACATTCGACTGATGCTCGCAGACCAGCTCGCGCGCGCCGGCAAAAAGGTCGAGGCCATCGAGCAGCTCCAGATTCTGCACGAGTCACTCGACGCTGAGGGTCGCACCGCCGAGGCGGAAGCGACCGTTCAGCGGATACACTCGCTCGACCCCGCGGTCGAGCCGCGCCGCTCGAAGACGCCACGCCAGCAGGAAGCTGGCGGTCTGGTCTTCCTCGATGTCGGAGGCTCTCCGACCAAGCCGCGGCCGCGAGTAGACGGAGCTCACCCGACGCCGCTCGCGCCCGAGCGGCCAAAGAAGCGACCGCCGACGCCGCCCCACGTCCAGCCGGCGCCAGAGCTCGAGGCGCTGCCAGACATCGAGCTGCCCGAACTCGAACCGCTCCCCGACCTGGAGCTGGTGGATAATTCCTCCGTGCCCGGCCTCGAAACCGGATCGGGTCCATCGGTGGAGCAGATCGAGCCCGCTTTCGATCTGCGCCTTTCGGACGTCGACGTGTCCCCGCTCGAAGGGCTCGAATCAGCGGCAGATCCCGCCGCTTTCGCAATCGATCCGGAGGCGAAGGTCGTCGAAGCAGGCGCGTCCGGCAACACGGTGGAAGGTTTGATTCCCTCCGAGCCTGCGGCATTGTCGGAACCGGGCCTCGGCGAGCCGCTCGCAACGCAAGATCCACTGGGCGGGCTCAACGTTCTCGAGGACGATCGGTTCTACATCCACGACGCAGATCCGCTCGCGGGACTCGGAGAACATCTCGAGGAAGCCGTTCCGGAGGAGCTTCCAGAAATTTTAATGGACGAAGTCGAGACGCCGGCCGATGAGACTGATGCAGTCGACGCGATCGACGAGACGGAGACGCCGAAGTCGGTCGAGGCAATCGAACACATCGAAGAGACCGAGCTCGACGAGCCCGAAGTCGAGGAAGAGGAGCACGATGAACCCCCGCCGAGCAAATCGTCTCGACGCGCGCCCCCGCCTGAAGAGCCGGAAAAAGAGGAGCGGCGTCACAACATCGCCGAGCACGCGAAGAATGACGACAAGGCGCACAAGCCGGAGGTGCTCAAGCAGAGCAAGTTAAAAGTGGTGCCGGTAAGGCCCGTGCGTCCCAAAAAAATCGAGAAGACCGCGACCCCCGAGAAGCCGGCGCCTGCCGAGAAACGACCACTCAATCCGTTCCAGCGCCAACGGCCGAAGCTCGAGCCACGCGAGCCATCGCCAAAGGCAACGCCTCGGCTTCCTACTCCGCCCGACGAGATCCCGCGGATGGCGACGCCCAAGGAGAACAACAAGCACGCTGCTAAAGAAGACAATTTTGTCGATCTTGCGGATTGGCTCCGCGAGGACAAGCTGCCGCGCTCGTACCGCATGGTCGCGAGCGACGACAAGCGCGTTGGAGACGAGCAGGCAGACTTCACCGACATGCTGGAGAAGTTCAAGGCCGGCGTCGCCGCGAACGTCGACGACGAGGACTTCGACAGCCATTACGATCTCGGTGTCGCGTATCGCGAGATGGGACTGATAGACGAGGCGATCGCGGAATTTCAGAAGGCATTGCGGGGCGCCACGCAGCGCATCCGCGCCTACGAAGCGCTCGGCCAGTGCTTCATCGATCGTCGGGAGTACGACGTCGCGATAACGATACTTTCGCGCGCTCTGCGCGAGCCGGGAATGGAGGACGAGGATCTGGTGGGCGTGCTCTATCTGCTTGGCTTTGCCTCGGAGGAGAGCAAGAAGCCGCGCGATGCGGCCGCCTATTATCAACGAGTGTTCGCAGTCGACATCGATTTTCGCGATGTGAGCAAGCGGCTCAAGCACATGGGCAAGGCCGCCTCAAAGTGAAGGCGGAAGTTGCCACCTCCAGAACGGGAAGGAACGGTGCTGCGCCACGGGGTGTGACGCTCGAGACCATACAGCGACCGGTCCGCGAAAAACTCGACGCTGTCTCGCGCGCCATGGCGACCATCGTGACGAGCGAGCTGCCGCTCGTAGGTCAGGTCAGCGCGCACCTCCTGGCGATGCGCGGAAAGCTTTTCCGGCCCACGCTGCTGCTTCTCTCGAGCGACGTCGAAGGGAAATCAGAGGCACAAGCCGTGACGCTCGCCGCGTCGCTCGAGCTCATTCATCTGGCGACGCTCGTGCACGACGACGCTGTGGATCACTCCGCCCTGCGTCGCGGAATGCCGACGGTGAACGCTCTCTTCAGTCACCAGATCTCGGTGATCATGGGCGACTTTCTTTATTCGACCGCTCTCACCCATCTGGTCGGGCTCGGCGACCTCGCGTCGCTGCAGGCGCTCACCCGCGCCTCGACGGAGATGACGCTCGGCGAGATGCGGCAGCTCGGAGTCGTCGATCCTTTGCGATTCACAGAGCGCGAATACTTCGATCTGATCCGCTCCAAGACCGCGTCGCTCATGGGTACCGCTTGCGAGCTAGGCGCACTTTCCGGTGCGCGCGATTACTGCGATCCGCTAGTACAGTTTGGCGAGAACCTGGGCATGGCGTTTCAGATCACGGACGATCTGCTGGATTACCGCGAGCTGAAAGAGACAACCGGAAAGCCGTCAGGTCTGGACCTGCGCGAGCACAAGGTCACGCTTCCCCTCATCCACGCACTGCGCGATTTGACGGCGGCTTCGAGAGGGGAAGTCGAACGACTTTTTTCAAGCGAGGCGGCGGACGACGATCAGATAGCGAGAGTCGTACAAATCGTCGCGGAGAGTGGCGGGTTCGAATACGCGCGGAAGCGCGGCGAAGAGTTCGCCGAAGCGGCGCACGAAGCACTGCTGGACTTGCCCGACACAGTGGCGCGTCAGTGCCTGAGCGCATCAATTTCATACGTCATGGAGAGACACTCTTAATGCCACCGTATCCGCGGGGTCACAATCGGCGCGGCTCGCTGTTCCACGCACTGGTCCTCGCCAGCGGGTTCGTCGCCGGCGGGGTACTGCAGCAGGTCGGCCGCAAGTTTCTACCGCCGGGGGCGGCAAAGGAGTTTTTCACGATGGGCGTGACTCCCTCGTTCGGGCCGCTGCCGGTGGATTTGGTTATACTCAAGTTTGCTATTGGCCCAATCGCCATCGACGTGTCACTTTTGAGTCTGTTGGGGGTACTTGTAGCGTACCTCGTCGCCCGTTCGCTCTTCTAGGAGTCTATCATGTTCAGCAATCTGGGTTTCCCTGAGCTCCTCATCATCATGGTCGTGATCCTGTTGCTCTTCGGAGCGAAGCGGATCCCCGAGATCGCGGGCTCGATGGGAAAAGGAATCAGGGAATTTAAGAAGAACATCAACGACGCGACGCGCGAGGTCACCGCCGACACCAATCCGACGGTGGACGTCGAGACCCACTCGCGTCTGACGGCAGCCGAGCTCGAGCGGCGCCGCGCGACCGAAGAAGCCGAGCGCCCGGCGCCGAAGAGACTGCTCTAGCTACTGGGTAGTGCTGTGGGAGGAAGCCTCCACCTGCTTCCTCCGATCCTTGATGTTCGCGACCGATCTCAGGTTCGCGAGAAACTCCCTCACCCGCTGCTGCCGGAGCTGTTGCAGCTCCTGTTGGCGCAGCCCCTCCTTCTGGGCCTCGAACGCTGTGCGACTAGCCGGAATACGCTTGTCCACGCGCTCTACCACCACCCCGCCGCTGCCCCGTATCGGTGCGCTGACGACGTTGAGCGGGAGAGTGAACGCTGCGCCGACTGCCTCCGGGACCTGAGCGAGCTCGGGCACTCCAGTCACGCGAGTGAACGGTGCCGTCTTCTCAACTTGCATATTCAGCAGCTTCGCCGCGGATTCCAGAGTACTCGCTGCGGCCACCTTTGCGAAGTTCGTCGCCTGCGGCATGAGCGCATCGATCTTTTTCTGCCGCATTAGATAGGTGCGGATATCCTGCTTTGCAGCGTCGAGTGACAGCGTGCCCCCGGGAGTAAGCGAGTCGAGTCGCGCCAGATAGTACCCGTCCTGGGCGTCGAACAGCTCGCTCGTTTCTCCGGGCTTCGCGCCCTCGAATGCCCATGATCCGACGCTCGGGATGTACTTGCCGTTGACCGTCAGTGCGTTGCCCTCGATCACCGTGGCCTTGAGTATCGGGATATGTAGAACGCGGGCGGCGCTGTCGAACTTTGACGGCACGTCGGTCGACGCCGCCATCCGTGCGAGCGAATCCGCTCGGCGATCTGTACGCGCCGCATCCGAATCGCTCTGCTGAATCGGAAGCAGAATGTGGTGCAGAGTGAGCGTGTCGCCCATGCGTGCGTCCAGCCTGATCAGATGGTACCCGAACTGAGTGAGCACCGGCTGCGAGATCTCGCCGGGCTTGAGCGCGTAGGCGGCGGTCTCGAACGCGGGGACGAATCGTCCCTTGCCGCCGGTTCCGAGCGAGCCGCCATTGACGGCCGACGCGGAATCAGCCGACTCCGAGCGAGCCACGTCTTCGAACTTCTCTCCACCGAGAATTCTTGCGCGGAGCGCGAGCGCATGGTTACGCACTGCCGCCGAATCGGCGCTGGTGATTACGCGCGGAATGATCATTATCGAGACTTTGGCGCTGCCGGAACGCTCGAACAGGTTTTTGTGGGTGTCATAGTACGAGCGAATCTCGTCGTCGCTCACGCGCACATCCGAATCCGGTATTCGGTCCGGTCCAAACGTGACGAACGATACGGCGGCGCTGTCGTGGCTATCCTGCCAGCGCCGCCAGAGCTCGGCGTCCGAGATGTAGACGTCGCTGGCGATCTGATCGAAGAGTTTTTCCTTGGGGATCTCGGAGCGATAATACTGCTCGAGCTGGAGCAGGATTCCCTGTTCCTTTGCGAGCGGGCTCTGGAGGAAGCGCTGGTATTTTGCGGGATCGAACTGACCGTCGGTCTGCAAATCGGGCGACTGCATCAGTTGTGGAGGCGGGCTGTAGCGTGCCGCCTGCAGAATTTCGTCGTCTGATACAGTAATGCCGCGGCGTCTGTACTCCTGGTTCAGGAGTACGTCTCCCACGAGCTCGTCGAAGGCCTGGTCCTCCAGGCGTTGCCTCTCGTCGAGGGTGACGCTCTGGCTGCTTCGCTGAGTCTCCTGCTGCTCGAGATTCTGTGAAGCCTGGTACCAGGTGGTGGCGAGGATGTCCTGGCCGTTCACGGTGGCGACGGCGGTTGTGGAAGTCACGGGTGCGCGGCCGAGCAGTCCGGAGGTCTGCGCGAGCAGAAAGCCGCCGACGAACAGTACGACGATGATGATCCAGATATATTTTGCGGAGGC
The DNA here is from genome assembly GCA_050733435.1 of Gemmatimonadaceae bacterium. GTDB lineage: Bacteria > Gemmatimonadota > Gemmatimonadetes > Gemmatimonadales > Gemmatimonadaceae > UBA4720. The sequence goes on along the minus strand of JBOHTB010000157.1, from coordinate 118 downwards.
CCGCATTGCTTGCAGCAAGGGCACTACTCCTTACACGAGATGAAATGAGCTATAACCTTGTAAGGTATGAGTTTGGGTGACCGAGATGCAAGTCGCGCGAAGCCCAAGAGTGTTGCAT
>JBOHTB010000156.1:0-7966 GCA_050733435.1 Gemmatimonadaceae bacterium | reverse complement strand
CGCACGGTGTTCCCCCACTCCGTCCAGCTGCCATCGTAGTTTCTCACGCGATCGTAACCCAACAGATAGGTCAGCACGAACCAGGTGTGGGACGATCGCTCGCCGATCCGGCAGTACGCGATGATGTCGTCGCCTTTCTTCAGGCCCTTTTCTTTTTCGTAAATCGCGCGCAGGGACTCGGCGTCCTTGAACGTTCCGTCCGGATTCGCGGCGCGTGCCCAGGGGACGCTGCGCGCGCCCTTGATGTGCCCCCCGCGAAGCGTGCCTTCCTGTGGATAATCGGCCATGTGGGTCCGCTGTCCCGTGAACTCCTCGACCGAGCGAACGTCTATGAGAGGCTTGCGCGCTGAAGAGTGTTCGCGTGCCTGTTGGAAGAACGCGCGAATCTTTTCATCCGAGCGTTTGGGCGCCTTATAGCCCGTTTTTGGAAAGCGCGGAACTTCAGTATCGAAGGGTCTGCCTTCCTGCTCCCATTTGACGCGCCCCCCGTCGAGAAGCTTGGCGTTGGTGAATCCGAAAAGCTGGAATACCCAGAAGGCATATGCCGCCCACCAGTTATTCTTGTCGCCGTAAAACACGACGGTCGTATTTTCATCGATTCCCTTTTCGCGCAGCAGCTTCTCGAACTGCTCCGACGAAACGTAGTCGCGCAAAACCGGATCATTCAGATCTTGATGCCAGTCGACCTTTTGCGCGCCCGGAATGTGCCCCGTCTCGTACAGAAGCACGTCCTCGTCGCTCTCGATTATTCTGATCGCGGGATCGTCCAGATGCTCAGCTAGCCAACCCGTGCTCACCAGAACTTCGGGATGCACGTAACCTTTTGATTTGATTCCCGCGTCGACCGCGGCTGCGTCGGTTGAAACTGCGGCACTCATGAAACTGCTCCTGTTAGAGGAGAGCCTTTAGGATAATCGGCCGACCCGACATATGGGACAAGGGAATCCGATCCCGCTCGTGTATCTTTGCCAGCTATGAATGGTGCGGACAAGCCGAGGATGGATGCGTATTCGCGACACGTCCTTGTGTGCACCGGAAATTTCTGCTCGCCCGGACGTCGCGGGTCAGAGCTCTACTCCCTCCTCGCGGACCTCTTGCAGCGTGAGGGTCTCCTCTTCGGCCCCGACCGAGTGAAGCGTGGAGAGACTCCGTGCCTCGGCGTCTGCAGCGGCGGACCGATCGTCGTCGTGTACCCTGAAGGCGTCTGGTATTACGGGGTGACTCCTGCGCTCCTCGAACGAATCGTGGTCGAGCATCTCAGAGATGGCACCCCAGTTGAGGAAGCGGTTTTTCATCGGCTCTGAGACCCGAACATCAAACTCGGCCGATCACTCAGTGCCACCACTTTTCAGGCCATCTGGGGTGCCTGAGGGCTCGAATATCCTGACCCTCGGGGGCATGCGTCATGCGTTTATGACTGCGCCCAACAATGGAGATTACTATGGCAGGAGACAGAGACATGAAAGACCAAAACAAGGGAGACAAGAGCGGCTCCTCCGGTGGGACGAGCGATTCCGGGAGAGGGTCGGGCAGTTCCTCTGGCGGCTTTGGCGGTTCCGCAGATAGCGGCAGCGGCAGCATGGGTGGACGATACGGCAGCTCCGGTGGCTCCGGCAGAAGCGGCGGCCTCGGAAGCTCCGGAAATACCGGCAGTTCCAGCGGCTCCGGCGGTAGCCATAGCAACACCGGCTCGAACAGCGGCAGCTCTAAAACATAGGGCGAGTCGACAACGATGGAAGCGGGGCGGGGGCGACTTGCCTTCCGCCCCGTTTGCATCGCGTTCGGGCTTTTGTACCGCGGTTAGCGCCCTGTCATCTTATTGTCTTAACTTTCTCTGCAATTACACTCGTCGCAGTGAATCCGCCCAATCCATTCAATCCACGCAGACTCGCACTTGGTGCTGCGAAGAAACTGATCTTCGAGAATGAGGATCCGGAAACGGCACTTGAGCGGATCGCCAGATTCACCTCAACTGACAACCGCGGGACTCTGAGCCCGGAGAGCAAGACAATGTCACGCACGCGCGCAACCATTCTGGACAATCTCGACGAGATGTATCGCGAAGCATTCGAGCGAGCCAAAGCAACCGGTGATGCCAGCCAGATGCAAACCCTCGATTTCGCCTATCGCAGAGAACAGCTCTACTTCGAGATCCTGCTCGACGTTCGCGACGCACTAGAGCGCAGGTAGTTTGACGCGCGCCCGCGCCCCCGAGTCATGAACGGCCTCTGGGGCTGGGTCGGCTTCAACGTCACTGTCCTTGCCATTCTCGCTCTCGACCTCGGCGTTCTCCATCGTCGATCCTCGAAAGTTTCCCTCAAGGAAGCTGCGACGTGGAGCGCGGTCTGGGTCGCGCTGTCCCTGTGCTTCGCGTTTGCCGTTTATCGAACCCTCGGCAGACAATCCGGCCTGGAGTTTCTGACGGGCTATTTGATCGAATACGCATTGTCGGTCGACAACATCTTCGTATTCGTTCTCATCTTCTCTTATTTCAGCGTACCCGAGAAGTACCAGCACCGCGTTCTCTTCTGGGGAATCGTGGGCGCCCTCATCTTGCGCGGAGTGATGATCCTCGCCGGCTCGGCACTCGTCACCAGATTCGAGTGGGTCCTGTACATCTTCGGTGCTTTTCTGGTTTTCACCGGTCTGCGGATGGCGTTCCAGAAAGCGGAGGAGACCTACAACCCCGCGAGAGACCCAGTCCTTCGACTGACTCGCCGCTTCGTTCCCGTGACCGCCGATTACCACGGCGACAGTTTTTTTGTGCGCGAGCCCCACACAGGAGGAAGACTTCGCTATTCCGCAACGCCGCTCTTCATCGTCCTCCTGATCGTCGATACGACAGATATCATCTTTGCAACGGATTCGATCCCGGCGATCTTCGCGGTCACGCGAGACCCGTTCATCGTCTACACGTCCAATATCTGCGCGGTCCTCGGACTCCGAGCCCTCTATTTCCTGCTGGCAGGGGTGGTCGACAAATTCGTCTACCTCAAGCTCGGGTTGTCGATAGTCCTCGTTTTCATCGGAGCCAAGATGCTGGCTGAGCCATTCATCCATCTGCCGATCGTCGCTTCGTTGGGCATAGTAGGTGTAGTCCTGGCCGCCTCGATTCTCGCTTCCCTCCGCTCGCAGCGCACTGGGCACTAGAGCGCAGCGCACTGGGCACTAAAATCGCCCTTTGGGTTACGCTAAAGGCGACACCAACGTCCTTCCCGAGACGTTCCATTTTCTACGCAAATTCCAGGATCCCAGAATGAGACTCGTTTTACGCGTCGCGAGCGTGGCAGTGCTCGTCGCCGCTCCAGTTTCTCACCTGCATGCCCAGAATGCAGGTAAGACGCTTGCCATCGATTTCCGAACGACTATCGCAGTCGAGGGCACTCCTGACACCGGCCTGATCGTGGGACACGCTGTGGGCACCGCGTCCAGAATGCGTCTGGATGTGTCGATGAAAGGCGCCAGCGCGCACGTCAGCCCTATCGCCGATAGCGCGGTGACGATGATAGTGACCGACAGCGGTAAGACGATCGCCTACCTCGACGCGAAGAAGAGCCAGTACCTCCGCGTACGCCCGGCGGAGATGATCGCTCAGGCACAGCAGATGGGCGGCATGAAGATGGATTTCTCCGAGACCAACGCCAAGGTCGATAATCTTGGCGCCGGCCCGGTCCTGCTCGGCCATCCGACCTCACACTACCGCGTCGCAACCGGGATGACCATGACGATCAGCGCGATGGGGCAACAGCAGGTCGTCAAAGTCTCGAGCACCAACGACACGTACTACGCGACGGATATCGCCGGAGACCTGAATCCGTTCGCGAGCCTGAGCGGCGGTGACATGGCGAACATGTTCGGGACGACGAACAAGGATTTCGCCGACAAGATGAAAGCCGCGCAGGCAAAGCTGCCCAAGGGCGTTCCGTTGCGCGCACTGAGCTCCAACACTCTTGTCGCACAGGGGCAGACCCGCACGACGAACAGCGTGGCAGACGTCACTTCGCTGAGGTGGATCCCCTCGGATCCGAAAGCATTCGAGATCCCAACGTCGTACAGTGCGGTTCAACTTCCGGGACTCGGCGGATCGCCGAGCGACGGCGGCGCGATTCCACCAGAGTAGGCTTCTATTCCGCTCAACAAAAAGGCGGCCGAAAGGCCGCCTTTTTTCTGCTTCGATTCGGATTCAGAACTTCATTATTTCCTCGTACGCCGCCCTGAAATCCTCCACTTGCGGAAGGATGGCATCCTCCAGCCTGGGCGCGTACCCGACGAAAGTATCGGTCGATGCTACTCGTTTCACGGGAGCATCGAGCCAGGCGAAGCACTCGTCCGCAATTGCCGCCGAGATCTCCGCTCCATAACCCCACGACAACGCGTCCTCGTACGCGACGATGACGCGGGAATTCTTCTTCACCGAGTCGAAGACCGTCTCACGATCCCACGGACTCAGCGTCCGCAGGTCGATCACTTCTACCGAGATCCCGTTGTCGGCGACGCCGTTCGCCGCGGTGATCGCCCGCTGAACAGTCGCACCGTATGTCACGACTGTCACGTCTGTGCCCTCGCGCACCACTTTCGCTTTGCCGAACGGGATCATGAAGTTCGGACCGGGATACGCGCCCTTGTTGTAGGTCTGGCGGTAAAGATGTTTGTGCTCGAGAAACAACACCGGGTCGTCGCACCTGATTGCGGTACGCAGCAAACCGTTCGCATCGAGCGCTGTAGCTGGACAGACGACACGCAGACCCGGACAGTGCGTGAAGATCGATGCGCCGGTCTGGGAATGGTAGATCGCGCCGCGGATGTAGCCGCCGTAAGTGGTTCTCACGACTACGGGCGCCGAAAAATTGTTGTTGGATCGCCAGCGCATCGTCGCCAGCTCGTCGCGCAGCTGCATGTAGGCGGGCCAGATGTAGTCGAAGAACTGAACCTCGACCACCGGCTTGAATCCGCGCACGGCAAGTCCGATCGCACGGCCGATGATGTTGGCTTCCGCAAGTGGTGAGTTATAGACGCGCGCACTGCCGAACTCTTTCTGGAGCCGCCACGTCACCTTGAATACGCCGCCTTTGCCTTTGACCTTGTCGAGATGCTCCTCCCGCGACACGTCCGCGACATCCTGCCCGAACACGATGATTTTCGGATCGCGTCGCATCTCATCCCGCATGCAGGCATTGAGCAAATCCACCATCGTCGTCGGCTCGCCGGAGAACTGTGGATCATCTTCCGTGTCGAACTGCTCGCTGGTCGGATCGACGTCGGGTGAATACACGCCGAAATAAACGGTTTCCGGACCAGGCTGCGGCTGCGCTAACGCGTCGTCCGTCGCCGCGAGAACTACCGAATCGACTTCGTTCTGGATCTGCTTGATCTGGTCTTCGGTCGCGTGACCTTCGCTCACCAGCCACTTCGGAAATTGTGTGATCGGGTCCCTCGCCGCATCAGCGCTCCGCTCGGTCTGTGGCCGGTAAAGCTTCTCGTCGTCCGAAAGCGAATGCGAATACGGCCTGATCACGTGCGCGTGGACTAGCGCAGGACCCTTCCGTTGTCTTGCGTACTCGACGGCGCGCTGCATCACGTCGTAGCTCGCAAGGAAATCGCAGCCATCGACTTCCTGGACAAAGAGATTCGGAAAGGATCGAACGAGCTTCGATATGCTTCCGCCCGCGGTGTTGACCTCAACGGGCACCGAGATCGCGTAGCCGTTGTCTTCGACCAGGTAGACTGCCGGAAGCCTCAGGTTCGACGCCGTATTCAGAGACTCCCAAAACTCGCCTTCGCTCGTCTGACCTTCGCCCGTAGAGATTAAAACGATTTCGTCTTTCTCGAATCCTTCGGTGATATTGAGCAGCTTCGCGCGGAGAGTCGCTTCAGCGGAGCCGACACCCTGCAAAAACTGAGTGCCGGTCGGTGACGACGCGGACACGATGTTGTAGGCCTTGTGCCCCCAGTGACTCGGCATCTGTCTGCCACCTGATGCTGGATCGATCGCCGCCCCCGCAGCTTCGTACAGCATCTCCGCGGGCGTGACACCGAGCTCGAGGCAGAGTGCCCGGTCGCGATAGTACGTGTAGAACCAGTCGTAGGCGGACTTGAGAACCAGCCCTGCCGCGGTCAGCACGGCCTCATGGCCCGCTCCGGAGATCTGGAAAAAGATCTTGTTCTGATTCTTTAGCTGAACCTCTTTGTCATCCAGACGTCTCGAGAGCAGCATGTTCCGGTATGCTGCCACCAGCTGCTTGGCTGAAAGGTTCGAGCTGGCCGACGCGGCTGAGGTTTTCTGATCGGGAAGCGTTCTTGTGGCCATAGTCTCCGGCAGGCGGAATCGATCCGAATTCGAAAAATAGCAGGTCGGCCGGCGCGACGGCTACGACGTCAGTAGTCGACCGGCCTGAGATAGGATTCGCCGATGCCAGTTGCGCTGACGAGCGCGACGGTCGGAAGCTTGCGCTTCCAATGCGTTCCCGCGAGCCGGCTTCGTACGAGCTCGACTTTGGCCGCGTCGAATCCGCGCGCAACTAGCGATGCCGGGCTGTACCCGGTCAGAAGCCAGTTCAGGATCTGGTCGGCGTCGGCGTAGCTGATTCCAAAATCACTCTCGTCCGTCTGACCCTCGATAAGATCCGCCGACGCTGGCTTCGCGACGATGACCTCAGGAACGCCGAGAAATGTTGCGAGCTGCCAGACCTGCGTCTTGAAGAGATCACCCAATGGATTGATTGGCGGGGAATCGTCAGCGTGCCAGGTGAAATACCCAAGGAGCCGCTCGGTCTTGTTGCCGGTGCCGACTGGGAGCGCACGGTACTTTGCCGATTGGTCGAATAGAACGATCATCCTCTCGCGAGCCATCACGTTGCCTCTTCGGGCACCATCCGCATCTGGCTCGTTCGTAAGGTAGCCATCGACTGCCTGAGAGATATCGACAGTACGCGACCCAATGCCGAGTCCGTCGATCACGAGCTGAGCGTGTGCCAGGGAATCGGGACTCGACGTGCGATACGGCATCCTCACCGCCACCACGTTTTCGGCACCGAGCGCTTTGACGGCGAGGTGCGCAGTCACCGCGGAGTCGACCCCGCCGGATAATCCGAGCACGGCTTTCTCGAATCCGCGCCTATCGAACTCCTCGCGCAGGAATGACGCGAGCCACGTTGCTGTGAGCTCAGGATCGATCGTGAGGGGCTGAGGGCCACCCGGAGATTCCGGCGCCCGGAGAACCGGTATCGGCTCGTCACCATTCACAGAGGCCTTTTCGGATTTCCTGGCCGAAGCACGCGACGCGGTTCTTGACGCCCCGTCCGATTTCTTTTTGCTGTCTCTGTTCGGCGTCAGCGGTCCGCCGTCGGTCCGCGCGTCGTCATAACTCAATTCCAATCGCTCGCCCGCCTGAATGCGATCGACGGTCCGCATCAGATGCGGCATCATCGTCTGGAGATCGGTGAGCAGCGGCAAGTCCGACCGCGCGCGCGTGAGATCCTCAGGATCCAGCGTGATCGTCATCAGTGTTTCTTCCCAGAGCGGCGCTCGGGCGCGGATATCACCGTTCGGGCCTGCCACTATCGATCCACCTGAAAAGCTCTTGCCACCTTCTGTACCGACCAGATTGACGAGCGCCACGAAAACGCCGTGCTCCTCAGCAATGTCGCGAGCAAGCCGCTCCCAACGCTTGAGATTGGCTGGGATCGGGCCTTCCTCTTCTCGCGCCCAAACACCCCGCGCTGGCGAAGCGGATACTATGAAAATGATCGCGGCTCCGTCGAGGGCGGCGACGGTTCCGGTCAAGCTGTGCCATGCATCCTCGCAGATCAGCACCGCCGCACGACCCCATCGCGTGTCGAACGCCCTGACCTCGAAGCCACGATCGACGAATCGCTCCTCGTCGAACAATCCGTAAGTCGGGAGGAAGAGCTTGCGATGCACGTGCCGGATCGTCGGCTCTTTGGACTCTTCGCCCAACGTCACGTAG
>JBOHTB010000155.1:0-5466 GCA_050733435.1 Gemmatimonadaceae bacterium | reverse complement strand
GGCCCGAATAGTCGAGTGAGGGACGAAGCTCTCCGCTTTGAATCGTCCCGTTCTCCATATTTATGAGCGCCCTCGTCTTGTGGTACGAGATCGTCGGCTTGATCGCCCTGAGTGCGGGATGCAGCTCCTGTAACACCGCCAGCGTCTGACCCGTTGTGTTCGCGATCATGTCGGCGTATGAAAAGCCGTACTTCTTGTACATTCCGTCGAAGATCTCGATCTGCAGCTGGAACGCCGCCGCGTAGGCCGTGCTCCAGATGATCGACTTCTTCTCGCTCACGCACGCGTCCCGAAGTGCAGCGTGTCCAATGCGGGCGAGATGATAGCCACCGAACATGTGACCGAACTTGTCCTGATCGCGAAACTCCTGATCCCAGTCGGCGCGGAAGAAAAAGTGCGGCGCCCGTTCTCCGGACCACCAGGCCTTCTTGAAGTAGTGATAGAGATACGCGTTGCCGCCAACAAACGCCCCCCCCACACCGGCGCGCACGCCGTTCATCTGCGAGTGCGAAAGTGGACACGATGGCTTTTGGACCACGCCAGTCGAATCGTGCGGCGTTCCCATCTCCACGCCACTGGTGACGAAAGCACCGCGAGAGATTCCGTTGGTGACGAGCGGTGCGCGAGAGATGTCCGCCTCGACCCCGTTAGTGACGAACGGTCCGTCGGGAATTGCGCCGCTCGAGTCCTGTGCGCGAGCGTTCGCGGTCCAAGTCGCCACACCAAAGAACAGCGCGACGATTCCTTTCACCATCTGCGGCAAACCTTGCTCCCCTTTGAAATGGAGATCGCCTTACGCGACGGGAACGTCGCCCGTGCCGGCGCTCCCGAACATGTCGTAGGCCTCGATGACTTCGTCGATGCTCACCGTCGCGGCGCCCAGCTTGGCGACTTCCACACCGGCTGCGAAGTTGGCGATCACCGCCGCTTCCGCAGGAGTCGCACCGCCCGCGAGCATCGTCGCAAGGTAAGCGGTGACCGTGTCTCCCGCTCCGACGACGTCGTAGACCTCGCGCGCGGTCGTCGGCACGCGCCCGATTTCGCCGTCGGCCGCGATCAGCGCCATACCTTCTTCGCCGAGTGTGAGGAGAAGGTGCTCGACTCCAAGCTTCTTCAGGGTTTCCGGGAGCGCCTCCGGATGATCGATCCGCACCGAAGCTCCAAGCGCCGATTCGAGCTCTCGCCGATTCGGCTTGAAGATCGTCGCGCCCTCGTACGAGAAAAAGTTGCGGTACTTGGGATCGACAACTACGGGGATTCCGCGCGCCTTCGCGTTCTGCATGGCGGGAGCTATGAGAGCGGGAGTAAGTACTCCCTTGTTGTAATCCTCGAACACGACTGAGTCGGCGTTGTCGATCGCTGTGATCGCGGCATCGACCAGGCGCACGACTTCGTCGCCGCGGATGTCGGCGTCCTCTTCCTCGTCGAATCGCACTATCTGCTGCGATCTCGCCAGGACGCGCGTCTTTGTGGTCGTCCGTCGCTCGACCGTTACAACTGAGCGCATCTCGGCCTTCAGGTCGCGAAGCATCTCCTTGAGGACCTGGCCCTCTGCATCCTCCCCGACTGCGCAGACGAGATCGCAACTAGCGCCTATCGCCGCGACGTTCTGAGCGACGTTGGCGGCGCCGCCCAGAGCGAGCTCCTTCTCGCGAATCCTGACAACCGGCACGGGCGCTTCGGGCGAGATCCGATCGACGTCACCGCGCAAATACACATCGAGCATCGCGTCACCGATTATCGCGACTCTGGTTTGCGCGCCGGCCTCGAGGAGCTCGATCAGACGGTCGCGGGAAATTGATTCAATCATGGCTGAAGGCTGAGGACCGAGGGTGCTGATCAACGACATTGACAATCGCGGACTGACTGCGGACGGCGAACTAATGCGAATCCGAACTAGAAGCTGCGAACTACGAACTACGTCCTTAACTGCAAGCGCGGACTGCAGTAGGGGTCCTTTCAGCTACCGGGTACCTGGCACCGCCTTTCAAGTCGTTCCGCCTTTCACGTACCGCCCTTCAGGTAAAAAACATAACGTCGAGTTTATGTCCGACAAAGAAGGCATAGCCCTTGCCACCCCTATGGCGTCGGCGCTACGCTCTCGCTCTCCCTCACTCCATCATTTGATCCTAGACAGCCTCAACGACGCGGCAAAGCGTGGCGTCTACTCGCTGCAGGAGTTTTTCGTCCTCGCCGGCAAGGCGCTGGGGTTCATCTTCGTCAAGCCGTTCTACACGGCGGACCTGTTCCAGCAGATGGACGCGATCGGGGTTGGATCGCTGGGAATCGTAATTCTTACCGGATTTTTTACCGGGATGGTGCTCGCACTCCAGTCCGCCGTGCAGCTGCAGACGTTCGGCGCGACCGACTACATCGGTCGGCTCATCGCGGGGTCGATGGTTCGAGAGCTTGGGCCCGTACTGGCCGGACTGATGGTCGCGGGACGCGTAGGGTCAGGGATCGCCGCCCAATTGGGCTCGATGCGCGTCACCGAGCAGATTGACGCACTGAACACGCTGGGCACCGACCCGATCAAGAAGCTCGTGACGCCGCGCGTTCTCGCCGCGCTCATCATGGTGCCCGTGCTCACCATCATCAATGATTTCGTCGGAATGCTTGGCGGCAGCGTCATTGCAACGTTCTATCTTGGGAAACCCGCGTCGCTTTACTGGAGGATGGTGTTCGAGCAAATGCTGTCGAGCGGATTCACCCTCCATTATATCCCGAACGACTTCATCCAGGGACTCGGCAAACCGTTCGTATTCGGGGGGATCATCTCGCTGGTTGCGTGTCACTTCGGCCTGAAGACGACGGGCGGAACGGAGGGCGTTGGAACCGCAACGACGCGCACCGTCGTCACCGCGAGCATCCTCATCCTCGTCGTCGACTACTTCATGACCCAGGTCCTCCTCGCAGTGTTCCAGCCATGAGTGATGACGAAGAAGACCGCCGCAGCAAGGCCGACCGTCGTGTACCGAGCGAGAAGGATCAGACGGCGATGCCACGCCGTGCCCACGACTCCGGGCGCGTTCGGGCCGCGATCAGAACCGAGCTGCAGGAAGTCGCCGATGAAAACGAGGAGAAACAGCCCTCGCCCTTGCAGGCTCGCGAGCCGCAGAACGTCGTCATCTCGATCGACAACGTCTCGCTCGCGTTCGAGGAGCCGATCCTCGAGAACATCTCCTTCAATGCCCGCGAGGGCGAGACAGTCGTCGTCGTTTGAGAATCCGGCACCGGAAAATCGACAATCCTCAAGCTCCTCCTTCGGTTGCTGATTCCCGACAAAGGGCGGGTCTCCATCGATGGCGAAGACATTACCCACCTCACCTTCGACGACGCGCTCAAGGTGCGGCAGAAAATGGGGATGGTGTTCCAGGGCGCGGCTCTATTCGATTCGATGACCGTCTACGAGAACGTCGCGTATCCTCTGCGCGAACACACCACCTTGAACGAAGACGAGATCGAGGCCAGGGTGCGCGAAAAGCTGGAGTTCGTCGATCTCGAAGTCGACAAGGTTGTCGATCAAATGCCGGCGGAGCTCTCGGGCGGAATGAAAAAGCGCGTCGGCATCGCGCGCGGACTCGCGAACAACCCCGAGATCATGCTCTACGACGAGCCAACTTCCGGCCTCGACCCGCTGACCACTGCGACGATCACCTACCTGATCATCAAGCTGCAGCGCGAGCTGGGCGTCACATCGATCGTCGTGTCGCACGACATCAGATCCGCATTCCGGATGGCGAGCAAGATCGCGCTGCTCGCGAACAAGGGCATCGCGTTCTTCGGCACCCCCGAGGAAATGACCGGCAGTGACGATCCATACATCCGCGACTTCCTCGGCGGTTTCTGATGGGGGAGGGAATAATTCGGTGTCGCGCTGTAATCACCCGGCGGCTTCCGCTGGCGAGCAGTGATACTTTCTAGACTATGAGACGATCCTCGTTCATAACCTGGGACAAGCTCAAGGTGGGTGTGATGATACTCGTCGCACTCGTCATCCTCGCATTCGCGGTTTTGCGAATCGGTCAGGCGGGAAACATGTTCGGAAAGCGATACCGCTTGGTGAGCTTCATCGCCAACGCGAGCGGTCTCCGAATTGGCGGACCGGTATCGGTGGCTGGAACGCTCGCCGGGACGATCAAGGACATCCAGTTTCTTGCGCCCGACGAGGACACCACGCGGAACCTCCGCGTCATTCTGGAAGTCGACCGCAGGGTCCGAAACCAGGTTCGTGCCGATTCCCGGGCGAAAATCGCCACCATGGGACTCCTGGGCGACAAGATCATCGACATCTCAGTCGGAACCCCGAAGTTCAGGCCCCTCCACGAGGGAGACACTCTGATCGTGGTCCCGTCGACGGACTACGAGGCCGTCGTGCGACAGGCATCCGGCGCGATTGCGGAAGTCGTAAGTCTGACACACGATCTGAAGAAGGTCACTGCGGGGATCACTAGCGGTCAGGGGACGCTGGGCCAGCTCGTAACGAATCGCCAGCTGTACGACCAGCTCAACTCGAGTCTGGCGCAAATGAGCGCGCTCATGACGCGCCTCGAGAATCCGCGCGGAACGCTCGGCAGACTTCTCGACGATCCCCAGCTCTATAACAGCCTCAACCGAGCCGTCGCGTCAGCCGATACAGTCATGAGACAGATCAGCGGGGGAAACGGCTCACTGGGCAAGATGCTCCGCGACGATACGCTCTACACCCATCTCGTGCGCGTCGTGACACGAGCGGATTCACTCGTCGGCGCCATGTCGAACGGCAATGGTACGATGCAGAAGCTGTTCACCGACCAGCAGCTCTACGACCAGCTCGTGAAAACCGTCACCGAGCTCAATAACGTGCTCGTCGACATAAGACGCGATCCGAAGCGGTACACAAAGCAGGCGATTCAGGTTAAGCTATTCTAGGAACCCACCTGAGTGTCTTGAAGTTTGAAAAAAGCGTTCGAGCTCGATGTAGTAGTCACGCGCGGTGAGGGTATCGAATCCGAGCATCGAGTCCACGCTGCCGTAGTCGGCGAAGGAGACGAGCTGATTGGTACGGCGCGCGATGCGAACGCGTTTACCTTCTGGCGATCCTGCGCCAAGCCTTTCCAGGTGCTCCCGTTTCTCGCTTCAGGGGGATTTGATTCGCTCGAGTGGGGCGACGAGCAGCTTGCAATTTCCTGCGCGTCTCACGGGGGTGAGCCCGAGCACGTCACACTCGTGGAGAACATGCTCCGCGACATCGGGCTCGAAGAAGGTGATCTCGCGTGCGGTCCCCACGAGCCTTCGTCCCAGCGCGGCGCGAAAATGCTGCGGGAAGAAGGAGGACGGCCGGGCAGGATCCACAACAATTGCTCGGGAAAACACACCGCGATGCTGGCTCTCGCTCGCCACAAGGGCTGGCCGACCCAGGGCTACGACAGACGAGACCATCACGTGCAGCGCGGGATTCTCCACGAAATCGCTCTTTGGACCGAC
>JBOHTB010000154.1:0-17174 GCA_050733435.1 Gemmatimonadaceae bacterium | reverse complement strand
GAGCTTCCCTTCCTGCTGCAGGAGCAGTATCGCCGTCGCGGTGAATTGCTTGCTGATCGATCCGATCGCGTATTTCATGTCGGGCGTCGCGTTGACGCATGGATTCAGCCTGGCGCACCCGTAAGCGTTCGCGTACGCGAGCTGACCGTGCCTCACAACCGCGACCGTCGCACTCGGCACACCGGTGGCGTGGAGTACCTGGTTGGCGACCGAATCCACTTTTCTGGCGAGGGCGGCGTCCTGACCTTGCGCCAATCCGGGAACGAGGACGATTACTGCAGCTGCAAATAGATTCCGCTTCAACATTTCGACTCCCCTGGATGTCGTCGCAGTGAGCCACGCCATCATCGTTGCTAACTGGCGGGCGCGAATTGACCCTGTGACATACCCAAGATATGCCGATCTTGCGGGAAGCGGGAAGCGGGAAGCGGGAAGCGGGACGCTGTAGGACCGAAGGCTCGGACTAACGGCATCGACGATCGCGGACTGATTGAGGATGGAGCATAACTAGGGACAACTGCAACATAAAAACTACCGGCAGGCGGCTTCGGGCCGAACCGGCCAGTGGCTACGGGCTCTTCTGGGTGGCGGGCGGAGAAAAACGATGGTCGCCCGTTTCGTGAGACTTCGCAGAATGAAGCATGTCGGATTTCAAGAAACTGCGCGTGTGGCAGACTGCTCATGCGCTCTCGTTGCATGTGCACCGCTCAACAACTCGCATTCGAAATCCCCAATTCGCGTCGCTGCGCAGCCAGGCTTTCAGAGCTGCGATGTCGATCCCCGCGAATATCGCCGAAGGGAGACGGCAGACCTCTGACGCCCAGTTCGCCCGGTACTTGGGTTACGCCCTCAACTCGGCGTCAGAGCTGGAGTACCATCTGATCGTTGCGCGCGACACCGGCATTATCTCCGAGGATGAATTCGCGACGCTCGCTGCCCAAACGATCTCAGTGCGCAAGATGCTCTACACCCTGATCAAGCGCCTGACGCCCACGAAACCCAAACGCAGTTCCACAAATGCCACCCAGAAGAGCCCGTAGCCACGGGCCGGTTCGGCCCAAGGCCGCCTGCCGGTAGTTTTTATGTTGCAGTTGTCTCTAGTGATGCTCGATCCTCAATCAGTCCGCGATCAGCAATGGAGTTGGTCCGAGTCCTCGGTCCTCCAGACCGCTTCCCGCTTCCCGCCCTCAGTTTCCTCCGCCTCCGGGCGGCTGCCCCGCGACAGTGCTGGTTCCTCCTCGCAACCCTGCGTGCGCCACGATCCCGCCGACGACCAACCCGCCGACCGAAAGCAGTGTCCGCGACGCGGAGATCCGTTTTTCTTCCACCCCCTGAATTTGGGAGCGCTGGAAAACCACGGTGTCGCCACTCCACGCATCCTCGAGGCCATTGAGCCGAGTGACTGTCGTAACACCGATGGCAAGACTCGAGTCGCTCATGCCAACGACACGACCCTCAACCTGTTGCACGCGTGAGCCTATTCGCGAAAACGAAATTCCCGCCGCGTCGGCATCGAGATTGACGCGCACATCGGTCCCAACGCTCACTGGCGCTGCGTCGAGGGCAACGTATCGCTGGCACGAGACGCATGTCGCCAACAGAAAAAATGCAAAACCCTTCATCGCGCTATCCGCCGGATGCCCCGAGGCACCGAACCTCGTATCGAACCACGAAGTCCGATGCCTCAGGCGCGTCCTGAAATTCCAAGAGTTATCGACCGAGGCAAACTGCGCCGGTCCCGTCCGAAGTAGCGTTAGCCGGATCGTCCGGGTTCCAGAAAATTCCCGAGTCGTCCGGATAGTTCGGATCTGTGTTGATCTCGCTTATGTCGTACAACATCCGGCCCGGAATCTTCCCGCCACTTGGAGAGCTGCTCGCGGCGGGCGACGGAACCAGATTCGGCGTGCAGGTGCGAGTGTAGTCGCGCCACACCTGCTCCGAGAGCTGGAAGTCAGCGATGTACTTCTCGGTTAGTATCTCGTTGAGCAGCGCTTGTCCGGCAACTGCTTCCGGCGCAAGACCGTGGTTGGCGCGCTCTTCGTTCAGCTTTGCCAAAGCCGTTACCTGGTCTCCCGTGCGATACGCTGCCTCTGCCCATATGAGCGTGTTCTCGTCATAGCTCACGTAGGGCTGCGGGTAGTCCGGGGCCAGCCGCGCAACGCTCAGGTCGATTGGCTGGTCGGCCACGTTGTGCTGGAAGTAATCGTTGCGCCTCGGATCCCCGCGCGCCTTGAGAAGATTGTCGAGGAAAATCCCAGGACCCATGTCTCCCGCGCGCTGCACGATGTCGAACTGATACCAGAAATTCTGCTCACCCGGCGACGCGGTAAATGCGCCGGAGTACGTGCCCGCATTGCTTTTGATACCCTGCGCTGCTTCTGCGAGAGCCTGCGCGTAAGCTGCGGGCCGTACTTCGGCGGTGTTCAGATAAAACCTGGCCTTGAGAGTGTGCGCGAGCGCCAGCCAGCTCGCCGGATCGCCGCCGTATACGAGATCCGCGGCGCCGGGTCCAATGTTGTTGGAGCTCACAGGGACAGACAGATTGGCAACTGCTGCCGAAAGCACTGTCTGCACCGAATCGTAAACCGCGAGCTGGTCGTCGAGATGCGGCGTCGGATTTCCGCTTACGGCCTCCTTGTAAACCAGATTTCCGAAGAGGTCGGCGCCCGTTCCCATGAACGCACCCTCCAAAACCCGCGCGACGCCGAGAAAAATCGTATCTCTCGCGGCGAGCGAGCCATCCTCCAGCCTCTTGATGTCCACGAGACCACCGGAGACGTAGAGGTCGCGCTGGTATCCATTGGTGTTGTTGGTAGTCAGCGCGTAATTGTCCGCGAGTGAAGCGTACTGTCTTGCCGTTCCCGCGAGTTGCTGCGTGAGCAGTCCCGCTGTCCGCGACACGTCGGATCCCCAGAGATTCCAGAGAGCCGACTGACTGCCAACGAAGATCTGCGCATTGGTTGCGGTCACGGGGTTGTTCGGATCCGTACTTAGCTCACCCCCGGTAAGGGAGTCGCGGCAAGCACCAACGCCGAGCAATGCTCCCAGCGCGGCGGTCGCGGCCAGTTTTTTTATGTGGTTTATCACTCTGATTTCTCCTTGGCCCTTAGCGATTGAAGCTGAGCGCGAGAACGAACGAGCGCGTCGGCGGATTGATGAAGTAGTCGATGCCTTGAGTCAGGTATTCCGCGCCGCCCAGGTTGACTTCGGGGTCGTAACCCTTGTAGCGCGTCCAGGTCTTGAGGTTGCGCCCACCCAGCCGCACATCGACGCTCGAGAATCCGGAGAGCGACTTCACCCACGGCTGGTCGAGTGTGTAGCTGAGCGAGATCTCGCGCAGCTTCGCGTAGCTCCCGTCCTCGACGGCTTGCGCGCCCACCGGGCCGAAACCGCCTCCGTCACCCGTGAACCAGGCCTGCCATTCCTGCGGCGTGTGGAACGCCACCGTGCCCGCGCCCGGACCTGCGACGTACGGATAGACGTCCGTCAGATAGTTCTTTCCAAAGATTCCCTGCTGCGATCTGATCTCCGAACGCTTGGAAGTTCCGAAGTTGTCCAGCACGCTGAGAGTCTGATCCCAGACCTGACCGCCCTTTCGAACATCGAGCAGGCCGGAGAGGCGTAGCTTGTTCCAAACCGTGATCGATGACCTGTACGACATCGTGTATTTCGGATTTGGATCCGCTATGACGCGATCGGTGTTGTCGACGACCGGCTTGCCGTCAGCGGCTATGTAGAGCGCGTGCCTCGCATTGCCAACGGCGCCGCACACGGCGTCGACGTCGGTGTTCGCGGCATCGTTGAGATGCAGACCGCGTCCGCACCGCACAAAATCCGATCCCCTGATCACTCCAGGAGCGTAACCGACGGTCGAGGAGCCGATACCGCCGTTGAACCCTTCGCTGTTGTACGGAATGAATTCCGCGCCATCCAGACTCTTTACGTTCCCGCGATTCCGGCCGAACTGAACTCCGGCATCCCACGCGAGCGTTGAAGTCGTGAACGGACGGATGTTGAGCACCAGCTCCGTTCCCTTGTTGGTAATCGACGCGGCGTTCTTGATCGCGAACTGTGCGCCGGTGCCGGAGCTGTTCACTGGAACGCCGAGGATCACATCGTCCGCGCGCCGGGTGTAGTAGGTCGCCGAGAAATCGGCGCGATTGCCGAAAAAGGCGAAATCTCCGCCGTATTCGTTCTCGCGATTTCGCTCCGGCCTAAGCGACGGATTACCCAGTGTCTGACTCGTTACCAGTCCGCCCTGCCCGTTGATCGACGACAGGATGACATCGTTATAGCCGGAGCCAAAGGTCTGGCCCGACGCGAGCGTGGTAACCGCTGCGTAAAGGGGTGGCTCTTTTCCGGTCTCGCCATAGGCAAAGTGCAGTTTGCCGTACGAGAGCAGACCCTTCGGCCCATTCCCGAGCAGGTTCGTGAACGTCCACGCTGCCGACGCCTTCGGGAAGTTGTGGCGCCGCGTAGATGCGCCGAACGTGGAGAATCCATCGTTGCGGATTCCCGCGTTGACTACGAGCTGGTTGTAGAACGACAGCTCGCTCTGCGCGAAATAGGATTCGATGTGCGCCAACGATCGGAATTCCGCGGTTCCCGAGAATGGGAAGACGAGGTTGAGGAGATTGCTCGCGCCCTTGTTCACTGTGTTCTGGATCGCCAGCGGCGAAGGCGCGATGAGGCCGTCGCCTTCGTCAGCGATCTGCCGGTAGCGTCTCGAGTTGAGGTTCTGACCGACCGTGAAAGTCGCGTCGACGTTCGAGCCGAAACCGTGCTTGGCCGTTGCCAGCAGGTTGTGGTCGATCTCGAGGTTGCTGGCATCGAAGCGAATCACGTCGCCGCGCTTGTCGGTCGCCGACGTGAGCGGAAGCGCCTGCAGTCTGGAATCGTTGTAGTAATCCGCGCCAAGAGTGTACTTGACGTTGAGCCAATCGATCGGATTCCAGTCGGCGTTGACGTTGGATACTGACCGTCCCAGCTCGCTCCGGTTGCCCGGGTTGTCGAGGACGAAGAACGGGTTGTCGTAGTACGCCGCCGCCTGCATGCTCGGCACGCTGGTCGGCTCAGGGAAGCGGTATGGCCTCTGGAGTCCGGAAGCGGTGTAGGTATCCAGGTTGTTGAAGTTCGGCGGAGTCCGCATTGCGCCGAGCATGATTCCGGATGTATTGGAGCCCTTCTGCACGTATTTGCCGCGATCGTCGATGTAGCTGAAGTTTCCGCCGATCGTGAGCTTCGACGAGAC
Organism: Gemmatimonadaceae bacterium; assembly: GCA_050733435.1. GTDB lineage: Bacteria > Gemmatimonadota > Gemmatimonadetes > Gemmatimonadales > Gemmatimonadaceae > UBA4720. The sequence goes on along the minus strand of JBOHTB010000154.1, from coordinate 11,923 downwards.
TACCTGTGATGCTTTCAGGCGCGCCGTCGCACGATTGTACTTGTTGTTCGGACCCTTGAAGTATCCATCCTGGGCCGTGAGTCCGCCGGAGCCGAAGAACGTCGTGCGCTCGTTTCCGCCCGAGATCTGCAGATTGTTGTCCGCCGTCAGGCCCGTGTCGAATAGCTCGTTCTCGTGGTTGTAAACCGGAGTGCCAGGCGCGATGGGAGCGCCCCAGCTGTATGGAGTCACAGCGCAGTCTGGCCCGCCGCAAGTCGCGTCGACACCGCCCGTGCCCTGTCCGTAAGAGCGCTGGAGGATGTCGGGAACGCGAGGCTTGTCCCACGTTTCCGTCGACGAGAAAGTGTAGCGCGTCGGTCCGGGGTGACCGCTCTTCGTCGTGATCACGACGACGCCGTTCGAAGCGCGCGCGCCGTAGATGGCCGCCGCCGCGGCGCTCTTCAGGATTTCGACCGACTCGATATCATCGGGATTTATGTCCGATGCGCGATTGGTCGTAACCGTTCCCTGATTGCCGCCCTGCGTCGAGGTGGTGGAGTTGTCGATCGGTTGACCGTCGACGATGAACAGCGGTTGATTCGCGCCCGAGAGAGAAGTCGCGCCGCGGATGCGAATGGATGCTGACGCACCGGGCTCGCCCGATTGCGTTCTCACCTCCACGTTCGGCGCCTGCGCCGTGAGCGCGGACACGAGATTCTGCGGCTGCACCGCTCTGCGCAGAGCGGTGCTGTCGACCGTATTGATCGTCGTCGTCAACCGCTCGCGAGTCGTCGATGTTCCGGCGCCGGTCACGACCACTTCACCGAGGTGAAACGGGTTCGCCGCGAGAGAGAAGTCGTGACTGATTGTCGACCCCGCGGATAGCGTTATCGGAATCGATATCGCCGTGTAGCCGATCACGCGCGCCGTAAGCGTTGCCGCCTGACCGTTTGCTCGCGCGCTCGGAACTACGAACGTGAATCGTCCCGCGTCGTTCGTCTGCGCGCCGATGTTCGTTCCCTGCAATAGAACCGTCGCGCCCGCGAGCGGAACACCCTGATCGCTCGTGACGGTGCCTGTGACCGTAACGCCTGCCTGCGCGATGAGCGAAGACGTGACGATTACGAGGAGCGCGACTGCACTGCTCATACTACGTAGCAGCCTCATGGAGCCTCCGTGCTCTGTGGTTGATGCGCAATGTGGGAGTGAGCGCTCGGCCAGAACAGACTTCCAGAGTGTCGAAGCTGTGACGGACGTGTAGCGGATTGTATGCAATTGGTGACCGGCGCCATTCAGGCGAACACGGCGCCGAATTGCGCGCCCGCGGGGGATTGCCAGACGAAACGCGTCACCCCGCGTCAATTTTTACAATTCGCATACAACGCTCGTCGAGCACGATTTCACCGCGAGCGGTATTGTATTGGCTGGTACACCCGTCCATATGATTCCTTTCGTTCGCGCTATGCGAGTCTATGGAGCCCGGCCCCTTCTTCTCGGTGCGGCGCTTCTCGGCATTGTCGTCGTTTCCGCGCTAGCCGTGCGGGATTCGATGGCCAATGCGCGCGAGCGCAAGGCCGCGGCCGAGCGTACCATCAGGGATTACGCGATGTTCGCGAGCTACATCTACACGTCGCGCGCGTACCTGTTTGCGCGCGACCGGACGCTCTTTCAGGCGTATCTGCCCGTCCATCCGAGCGATCCCTGGATACCGGGCACTCTTCCCCCAGCGAGCGTGCTCGCCGCCGTACCAGACACGACCGAGCGGTGCGGGCCGAGCGAGAACTGGCCCATCTACCGGTTCAGGGTGATGATGCCCTCGCGCACCGTCACCTACGCCGGTGGACGACCCGATGCAGGCATCGATGCAATCATCCGCGACTCGATCCCAAAGCTCGCCGTCAAGCCGTGGGTTAGAGGAGCACGATTCGGATACCTGTTCGTCGATGGCCCTGTCGGCCGTGAAGCGGTCTCTTATGCGCCGGCCTACGATTCCGCCAACAAGCTTCTCGCGGTCTACGGCTATCGATCGTGTTATGGAGTTCGGGATACCTCCGACTACTCGATCATGTACAAGGTCGTGCGGGTGATGCCGCCGCAGGTGCCCGGATATCTGGACTCACGTTCACGCACGCCGTCCTCCCGCAAGACGGCAGACTCTGAAACAATTATGGAAAAGTGGCCGTCCGGAATGCCGGCGGACTCACTTCTCACGCTGACGATCACGGACATGCAGGACAGGCAGCTTTATCAGGCCCCGAAGAATGGGCTGTCGTCGGAGTATCACGGAGTCGCAGCACTCGGTTTCATCGGAGGCACCGTCTTTTCGGTGGCGTTGAAACCGGCGGTCGCGCAATACCTTGTCGTCGGTGGGATTCCCGAATCCAGGATCCCTGCATCGATGCTGCTCCTGGTCGCGAGCGTAGTACTCGCGATCGCTGGCTTCGCGTCGCTGCGCAGCGAGATCCGGCTCGTCCAGTCGCGGCAGAAATTTCTTGCGAACGTCTCGCACGAGCTGCGCACGCCGCTGCAGCAGATACTCATGTTCGTTCAGCTCCTGAGACTCGGCCGCACGCGCAGCGACTCGGAGCGCGAGCGATCGCTGGAGATCATCGAGACCGAAACCCACCGCTTGATTGCCCTCTCAGACTCTGTCCTCGCGGCGGCAAAAGCAGAAACGCAGTTGAATTCCGTCCCCGTAGACGTATCGGCGGTGGTTCGGACAGCCGCCGATTTCTTCGCGCCGCTCGCTCAGGCGCGGAAGATGAGCATCGGCGTCGACATTTCCGGCTCGGTCATCGCATGCGGGGATTCGGATGCGCTCCGCCAGATTCTGATCAACGTTCTGGACAACGCCGCCAAGTATGGCCCCGCAGGCCAGTCGATAACGATCGGTGCCCGTGACGAAGGCAAAACCGTGCGTCTCTGGGTGGATGATTCAGGTCCCGGAGTTCCCAGCGACAATCGAGATGAAGTCTGGAAACCGTTCGTCCGTCTTGGTGGCACTGTCGACGACAGCACCGGCGGGGCGGGGCTCGGCCTCGCGATCGTCCGCGACCTTGCAACGGCGATGGGCGCGCACGTCTGCCTGACGGAAGCGCCAACAGGCGGCAACAGGTTCGTCCTCGAGATGCTCGCCGCGCGCAACGGTGCGCGCAATGGCGTGAGCGCGTGACGCAGATGATGCAGATAACTGGCGCGCCGGAAATAGCGACAGAGCGATCGATCCTTATCCTGGAGGATAACGAGACACTCGCGCTCGGGCTCAGGAACAGTCTGGAGGTGGAAGGCTACAGGGTCGAGTGCATCGCGGATGGTGAAGAGGGGCTGAAATGGCTCGAGAAAACGGATCCCGATCTGATCGTGCTCGATCTCATGTTGCCCGGACTCAACGGGTTCGAGGTTCTGCGGCGATATCGCGCTGGAGGTGGAGCGGCAGCGGTGCTCATTCTGTCGGCGCGCGATCAGGAAGTGGACAAGGTCCAGGGCTTTCGCATCGGCGCGGACGACTATGTCGTGAAGCCCGTCGGAGTCCTTGAATTTCTTGCCCGCGTGGAAGCGATCATTCGTCGTCTGTCGCCGGGTTCGAGACGTGCGTCAGGCATGGATGGCGGCGCCCGAACCTCGCAGCTTCGGTTCTCGGACGTCGTCGTCGATCTTCGCACGCGCACAGTGCTGCGCGGCGGAAAGCCGGTCGAGCTCAGTCCAATGGAATTCGACTTTCTCGCATTTCTGATCGAGTCGGGCGGCGACATCGTTTCGCGCGACACGCTGATGCAGGAGGTGTGGCGTTACAGCATGGGCGTGACATCGCGCACGGTAGATCAGCACGTCGCGCGATTGCGGAACAAGCTCGAACCCGATCCGGCCCAGCCCCGGCATCTCATCACCGTCAGAAAAGCCGGGTACCGTTTCCAGCGCTAGGCTTTTTCGCCGCCGCTGGTAGTGTTCTGTTGATTTTAATTCCGCCACGAAGAGCCCAGAATGCCGCGGCCGCCGCGGCCGCGCTAACCGATTACACTCGGGTTGATTGGGTGACTCATAGACATAGGGTTTCGGTTAACGCGGCTTATCGCGGCGGCTTGTTACTCAACTCGCGGAAAGTAGGGAGCGACCATCGGCAGATTTTCCGCGCTGCGCCAGGCAAGCCACAGGTCGCGCAGGAACGCCTTTTCCATCTTGCGAAGCGCGGACAGGTGACAACGCTTGGGGGCCCACCCAGGCCTAAACGTTGCCAGTCTGCCGCGCTCCACATCATAGAATGTCCTGTACTCGCTGCCGCACCGGAGCATCGATATTCCGATGAGGTAGCACGAGATCCGAGCCTGCGCGTCGTAGCTCGCGCGGCCTCCGAGCGACGTCCGTCGAGGAGCAACTCTGGCGGTGCGCTCGGTCACTGGCTCCAGCGCGCCCGCACAGGCGCGAGCGGCGGATCGTTTCGTGTGACCCTCGCGACTCTGGTATCCGACCGGATATGCGACCTCGAGTCCGCAGCTCGAGCATCGATACACAATTCCGGGAATTGTGCCGAGGCCGCAGTAGGCCCAGAACGCGGACGGAGTTCTCGCGCGAGTCACATCTAGTCTCGACAGAAGCCGCGCAGCGAGAAGCGGTCCGATCCCTTTGACGCTCGAGAGCCAGACCCATGCGGGATGCTGCTCGATGGCGTCTCTCACGGCCGCAGCGGCATCGGCTTCGTCGTGAGCCGCGCGCGCGTAAGTATGCTCGAGAATGCGCGGTGCTCCGGCGCTTTCACCGCGCGACACGGACTTGAGGAGAACGTCAGGGTCTTTAGCGGTCATGCCGGATCCCGACAAAGACCTGCCCTGAAAGATCGCGCGCAGCCGCTCCCCATGCGCTATCCGGCCCCTCTGCGCCTCCTCGTAAAGCTGATACAGCAATCGAAGCTCGGAGGCAGAGTAAGTCTCGTAGCCGGGGTCGTGAATTCTTTCGAGAGAGGTTGCCATGCGCGATTGACGCTCGGATTCGGAACTCCTGAACGGTACAATCCGGCGCACCAGCACATTGTCTACATTCCGTAAAGGAGTTGCGACGCGTGCTGCGCCGCAGCCGTCTACGCTGCAGCGCTCTGGTCGAGCACCTCTCTGACTTTCTTCGCGAACTGTCCGGGGGTGAACGGTTTCTGAAGGAACGCCGTGCGTCCATCGATCACCCCGCGCCGCATTACTTCATCGTCGGTATACCCGGACATGAAGAGCACGCGCATTCCCTTTCTGCCTTCCAGCAGTTTTTCGACGAGCGGTCTGCCATTCATCTTGGGCATCACCACGTCGGTCGCGATCATGTCTATTTGTCCCTTATGAGCGTTCGCGATCGCGAGCGCTTCGATGCCGTTTCTCGCCAGCAGCACCGTGTAGCCGCTTGCCTCGAGCACGCGCGCCGAGAGCGCTCGCAGCGCGGAGTCGTCTTCTACGACCAGAATCGTTTCAGTGCCCCCGGGTGACGGCTGGGAATCTTCAGTGGCGCTGACAAAGGCTTCCCCTTCCACCGCGCGTGGAAAGTACACCTTGAAGGTCGTTCCTTTGCCGGGCTCGGAATAGATCCACACATCGCCGCCGGATTGTTTGACGATTCCATAGACTGTCGAAAGTCCGAGGCCGGTGCCTTTCCCCTGGCCCTTCGTCGTGAAGAACGGCTCGAAAACGCGCTGCTGAACCTCGCGCGTCATTCCCACTCCAGTGTCGCTCACAGCAAGCATTACGTATTCGCCGGGCGCCACCGAGAAATGCCGGCCCGTGTGCTCATTGGATAGATTCGTGTTTGCCGTCGTGATGTGCAGTCGCCCGCCATCCGGCATCGCGTCGCGCGAGTTCACAGCCAGGTTGATCAACACCTGCTCGAGCTGCCCCGGGTCGGCGTTGATTGAATGGAGATCTTCCTCGAGAGTCGTGGCCAGCTCGATGTCTTCACCGATCAGGCGGCGCAGGAGCTTCTCGACTCCGTTGACAACAGTGTTGACGTTTATCAGCCGCGGATCCAGGATCTGTTTTCTGCTGAACGCGAGCAGCTGACGCGTCAATCCGGACGCGCGTGCCGCCGCATTCGAGATCTCGGTTACGTCGTCCCTCCGCGGATCCGTTTCGTCGAGATCCGTTAGGAGAAGCGACCCGTAACTCATGATGACCGTCAGCAGGTTGTTGAAATCGTGCGCGATCCCGCCAGCGAGCTGCCCGACCGCATCCATTTTCTGCGATTGGGCCAGCTGCTCCTCCAAACGCGCCTGGTTGGTCAGGTCGCGCACCGTGTAGACGAGCACTCCCGGCGCAAACGCAGCCGCGTCGATGTCGAGCACCCGCGACTGGTCCAGGCCTGGCAATCCCGATCCGTTACCGCCCGATGTTCCATTCTCGCGGCTCTGGCCGCGGTGACTGAGACCTCCCTTGAGTCGCGCGATTTCAGGAAGAACGTGAATCAGCGGCCGGGAGCGAAGCTCCTCTACCGACATGCTCGTCAGCGTACACGCCGCAGGGTTCGCGTCCTGAATCTCTCCCTCGTCGTTGGCGATGAAGAGCGCGTCGCTCACGTGCTCGAAGATTCTGCGCAGCCGATCTTCACTGTCCTGCCGCCCGGCCTCGGCGCGACGCCGCTCGGACCGTTCACCTGCTCGCCCGAGAGTAGCGAGAAGGTAGTCCGGCTCCACAGGCTTGATGAGGTAATCGTAACTCTTCTCACGCATCGCCCGCACCGCGCTGTCGACCGAAGCGTTTCCAGTGAGGATCACGACTTCGGTTAGATCCGATATCTGTCGCAGACGTCCGACCAGCTCGATACCATCGATGTCAGGGAGACTGAGATCGATCAGGGCGACGGCTGCAGGAGTGTCGAAGCTATTGGCGAGATCCAGAGCGCTCTGGCCTGTGGGCGCCGTCGATGTGTTGTAGCCGTTCATCCTCAGGATGTCCGTAATGGTGCGCAGCATCTGCGCATCATCGTCGACAACCAGAACGCGGAGGGGGCTATGCAAAGAGTTCATCGAGGATCTCGATCAAACGCGTCGGAGGAAACGGCTTGAGAAGACTCGCGTGAACGAGTCTGCCTTCCATCAACTCGGGCTGATCGGGTCGGCACGACTGTCCGTTGCAAAGGATGAGTGCGACGCCAGGATTCACCTTTCGTATCGCCATCACCGAGTCTTCCGGAGAGAGACCGTTCACTCTCAGATCCAGCACGACCACGGGTGGGGACTTCTGCTCGAGCGTGTGCAGTGCGTCGTCGAGACTCCTGGCGAAAAGAGTTTGGTAACCCCGCTCCATTAGAACCTCGCGCAGACCTGCGAGAAACTCAGCGTCGTTCGCGATGACGAGCACAGGCCTGGACGACTTGCGCGTTTGTTCGAGCATCTCCAACAGTCCTGATAACACCACCGGCTTCGACAGCACCTTGAGCGCGCCTTCCCGCTCGGCCTCGGCGATTATGTCGGCGGCGGTGTACGCAGTCATCAGGATTACCTTGATCTCCGGGCGCAGCGCCTTCATCGCCTTGAATGCATCGACACCGTTGATGCCGGCCATGCGGACGTCCATAAGCACTGCCTGATAGTCCTGCTTCCGCACCGCCTCCACTGCGTCCTCGCCGCTGTGCGCGCCGTCCGGGCTCCAGCCCTGAAGCCGGACGATGTCGGAGAGCGTGCGCACCATTTGCCGGTCGTCGTCGACGATCAGAATTTTGCGCGCCACCGGGTTTTCGCGGGCAGAGCTCCGCGTCACGCTGCTTCCTTCACGATAGGGAGATCGACCGACAGGGTCGATCCCTTGCCTGACTCGCTCGAGACGGAGATCTCGCCGCCGTTCGCGAGCACGAGACTCCGCGATACCGCGAGACCAAGCCCGATGCCGCGCGCCTTTGTGGTGAACAGCGGCTCAAAGACCTTGTCGAGCTGCTCGCGTGTCATGCCGACGCCCGTGTCTATGACCTCGAGCCTGACGAACCCGTTGCTGCCACGAGCGGCGCGAATTTCGAGCGTGCCGGATTTCCCATCCATTGCCTGGAGGGCATTTGTGAAAAGGTTCAGCACGACCTGGCCAATCTGAACCGGGTCGACGCGGAGTGCCGGAAGATTGGGCGCAATCTTCTCAACGAGCTTCACACCGTTGAGATTGCCGACCCGCTCGAGCTGGTCGCGGACAATTTTCTCTACCGGGACGTTGTCGAACTGGGGCGTTTTGACCCTGGCGAAATCGAGCAGGTCGCCGATGATTTTTTCCGAAAGCGCGATCTGTGTTTTCAGGATGCCGAGGTACTCCTTCACGTTGTCGGGAGCATCCTTGAGCACCATCAACAGATAGTAAATCGCGTTGGTCATGACGCCGAGCGGATTTCTCAGCTCGTGTCCGACGCCGCCCGCAAGTTGGCCGAGCATTGCGAGCTTCTCGCGGCGCACCAATGATTCCTGGGCTTCGCTCAGCTCGTTGAGCGCGCTCTCGAGTGCCCGCGTGCGTTCCTGCACGCGCACCTCCAGTACGTGATGCGCCTCGTCCACCTGCTCGGCCATGCTATTGAAGGAGCGGGCGAGCAGACCCAGCTCGTCGCGTCGCGCGTAATTCACCCGCAGCGAGTAATCACCGGCCGAGATTCCTTCTGCCGCCTCCGTGATATCTGCGAGCGGCCCCGTGATCTGACGGCTGATGAAGAACGCCGCGATTCCTCCGATGAGGACGAGCACGATGGCGGCGATTCCCATGTCGCGAAGAAAGCGGTTTGCGGGAGCCAGCACTGTGGAGACGGGAACATCCACTAGCAGAGTCCATCCCATCGATCTGATCGGCACCACGACGCCGACTCGGCGGACACCTTTTCCGCCGGTAAATTCCTCCGGAACTCCAGGTTTCCCCAGATGCGCCGGACCCGGAACCACACCCGCCAGATCCGTCCACGTCTTTCCGCCATCGCTGGTCAGAAGAAAGGACACATCAGGGCCGATCAGTCCTGAAATAATCTGTGCGCTCTGGCCCTGCGCTATCTGCTTGTAGATCGTGACTGATCCAATCGTATCGCCTCGCGGCATAACGACTGGCGCAACCGTCTCGTAGTGCAGAACTCCGTGATCGAAGGCAAAACCTTCGATTGCCGTCTTTGTGGGTGGTGTGACAGCCGGATGATCCTTGAACGGCGCCGAGGCTTTTGCCTTTTCACCATCTACCCACAGAATCTGTCGGCCCTGCCGATCACTGACTTCTATGCCAAGCGTCTGTTGTTGGGGAGCTTTGGCGATACGAGCAAGCGCACTTTCCGCCACCGCGCGCGATCGCGCGTCTCTGGTAGCAGCGAATTTTCTGAGTGTGGAATCGGCGGCGATTTGTTCGACCTCTGTCCGCAAATGCTTGCCGGAGTCCTCGAACAAACTGCCGAGCAGCTTGGCCGCGCTCACCATTCGCACGCCGCCCGCCGTAACGAGCGCCCTTGTCAGCTGACGATACGCAATCGCTGACAACAGCAGGATTGCCGTTACGAGGAGCGCGGAGATCAGCAACGGCAACTTTCGGGACAGCGATTCACGCGCTGAGAAACGGCGCAGGGCCGCCCCCTTGTAGTTAGGAATCAAGGTTCCAAGGTGTTAGAGGGGTTCGTTCATTGACTCCTTTTGAGAGCGCAAGTCACGAATTCTCCAGCATTTATGCCGTAGCGAATGGGAGACAAATGACTTCGAATTTGACTGGGTATAAACCCTGAGAACGTCAATTCTCTATCACTGGACGGGCACTTTCGTTTCGCGGCAAGCGATAGGCGGGGGTAAGGCGGGAAGCGGGAAGCGGGAAGCGGGAAGCGGGAAGCGGTTCGGGTACCCGGTACCTGGTACCCGGTACCTGGTACCGACTTTCAATTCGCGCCTCGACGCCGGTGCCCGGCACCGCCGTTCAGATCACACGTCGCAGGTCTGAAACGCCTCCCGCAAAGACGTGAGCGGATCGCGCGTTGGAACGAACTCATGCGCTACGAATCCCGAGAAGCCCGTATCAGCGATCGCTCTCATGATGCCGTGCCAGTTCAGCTCCTGGCTGTCGTCGAGCTCGTGCCTGCCGGGCACTCCTCCAGTATGGTAGTGAGCTATGTACTGATGGTTGTCGCGAATGGTGCGGATTACGTCGCCCTCCATGATCTGCATGTGGTAGATGTCGTAGAGCAGCTTCACTCGCGGCGAATTGATCGCTGACATCACCTGCACCCCAAACGCGGTGTGATCGCCGGCATAATCCTTATGATCGACTTTCGAGTTCAGCAGCTCGACGCAAACCGTCACGCCCTGCTCCTCCGCCAGCGGCGCGATCTGCTTAAGCCCATCGATTGCCGCCGGAATGGCCACGGCATCGCTACGTCCCTCGCGGTTGCCAAACATCGCAATGAGGTTTGGAACGCCTGCCGCTTTCGCAATGGGAAGCGCGACCTCGAGCTCGCGAATCAGCATCGGATGGCTCGCGCGGTTGACGAACCCATTGGTCAGAAAATCGGGACGGTCGTTCGTGTAGCCCATCGATACCGTGAGACCGTGGTCTCGCACGACTTGCCAATCGGCCTTCTGCAGAAGATCGATCCCGCTCAACCCGATCTGCTTTCCCGCCACGCAGAGATCCGGGAGTGGAATCTTCCCATAACACCATCGCGACGCGGATTGCTTGAGGCGTCCGCTGCTGTGGATAGGCCGGATCTCCTCCGCACCAGCACCGCGGCGCGGACCAAGAACCGACAGCGCACCAAGTGCCGCGGTGGTCGAGATCATCTCGCGGCGGGTTACGTTTTTTCTCACGCGGCAGATTCCTCGTTGAAAGTCGCCTGGACTCCTCGTGGTTCTCATGCAGAAATCGCGTAAGGGGAATCACCGAGCCGACGAGGCCCGTCACCCAAACCGCGAATTTCGGCTCTCAATCTTCGCTCTATACACGCCGTTGCACGAGAGGTATTTTTTTTTCGCCTTCAAAAAATTGTGTTAACTTCGATTACTACCGTGAGAGCGCATTGTGACCACTGACGCAAACACGTACGACGCAATCGTCGTCGGCTCTGGAATCTCCGGCGGCTGGGCCGCCAAAGAGCTCACCGAAAAAGGATTGCGGGTTCTACTGCTCGAGCGCGGACGCAACGTCGAGCACATCAAGGATTACGTCAACGCGACCAAAAATCCCTGGGACTATCCCCACCGCGGCGGACGCACCCGCGCGATGGAAGAGATGTATCCCGTCCTCAAGCGCGACTACGCTCTCAACGAAAAAAATCTTTCGTTCTGGGTAAACGAAAAGGAGTCGCCCTACGTCGAGGTCAAGCGCTTCGACTGGTACCGTGGTTATCAGGTCGGCGGCCGCTCCCTCATGTGGGGCCGTCAGAGCTACCGCTGGAGCGATTTCGATTTCGAGGGCAACGTCAAGGATGGAATCGCGGTCGACTGGCCCATTCGCTACGCCGATCTCGCGCCGTGGTATGACCACGTCGAGCGCCACGCGGGAATCTCGGGCTCTCTCGAGAAGCTGCCGCAGCTCCCCGACGGACAATTTCTTCCCGCGATGCCTCTCAACTGCGGCGAGGTGCTCGTCTCCGGCAAAGTCGCCAAGCTCTTCGACGGACGCAGACACATCATCCCGGGACGTGTCGCCAACCTGAGTCAGGCGCACCTCGGACGCTCGGGCTGTCAGTACCGCGACGCGTGCTGGCTCGGATGCCCGTACGGCGCGTACTTCAGCACTCAATCCTCAACCCTGCCCGCCGCCGCCAAAACCGGACGCCTCACTCTCAAGCCATTCTCGATCGTCAGCGAGGTCATCTACAATCGCGACAAAAAGCGCGCGACGGGTGTTCGGGTTGTCGACGCGGTCACAGACAAGACGGTCGACTATCAGGCGCCGGTAATTTTTCTATGCGCCTCGACGCTCAACACAGCCTGGCTCCTCATGCGCTCTGCCACCGATGTCTGGCCCGGCGGACTCGGCTCCAGCTCCGG
>JBOHTB010000153.1:0-78363 GCA_050733435.1 Gemmatimonadaceae bacterium | reverse complement strand
GCGCTTTCCGCTTCCCGCTTGCCGCTTCCCGCTTGCCGCTTCCCGCTTCCCGCTTCCCGCGGAACGCACAACTCATCGCGAGTGACTAAAATTCATCCACCCAAGTCCCACCAGTACCTCCGACGATAAATGGCAACGACAGCTTCTATCTCCAGTCGTAACGAGTACGAGCCCTCGTACATTCCCGCCGCGATTGCAGCGGCGCTCGTATTCATACTGTACCTGTTGACGCTCGCGCCTTCGGTGGAGATGTGGGACACCGGCGAATACATGGCGGCAGTGAAAGTGCTCGGCATACCGCACCCGCCCGGAAATCCGTTCTTCGTTCTACTCGGCCACGCGTTCGCGCTGCTCCCGATTCCGGTGTCGTATGCAGCGAAGGTCAACATCATGGCAGCCCTTGCAAGCGCGTGCTCGGCGGGATTCTGGTTTCTGATCACCGAGAGAATAGTCGCACGCTGGATTTTTGAGAGGTGGCAGAGACTGGTCGTGGCGAGTCTCGCCACGCTGATCGGCGCGACCGCATTCACGGTCTGGAACCAGTCGGTGGTCAACGAGAAGGTCTATACGATCTCGCTCCTGTTTTTCACGATCGTCTCGTGGATTATCATCGAGTGGATAGAGGAGCCGGATTCGCCGCGCGCGGATCGTTTGGTTGTGCTCGTGTGCTATCTCCTCGGCCTCGGGTACTCCGTCCACCCGGCCGGTTTCCTGCCGCTCCCGGCGGCAGGTGTTGCGCTTCTCGCTACGCGCTGGCGCACCCTGTTGCGTTGGAAGCTTGTGGTTACCGGGCTTGGCGCGCTCCTACTCGGCCTGACGCCTTTCATCTACGAGCCAGTTCGAGCCGCCTATTTCCCCCCGATAAACGAGGGCGCCCCGACCGCGTGCACGGTCAAGATCGAAGCGAGCTGCACTTTCGACAAGCTCACCCTGGACCGTCTGCGCGCGAACATCAATCGCGAGCAATACGGCCAGAAGGTCGAGCGTGGAGCGACGTATCCGGAGCAGGTCGGAATGTGGTGGCTGTACTTCAAGTGGCAGTGGCTGCGCGACGCGCATGACACGATGCCAGGCGCTCAGTTCGTGATGGCCTTCATTTTCCTGGCTCTCGGATTGTTGGGGGGTTACGTCCACTGGGACCGCGACCGCCGAACGTTCTGGTATTTCGGCCCGCTGATGTTCACAATGACGCTCGCACTGATTTACTATCTGAACTTCAAGTACGGCTGGTCTCAGGATCCTGGCGCGACCGATGTCCAGCGCGAGGTGCGCGACCGAGACTACTTCTTCATCTGGAGCTTCTCCGCCTGGGGAGTGTGGGCGTCGATCGGGCTTGGCTTCCTGTGGGAACAGCTCGCGCATGTAGTCGGCGGAGAAGAGCGCACAAAAACGCAAACCCGCCAGACACCCGGCGCGAGCGGCCAAGGCGTGAAGAAAGCGGCGGTGGTGCCAGCGTGGCCAACGCGACGCGCCTTCGTGCTCGCGCTCCCGATACTTCTCATCGCGTTCATTCCACTCGTCGCCAACTGGAAATACGCGTCTCGGGCCGGACATCACTTCACGCAGCAGTGGGCGCGCGATTATCTGAACTCGCTCGAGCCTTACGCAATCGTCATAACGAACGGCGACAACGACACCTTCCCTTTGTGGTACGCGCAGGAAGTGGAGGGAGTGCGACGCGACGTCACCGTTGCAGTGACGACGTATCTCGACACGGACTGGTTTGTTCGGCAGATGATCCGTCGGCCTGTCGAGACGTACGACGCTCTGAAAGGGCCGGCAATCTACAGAAATCAGCAGTGGAAGAAACCGGTGGGACCTCCACTCAAGATGACCTTCGCGGAAGCGGATGCGATTCCGGAGTACATACAGCTCTCGGAGCCGCAGGTCTTTCGTCAAGGCGACATCACGTTGAACATCCCGGCGGGAATTCTGGTTCGAGACCAGCTCGTGCTGCTCCGACTGATAAAGGATTCCTATCCCGAGCGGCCGATCTATGTTTCAACCGGCGGCGGACAGAATCTCGGACTCGGCCCCTATCTGCTTTCACAGGGTTTCGTGCAGAAGCTGGTCGATCATCCGCTCACGGAGAGCGCCGCAACGCCGAAAATCGGCGACCTTTTCATTGACGTCGATCGCAGCAAGGCCCTCTGGGATTCTGTCTACCACGCGCCGGAGGCTCTGATAAAAGAGGGCGACTGGATCGACCGCGCCTCGTTTGGAATTCCGTACACCTACGCGTTTACTGGAACTGTCCTCGCGGAAGCTATGCGAGAGAGGGGCGACCCCGTGAGCGCGAACGCGATACTCGATCGCGTAGCAGCGATCGTGAAGGCCGCCCGAATCCAGGGTTTCTCCGGAACGTAGGTACGAACGTCAGTCCCACCACCCATGGATGTACCACGCATTCTCGGTGGCATCTCGGTAAAGCCACACCATCGTCCCGTCGTCCGTTACGCAGCGGAAATATTCGCGCGCATAGGGTTCGGTCCACCGCCCTCCAGATACCCGGTCGGGACCGGCGGCTGACGTGAGTGTCTTCCATTCCCTGTCGCGGTACTGAGTCGGCACCTGGTGATCGCGGCGCCGCTTCGTCGTCACCGCTACGCGACGCGGCTCGGCGAGGAGCTGAAGCGTGAGGCGCGGTGCGGCGGTCGCTTTGACGACGCGCTCCCTCAGCTGGATCCTCGCCGATGCCTGCGCCGGTTCCTGACTGACCCACTCGGTGCGGCGATCGATGAGCGGATGCTGGTTGTTGCGCGGAGTCACGACCACCGCACCCTGATCATCCAGCAGCTGCGCGATCGTTTCTTCAGCGGCGCGCGCTGTCGCGAATCCGCAATCGAAGATGTCTCCCTGCCGCTCGACTTCTCCGGTCACTGACTCCACTCGCATCGTGATTCCGACAACGCCATCGGGAAGGGTGATTCTCTCCAGATGCGTGCGAATGAGACGCATCCACGCCTTGTGGCTCGACGTCGATCTCGCCGGCCGCACCAGATGCTCGAAGGTCTCGCGATTTGCGAGCGAGAAAATCATCGTCATCTCGCGAGCGCACTGGCCGCGCGACCTGAGCTCCGTCGAGATGTTGCCGACGAGCGCATTAATGATGAAGACGAGCCGCTCCGGATCCTTGAGCGTGTAGTCCACCCAATCGAGCGAGGCGCTCGGCAGCGCGCGCGGAATGCTCGTAAAGATGCGGCGCGAGTCATCGGCCCTCGACAATCGCCAGAGCCGCGCTCCTTCGGCGCCGAAACGAACTTCGACGGATTCGAGATCAAGCCTCGCCAGATCGCCACAGGTCTCCACGCCGATTCCATCGAGCAGGGACGACAGAGCGAGTGACGGCTCGAGCACACCGACGGGAAAAGGAGCCAGGTACTCGCGCTCGGAGCCGAGAGCGATCGTGACGAGCGCTCCCTTCCCGTAGTGTGCGGCGACTTCCGCGGAGATGGGAGCAATGGAGATTGCCGCTCTTACTTTCTCGACTCCGCCGTCGTGAAAAATCTGAAGGAGATCCCTCGCCAGAGGCTCGACGCTCATGCCGCGCGCGTCTGCCCAGATAATTCCTTTCTGGCCGAGCATGACCCGGGGCGCCGCGCTTAGCAAAGACGGAACAAATTTCTGGAGAAGCTCGCTTTCCTGGGCGGCGACCGAGGGACTAAAGAGGCAGATGAAGGTCATGAATCGGCTCGAACCGGGCACCAACGATATACCGAAGACACCCCGAAAGCAAGAAACGACGCCGGCTTCGTAGCGGGCGACAAGATCAACGGCAACTGAACCGGTGGAAGGCTCAACGCTGTTAACTGCAACTGACGGTGGGAGGCGGGAGTGGTCCAGGTGAAGGTTGGGAGTTCACGACGTCCGAACGTTTCGTTGCACCCGAAAGCCAACAGACCGCCTGTACCCCGATCACCGCGACGGAAAATCTGGGCGTAGTGAACTGAAAAACTACCACCTAAACTACTCCCGCCTCCCGCCAGTTCTTTTGTAGTTGAGTACTCCGCCTCCCACCAATTCTTTTGTAGTTGAGTACTCCCGCCTCCCACCTGCTCTGTTGCAGTTGAGTACTCCACCCGTTCTTTTGCAGTTTCGACTTATAGAATTCCAGGAGGTCAAGTGCACGAACGACTTGCCGAGATAATGGATCTGGTCGAGCAGCGGCGAAGAGAGCTGCTCGCGAGTTTT
Organism: Gemmatimonadaceae bacterium; assembly: GCA_050733435.1. Taxonomy (GTDB): domain Bacteria; phylum Gemmatimonadota; class Gemmatimonadetes; order Gemmatimonadales; family Gemmatimonadaceae; genus UBA4720. Next base: position 74,172 of record JBOHTB010000153.1, on the reverse strand, counting down.
GCTGATGTTCCGCACGAGAGACTTAGACAACGCGCGGCACCCGACCGGTGGACGGTGGCCGAGGTGTTGGAGCATTTGAGACTGGTGGAATCGGGAGTCGCGCGACTCATCTCGAAACGCGTCGGGCAGGCAAAGGAAGCGGGACTGCGCAAGGAGGACGCGATAGACTCAGTGATGTCGTCCTTCGATCGCCACGCCGCCTCGCTCGACAGTGCCGTGCTCGAATCTCCGGTACCGGTGCGGCCACGCGCCGACGTAGACATCGACGAGGCGCTTGAAGGTCTGGCGAATTCTCGCGACGCGCTGCGAGCCGCCGTCACCACCGCCGATGGTTCCGCGCTCGGCGACATAAAACATCCTCACCCGATTCTCGGCGAGCTCGATCTCTATCAGTGGCTTATTTTTCTGGGGCACCATGAGGCGCGTCACTGCAAGCAGATCGAACGAACCATCAATTCAATTTCCGAATGAAAACTCCTCGCACGAAGTTCTTGGCTTTGACGGCGTTGTTGCTTGCGGCTTCGGTCAGTGCCGCGGCGTTCACCAGGCCCGTCGGCGTGGCTGAAACCGGCAGGGCTGGAACGAGACCGGAGACGGCCAAGCCTGTGATTACCGTCTATAAGGACCCGCGTTGCAGCTGCTGCCGAAACTGGATCGCATATCTCGAGAAGCACGGCTATCGTGTCGACGCGAAGGATTCGCCCGACATGGCCGGCGTGAAGCGCAGTCTCGGAGTACCCGAGGGTCTGACAGCCTGCCATACCGCTGTTGTCGGCGGCTACCTGATCGAGGGACACGTGTCAGCGGGGGACATCGACAGGCTGCTGGCGGAGAGACCGAAGGTGGCGGGACTGGCCGTGCCGGGAATGCCTGCGTCCTCACCCGGAATGGATGGCCCCCGAACGAAGGCATATCAGGTTCTGGCGTTCGATAAGGACGGCAGGACGAAGGTGTTCTCGACGCACTAAGCCTTGCGTGGGGAGGAGTGTGTATATATACATTCCTCGTGCATAATTTCCCACTGGCAGCCAGCCGCAACCTCTCGCTCTCGAGCGCGAAGCCAGTCACCCCCAGAAAGGTGGTGCGTCGTGCCGTGCGCGCCGACGCTCCGCAAATATTGGAGCTGGTCGCGCAGTACGCGGCCCAGGGACTGATGCTGCCCCGGACGCTCGACCAAGTCGCCACCCGTATCGACAACTACGTCGTAGCGACTGATGCCGTGGGACGCGTGATCGCCTGTGCGGCGCTCGAGGAATATTCGCCTTCGCTCGCCGAGGTTTCTTCGGTCGCGGTCGCACCAGCGTATCACGGCAAAGGACTGGGAAGCCAGGTGGTTCTCGGAATCGAGAGACTGGCGCGAGCGCGCAACATCGAAGAGCTGTTCGCGCTCAGCCTCACCGACAACTTTTTCCTGTCGCTCGCCTACAAGCCGACGACGATCTCCCGCTATCCAGAGAAGCTCGCGCGCTACGACGCGCTCACCCGCTCCGGCGTGGACATCGTTCCCAAGCGGTGCTTTCAGAAAGTGCTCGGCACCGCCTGGGCCGGCCCGCAGTTAGTAGCGGGAAGGAAAGCCGTCTAGGGCTCCTGACGTCGGGAGCAACGCGACAATCTCAACGTCGCGTACCTACCTCTCGACAATATCCTGTAAGGCCGCCCTGATACTTGGATCCCCATTGCGCGAGAGGGCCGAAATGGCGCGACGCCTGAGCGCGAGGTTCTGGTCGTTCTTCGCGATCCAAACGAGCTTGTCAGTCGCCGCTTTGTCCGGGATCCTGGAGTACAGTCCGATGAGCGCTTCCCGCATCTGCTGATCGTTGATCGGATCGTAGAGAGCGACGAGCGCAGAAGTAGTGGCGCCTGCTCTCGTCAAATACTGGAGGGCGCGCCGACGTGCCTCGGGGGCTGCCTTGTCATCTCGCACGATGCTGGTGAGCCATTGAACGTTGTCGGATCCCCCAAGCTCGGACAGAGAGGCGAGAACGGCGTCCTGTGACCGCTGGCCAGTGAGCCTCGGATAAATCGAGCGCAGCATGCTGGCGTCCTGTCCGGTGACATACTCTCGTCCGAGACCGCGGAGCGCCGTTGCGAGCACTTCATCTGGAAGGTCGGTACGCTGGGCGGTCGTGCGCAGAAATTGTCGCGCGCGCGGGTCGCCTGAGTGTGCGAGCACCGTCATGCTCTCGCGCCCAGTCCAGGACGTGAGGTTGCCGCTTGCCAGCTGCACCAGTGGCTGAATCCCGGCGCCGTGATCCAACCGTGAGAGAACAGACATCGCCGCAGTTCTGACGCCTTGAACGTCGTTCTCATTGCTCGCGATCTGCACGAGGGCGGCGCCCACTCGATCGAGCTGTGGTGCGTCGGTGCGAGCGAGGCCAGACAGAGCGGCCCGCCGCGTCTCGAGTGGACGAGCCTGATCGCGACCGATGTCGAGCAGTCGCGCCGAGAGGTCGCCGCCATTGGCGAGGAGCGCTGCGAAGATTGCATCGCGTCCCACTCTGCCATCGGCGTGCGACGCAACGCTCAGGAGAAAGTCCGTCGCCTCCGCGGCCGTGACCGTACCGAGATTGCTGACCCCCGACTCCGCATCCGCGCTCGCGGGTCCAACGTACGTTCGAAGCGCAATGACATTGCGATCGGCGAGATCGGCAACGACCCGCGCCGGTCCGGCGACGCATTGATCCGACGTTCCCGAACCAAAGGATCCGTAAAAGTTACCAGCGCCGGTCGAGATATACGTTCGCCCATCACCGCAGACGCCCGGCCTCACCGGATACGAGAACTCGACCGAGCGATCCGACGCTGAAGCGACGCGGGTGCTCAGTGATTGTGCGCGTGCAGCAGCACTCGGCGCCATGATGACGGCGGGCATCATAATCAACGTCGCAAGGGCGCTGCGCGAGAAGGATCTTGTCATTTGTCGATGATCTCCAGTAGAAGCTGCTTCGTTCTTGGATCGTTCTTTCGCGACAGAGCCGAGATTGCGAGACGCCTCAGATCGGGGTCGGTGCCGGTTCGCGCGATAGCAAAGAGTTTGTCGGTCGCCTCAGGCTCTGTTCGCACCGCGTAAAGTCTTATCAGCTGCCCGCGGAGTGAGCGGTCATCCGCGACATCGTACATTCGCGTGAGGTCGGCGATCGGGATCGACGCGCGTCCGGCGTAACGGAGCGCCATTGCGCGCACGTCGGGAGACTCGTTGGCATTTCGCACCACCGACAGGAGCCACTGCTCATTTTCATTCCCGCCGACATTGGCAATTGACCGAATCGCCTCCGCCTTCAGGCGCGGTGTTTCCAGGCGCGGATAGATCGAGCGAAGGTACGCTCCATTGTCGGTCGTGTGCTCCGCATCCATGCTCGAGAGCGCGGTGGCACGGAGGTCCTCGCTGAGATCCGTGCGCGCGACGATCGCCTGAATGCTCTGACGAGCGCGCGGGCTGTCGCTTCGGCCCAGTGCCATTATCGCCGCACGCTGCAGCTGGTCGTTCCCGGGCGTGCGGGCAATCTCTTCCAGTGTGGCGATCGGCTGATCGCCGGGCATTGCCGCGAGAAAGCGCAGCGCGTCGGCGCGGACTCTCATGTCAGGATCGTTCCGCGCCGTGTTCATCACGAGCGACATCGCCTCGGCGTCGGTACGTCTGCCCAGCAGCCACAGCGCCGCCCGTCGAAGGCTCGTCGAGCAATCATCCTTGCGCGCCAGAAGACGACGGAGAATCGGCGTCGTCGACTCCGGGTCGGTTTGCCCAAGCGAGTTGAGCGCTTCGATCCGGACTGCGAGGTCTTCGCGGTCACACGTCTCGGTGTGATCGGCGGCAACGCGTCCGAGCTGCTCTTTGGCCTGTGCGTCACCCTGAGCGGCGAGAGCTCCGCGAATCCGTGCCGCAAGCGCAGCGGCGTCGGTCTGCAGCGATGCCTGGCGATAGACATGGGAGTTGTCCTGGAGCGCCGCGAGAGCATCGCGAAGATCGCTCGCACTGCCGATGCGGTAGAGCGAGAAGGCGCGCCAGTACCGAGCGTCTGCAGAGTACGCGGAATTCGGGAAGCGTTGTGAGATATCGCCGAACAACTGCGCTGCGCGACGGTACTCGCCGCGGTTCAACGCCTCACGCGCAAGGCGATAAAGTGAATCGGCCGGGTCCGACTGCGCCCAGGCTTCCGGAGGATTCGTAGTTATGCTGGAGAATTGTCGCACGAACGGCGACTCGCCTCCAATTTTCGCCATATCGGTGAGAGCGCGCGCCGCTTTCGAGAGCGCCACAGGTGCCACCGTCAGCGCCGGCGATGTCCAGGCATCAACCTTAAACGCTGCCAACGGAACCTTCGGTGCCATTGGCGTCATGGGCAGATCGATCATGGGCGCATCGATCATCGGCATCTCGGGCATTTCGGGCATTTCGGGCATTTCGGGCATTTCGAAATCGAGATCCGGCATTGCCCCGTCGAGGTTCCATTTCATGTCGCGCAGCGAGCGATCCAGGTCGAAGCTCGCCTTCAGATCGGGCATTTCGATATCCATGTCCGGCATTTCGATATCCATGTCCGGCATCGGCGCGAGCTCCATGTCCATCTTCATCGCATCCAGGTTGCCTTTCATCGCCGAGAGATCGATATCGGGCCACTCCACCCGCCACGGCTTCGCGGGCCTCGCGCGGGGAGCAGGCGTAGGCGCGGGTGCAGGCTCAGCAACAACCGGCGGAGAAGGTGGCGTTGCCGGAGTCGGTACCGGCGTTTGTGCTCGGGCCGAGAGTGAGAAAATTCCGAGTGCGGCCGCGATGCAAGTTGCTTTGCTCATGCTTTCCTCATTCTGACGATTGACTTGTAACTACCGCGGAGTTGAGACGCGAGAGTACGTCTCCCTGCTCGACTGCCTGATGAATGAGATCGAGATCTCCTCTGCTTCGCTCGACGCGTAGACGCGCGACCTGAACGAGCACAAGCTCCAGATCCTCCAGCAGCGCGCGCATCTTCGGATCCTGCGCGGCGGGTGAGTCGATGAGCAGGCGCGTCGTGACGAGGAGATCCGCGGCCTTTCCAGCGAAAGCCGCGTCCGCCTTTACGTTGGCATCTTTCGCGGGAAGCGAGATAAGAAGAGCCGCGGTCTGACCGAGGTAGCGACTGGTTTGATCGCGATAAGCGTCTGCAACCGCTGAAGTACCTGAGAACGTCGCTGCAGATTTCGCCGAGGCAATCGCCGCCGGTGGGGTGACGAGATGCGTCGTCGCTGCGTTCCGAGGAAGGAACCGTCCTATTCCGATCCCGATCAGAAGCGTCGCCGCTGCCGCGATCCATGGTGCAACTGACAAGAGACCGCGCCTCCGAACCGAGATGGGCTTGTTGAAATGCGCATTCTCGATCGCCGTCCACATCTCCGCGAGTGGCGGTTTCGGTACCGGATCGAAGTTCCGCGGAAGATTCTCAATCAATTCGTCAAAGCGCTGGTCGTCCATCGGTCCTACTCCTTGAATGCGGCCAGCTCCTGTCGGAGCTGCGCTCTTGCCACCGAGAGCCTGCTCTTGGACGTTCCCTCTGGAACTCCCAGGATCTCCGCGATCTCGGCGTGGGTGTATCCCTCAATGTCGTGCATTATCAGCGTCACTCTGTAAGCCTCCGAAAGTCCTTCAACCGCACGGGCGATGCATTCCTTTAGATCCGGCTCGGCCTCTGGTGCACTGGCCTCGATCAAATCGGCCTCATCGAGCGCGACTTCTCGTCCGAACCTCAGCTCGGTGCGCCTCGCATTCGACGCCACCGTCAAAACGATTCTGTGCAACCAGGTCGAGAACGCCGCGTCTCCGCGAAACTGAGAGAGCCGAGCAAAAGCACGGATGAAAGTGTCCTGCGTGAATTCCCGCGCCTTCTCAGCATCACCGCTCAGCCTGTACGCGAGCGCGAAGACGCGCGGCGCGTGCGTGTCGTAGAGCGCACGCCCGGCCAACCGATCTCCCGCGATCACCCGGGCGATGAGCTGTGCTTCGTTCACGCGGTGATTTTATCTACCGCAGTTCTCTGTCGCGACCATGATTGCTACATCCTTCGACACGGGGACCGGCTGGATAGTTCGATCTGTCGCTCGGCGTCGAGTCAGGGTGCGCGACTTAGGGTGCGCGACTTAGGGTGCGCGACTTAGGGAGCGGGGCGCTTCCTCAGCAACCACAAAACTGAAGCAGGGAGCGGCAAGCTTTGGAGCCGTAGCCTGTGGCTTTCATACTCGCATTCTCTTCGCTTCGACTGGCCACTCTGACAAGAGTGCCTTCGGGATAAAGCGGAGTGAGCTGATGGTCGGAACGATTGCTTTGACGCTTCGAGCGAGCGAACTGCAAGGTCAACTGAACACTACACGCTACCGGCGAATCGCTGCCGGCTGACCGCTGCTCGCTCGGACTCCGCGTTCAATGCTTAAGAATCGGGATCTGCGCGTTTTAAGCGAGTAGCGCTGTCGCGGGCAGCGATCAGCCGGCCGCGGGTAGTGTTCCGTTGCAGTTTCCTGGAATGCGAGTATGAATGCCAACGGCTACGGCTGCAACGCTTGCCGCTCCCTGCTTCAGTTTTGAGAATGCCCGAGCAACGCCCCGCTCCGTAAGTCGCGCACGCCGACTCGAGCCGCCCCCCTCCTGTCCACGAGCCCCGCCTCGAGAGACATCCGCAGATCGTACGGCACCACAGGAACAGGAAAATCAGCGCTGCGATTCCAGCCCAGCGATCGCGCGCGAACGCGGATCATCACTTCCTGCGCTTCGGCGGGGTCGCCGAATGGAGTCTTCCTCCAGCGATAAGATTCGCGCAGGATCTGCGACGTCATTCTGAGGCTCGCCATCGATGCATGCGACGTGAGAGTGACGAGTGCGCCGCCTCCTTCCCGAGCGGCGCGTGACAGCCGCACCGTCTCCGTGCCTTCGGGCTCGACGCCAGCGATCACGACCAGAGCGAAACCTCCGCAGCGCAGAAGTTCTTCCGCAGCGCGGAGTCCGTGCTTTCGAGTTCGCGGCCGAACCAGAATCGGACCTTCTTCCCAGAACGGACCCGCCACTGTGCCGAGCCCATCGATCCAGACAGCTCTCTCGCCATGGTCGACAGTCGTGTGACACGCTGCTCTCAGAACGGCGGTGGCTCCGCCCTGAGGCATCCAGACGGTGAGTCTTCCACGCGGCAGACCGCGGCCGGGAAGAATTTCGTCGAGCGCGTCGATGCCCGTCGCCACCGGCTCCGCCGTCCGGTGAGTGACCGGTGTCGCATCAGGAAAACGATGCTCGATAAGCGCACGGATGGCGGCGTTTTTATCAGACATAACTCTGCTATTCTAGCCCGAATATAACCCGAAAGCAAGAAGAGTACCGACTCGGGCGACGCATATCCGCGAATCACAATGTCGGCCTGATTTATGAATTACCTTCCTCCGCTGTCCCCTCCGAAGAATTCATCCACACTAGAGCTGAAGTGAGTAATCGTGCTCAATAGATACAGACTTGTCCCGGTCATTTTGTCGTTCGCCGGGGTTTCGATCGCCTGCGCGGCGAGCAAGGATGCGAGCCCGACGCCTGTCGGATCGATCCCGATCGATTCACAAAGCGCGGCATCGTCGACACCACGCATTGCAGCGGCCCCACCCGCCGTGACGAGCGTCGCGCAATCGGCTAAGCCCACGCCCAGGCCCACGCCCAGGCCAGCGTCCACTCCTCACACCGCGTCGAGCACTTCACCGAAGACGGACAAGGACAGCGCTTCCAGCGGTCCCCCGATTTCCGTTCCGACAGTGAAGGGACGCTCAAGGAGAGACAGCCTGGAGCTGGTGAAGGCCGTGAAGGCCGGAATGAAAAACACCGACTGGCCCGTGAAAACGCCGCCGCCGCTTCCGGGCTCGATCCTCCCCGCGCACCGAATCGTCGCTTTCTACGGAAATCCGCTGTCGAAAAAGATGGGAATTCTCGGAGAGCTGCCGCCCGACCAGATGCTGGCGCGCTTCGACGAAAAGATCGCCGAGTGGCGGAAAGCGGACCCGACGCATCCCGTGCAGCCCGCGCTCCAGCTCATCGCGGTCGTCGCGCAGGGCGCGCCCGGAAGGGATGGAAAGTATCGGCTCCGCATGACCGACAGCCTGATCAACATGGTCTACGGATGGGCGCAAAAAAAGCAGGCGATTCTTTTTCTCGATGTCCAGGTTGGACACAGCACTGTACAGGAGGAGCTGCCGAGGCTCGTTCCATTTCTGCAGCGGCCCGACGTGATGCTCGCGCTCGACCCCGAGTTCTCGATGAAGACCTCCGATGCGCCTGGCTCGAAACGCGGAACGATGAGCTCCGCAGACGTGAATTACGCGGTCAATCTGCTGGCGAATCTGGTCCAGCAGTATCACCTGCCACCCAAGGTCTTGATCGTCCACCGATTCACCAGGCCGATGCTCACCGACGCGAAGCGAATCAAGCTCGATCCGCGCGTGCAGATAGTCATCGACATGGACGGCTGGGGCCAGCCGTGGCTCAAGTACGACTCATATCGGGCCTACGTGGAAGCTGAGCCCGTCCAGTTCACCGGATTCAAGTTGTTCTTCCACAACGACACGAAAAAGGGCGACCCGCTGCTCACGCCTGCGGAAGTCTTGATGCTTTTTCCGAAGCCGCTCTACATCCAGTACCAGTAGCGAGCTGTCCATCCTCGCTCGGAGGACCGAGCGGTCATATTATTGAGCGGCGGTCATCCAGCGTGACCGCCGCTCGTTCATTGAAGCCCAGGAGGCGGGATGACAACCAGGCGCGAATTTCTCTCGAGCGTGGCGGCGGCCGGACTCGCCGCGCAGCCTGTCTTTCGCGAGCGCGCGATCCGCTCGCTGTTTCGCGCCAATGCTATCGCGGGAAATCGCGCTCCGACTTCTCTCGCCGACGACGAGACCTACTGGGCCGAGATACAGCGCGCGTTCGATTCTGACCGCACGATGATCAATCTCAACAACGGCGGCTGCAGCCCGACGCCAAGTCACGTCCTCGAGGCGATGATCAGGGATCTGAGATTCTCTAACGAGCTTCCCGTCGAGCACATGTGGCGCGTTCTCGAGCCGCGCATCGAGAGCGTGAGACGCGACCTCGCCAGCGAATTCGGCTGCGATACCGAGGAAATGGCGATCACGCGCAACGCGTCAGAGGCCAACGAGATCATGATCTTTGGCCTCGACCTGAAGAAGGGCGACGAGGTCGTCATCACCAATCAGAATTACGGAAGGATGATCACATCGTGGGAGCAGCGCGCTCGCCGAGAAGGAATCGTGGTAAAGCAGATCTCCTTCAAGGTGCCGCCGCCCTCGGACGACTATCTCGTCGATCTCTTCAAGGCGGCGATCACGCCGCGGACAAAAGTCATCGAAGTCACACACATTACGAACCTGACCGGCCAGATCATGCCCGTGCGGCGAATCGTCGACATTGCGCGTCCGCTCGGTATCCAGGTATTCGTCGACGGCGCACATGCTTTCGCGCATTTTCCCTTCAAGCGCGACGACCTCCAGGCCGACTATTACGGTACGAGCCTCCATAAATGGCTGCTCGCGCCGGTGGGAACCGGATTTCTCTACGTTCGGAAAGACAAGCAAAAGAATCTCTGGCCCTTGATGGCAGCGGCTCCGACCCAGGACACCGATATAAGAAAGTACGAAGAGATCGGCACTCACCCCGCGGCGAATCACAACGCGATCTCGGCGGCGCTCGCGTTTCACAGGGGAATCGGGAGCGATCGCAAGGTTGCTCGCCTCAGATATCTGCGTGACCGCTGGGCCAAGCGACTGCTCGCGGAGAGCTCGCGGATATCGGTGCTGACGCCGCTCGACGACAGACAGTCCGGCGCGATCGCGCTCTTCAACGTAGACGGGATCGACAACGTGAAACTGGGTGCGTGGCTTCTGAACCAGCATCGAATAGTCAACACGCCGATCATCCACTCCGAGTTTCGAGGAATCCGGATCACGCCCAACGTATACACGACGCTCGACGAGATCGACGTCTTCTCCGACAAGGTTCTGGACGCGGTGAAGAAAGGAATACCAGCGACGTGATCGGCACGCCGCGCAAATGACGATCACACTGCTGGCGCTGCTCCTCGGCGTCGGCGCGTTTGGAGCAGGACTCCTCGGCGCGCTTACCGGCCTCGGTGGTGGGCTCGTCGTCGTCCCGATGATGACATTGATCTTTCACATCGACCTGCGCTACGCCATCGGAGCATCGCTAGTCTCTGTGATCGCGACATCGTCCGGTGCGGCGGCCGCGTATGTCCGCGAGGGTTTCACCAACGTACGGGTCGGAATTTTCCTCGAGGTTGCGACGACGATAGGCGCTCTGACCGGAGCTGCTTTGGCCGCATTCATCCCGACCGGCGCGCTGGCTGCTTTGTTTGGGCTCGTTCTATTGTATACCGCGTTTCGCTCCATGCAGTCTCACGAGGATCACGTCACAGATCTTCCCGCCGATTCCCTTGCCCTCAGACTGCGTCTGAATTCGACGTATCCGACGCGCGATGGGCTGCGTGCCTACTCGGTGCAGGGCGTGAAAGGCGGATTCGCACTGATGTTCGCCGCGGGCATCTTGTCGGCGTTGCTCGGCATCGGCTCGGGCATCGTGAAAGTACTGGCGATGGACCGAACGATGAAGCTGCCGTTCAAAGTGTCGACCACGACGAGCAACTTCATGATCGGGGTGACGGCCGCCGCGAGTGCGGGCGTTTATCTCCATCGCGGATACATCGAGCCGGTACTTGCGTTTCCGGTGATGCTCGGCGTCCTCGCTGGCGCGCTCCTCGGTGCCCGCATTCTGGCCGGTGCCCGAACGCTCTGGCTGCGACGAATCTTTACGGTGGTAGTCGTGATTCTCGCGATCGAGATGCTGTACAAGGGCGTGAAGGGGATCCTTTGAGTAGCGGAGCAAATCCCAATCAGCCAGTTGTCGTACGCAATGCTGGCGACGAAAAAGTGGAGCTCGTGATTGGGCGACTGCTCCAGACGGGAGTACTTCTAGCCGCGCTGGTCGTGCTTGTGGGCGGCGTCATGGTCTTGTCGCATTACGGGAGGAACGTCCCGAACTTCAGGCAGTTCAGGGGAGAGGATCCGCTTCTCAAGAGCGTGGGCTCGATCGTGCACGGCGTCCTGTCCGGCGACAGCCGAGCGATCGTTCAGCTCGGGCTCGTTCTACTGATCGCGACGCCCGTCGCTCGTGTCGCGCTCACGCTCGGCGCATTCATTATCCAGCGCGATAAGCTGTACATCGCTGTCACCGCTCTCGTGCTCGCGCTACTCCTGTACGGGCTGTTCTGGAGCACCGCGTAATCGCCCCGCCCGCTCAAGCTTCCCGCGACGCGAGCGGCGACCTCAGGTCAGCGACTCTCTCTCACTAACAAACTCTCCGTCTCATTATGGTTGTCCTCAAAACGGCATCGCTCCTTATCATCTCGAACATCTTCATGACTTTCGCCTGGTACGCGCATCTTCGAAACCTGAGCGACAGAAAATGGTACATCGCTGTCGTACTGAGCTGGTCCATAGCGTTCTTCGAGTACATGTTCATGATTCCCGCGAACCGGATTGGCGCGACTCAGTTGAGTCTCCCGCAACTGAAGATCCTTCAGGAAATCATTACGCTGATGGTCTTCGTTCCGTTCGCCATCTTCTACATGCGTCAGCCGCCGCGACTCGATTTCCTGTGGGCAGCGCTCTGCATTGTGGCCGCTGTGTTCTTCATGTTCCGCGGTCACGCCATCGGGTGACGCGCTCCCGATCGGCGCGCGGTTTCGCGAACACGCGGGTGTTCAGGCTAGCATCTGAGCGCGGGGATAGAGACATGTCGTTTAGCGGTCATGCATCGCCTTCAAGGGTGGAGAGGCACGTCCTCGCAGGCGCTTTCCAAAGCGAGCGCGAGGAGGAGACCCGCGACCGAGCAGAGCGAGGGAGCGCAGTTAGGGGCTCCGACCAAGCGAGCGTAGCGCCGAAGAGGACGTGCCTCTCCAACCACTTCGAGGTGAGGACTGTGTCGCTCAACCGGAACGACGACCTCTACACCGCCCGCACCTCAGGGTACCGCCTGAACGCCCAGAGCGAATACGCGAGCATGATCACGCCGCCACTCATGATCGCCCAGTCCACTCCGATCGCATTCGAGAGGGCGCCGGCCAGGAACGAGCCGATCGGAGTGAAGCCCACATAAACGAAGATGTACGTCGCCATTACGCGACCCCGCAGCTCGTCGGGAACTACGGACTGGAGAATCCCGTTCGCCAGAGCGCCGTTGATCAGCATCGTGAGTCCCATCAACACGAGCACCGCCGCCGCGAGATGGATCGAGCGCGTGAGCGAGAACAATATTGTCAGCGCCGGAAACGCGTACGCAGTCACGTTGTATAAACGGCCCCGTCTTATCCGTGGTCCCAGGCCGGCAAGTGAGAGCGCGCCGGTGAGCGCGCCGATCCCGACGAACGTCAAAAGCAGTCCGTACCCACTCGCGCCGGTGTGCAGTACGTCGCGCGCGATGACGGGCATCATCGTCAGATATTGAAATCCGAATATCGAGTACACTGCGACAATTCCCATGAGACCCGAGACCGAGCGCGAGCCGCGGATGTAGTTCAGACCATGTTTCAGCTGCTCGAACGGCGAAACCAGATGCTGAATCGGCGTCCATCGCGGCAGTCTGACTTGCGAGAGACTGCCGAGCACCGCGAAGTAGCTCAGCGCATCGATTCCGAAACACCAGGCGAGACCGAACTTCGCCAGCACCACCGCGGCGATCGAAGGACCGACTATCCGCGCGAGATTGAAGCCGCCGGAATTGAGAGCGATCGCGTCGACCAGATCTTCGTGCGAGACGAGCTCGATGATCATCGCCTGGCGAGCCGGTATCTCGAACGCCGAGATGAAGCCACCGGTCGTGGTGATCGCGAGGAGCCAGGGAAAGTTGACGCGGCCAGACCATGTGAGCCACCAAAGCGCGGTGGCTTCAGTGAGAAGCAGCGCCTGACAGATGATCACGATCTTGAGCTTGCTGACTCTATCCGCGACGACGCCGCCGTAGAGCGAAAGCAGCAACACCGGAAAGGTGCCGGCCGCGCTTACGACTCCGACAAGAAACGCGCTGTTCGTGAGTTGCAGGGCCAGCCATCCGAGCCCAACCTGCTGCATCCACGTCCCAATGAGCGAGACGGTCTGGCCCGTCCAGAAAAGCCGGAAGTTCCGGTGGACCGCGAGCGCCCTGAACGGGTTGATGGATTTTGTTACTGGCCGCGCCGGCGTCAGGGGCATTGCACAGGATTATACATGCCCAGTGCCCCAGTTGTATGTTAGAGGCATGCGCTTCCACACCTACTCGAAGTTCAGCCCGGAAGCTGCTGACGCGGTCGACCTTCAGGCGTTGCTCGACAAGCTCGCGGATTTTCTTCTGCAGTCCGGTTTTGCCAGCGGCGGCGGTCAGAACTTCAATCCGTACTTCGACGACTTCGATTCGGAGCCCGATCGCTCCGTCGAAGCGCTGCGTCAGGCGATCCTCGATGCGTTGATCGAGAGCGGTCAGTTCACGCCCGAGCTTCTCGAGGCGCTGCGTGGTGACGGCACCAAGGAATCGCAGGAAAAACTCAGCGAGCTGCTCGACAGCCTCATTCAGAAGCTGGCAGCGGAAGGCTACCTGAATCTTCAGGCGCCTCCCCAGGTGCCAGCGGGCCACCAACCCGTAACGGGGCGCGGAAGTCTCGCGCAGGCTGCGTCCAAGAGTGTGCAGTTCAATCTCACCGACAAAGGCATCGACTTCCTCGGCTACAAGAGTCTCCGTCACATCCTAAGCTCGCTCGGCAAATCCAGCTTCGGCTCGCACGACACTCCGCACCTCGCCACTGGAATCGAGTCGGACGGCTACAGCAAGGAGTACGAGTTCGGTGACGTGCTCAACATGGACGTCAATGAAACGCTAAAGAATTCTCTCGCCCGTACTGGATCGCTCGAGGTGCCGATGGACCTCGATTACAGTGACCTGATGGTCCGCCAGGCCGAGTACCGGTCATCGTGCGCGACGGTGCTCATGCTGGACACTTCGCACTCGATGATTCTATACGGCGAAGACCGCTTCACTCCCGCTAAAAAGGTCGCGCTCGCTCTCACGCATCTCATTCGAACCCAATTCCCCGGCGACACTCTTCAGGTCGTGCTGTTTCACGACTCCGCGGAGGAAATTCCGCTGGCGACGCTGCCGCAGGCGCAGGTTGGGCCGTATCACACCAACACAGCGGAAGGACTTAAACTCGCTCGCCGACTACTCATGGCGCAGAAGAAGGACATGCGGCAAATCGTGATGATCACCGACGGAAAGCCGAGCGCGATGACGATGCCGAATGGGCAGATCTACAAGAATTCGATGGGTCTCGACAGCACCGTCATCGCGACGACGTTGCGTGAGGTCGCCAACTGCCGTCGCGCCGGAATCCTGATTAACACATTCATGCTCGCACGCGATCGAGCCCTCGTGGAATTCGTGAAGCGCGTCTCCGAGATCAGCAAAGGCAAGGCGTACTTCACCAACACGATGACGCTGGGTCAGTTCATCCTGATGGACTTCCTGAAGAAGAAGACGCAGAAGATCTCCTAGCTCTAACTGCAACTGCCACTTGAAAACTACCAGCCGGGGCCTTGGCGGGCCGGCTGTTGGCTAGGGGCGAGAACTCTACAACTGCATATGCGAAACTTTTTTGTTGGCGTTCTTGTGCTCACCCTCGTCACCGGCTGTGCGTCAGTTCCGACGATCGGTTCGGCCGGCCACTACGATGTCCTCATCGCCAACGCGCGCGTCGTCGATGGGACGGGAAATCCCTGGTACCGCGGCAGTGTCGCAATCGTCGGCGACAGGATCGCGTATGTCGGACCCTCGATTCCCGGACTGAATGCGCGGCGAGTCATCGACGCGCGAGATCAGGTGGTTGCTCCCGGATTCATCGACATGCTCGGACATTCGGAGCTCACCATACTTCGCGGACCGCACGCAATCTCCAAGATCACCCAGGGCATCACGAGCGAGATCACGGGCGAAGTCCACTCCGCGTGGCCGATCAACGTGCTCGGGCAGCCGCCTAACCCGCGGTACGCTTGGCGCTCGCTCGGCGAGTACTTCACTTATCTCGAGAAGAACGGCACCGCCATCAACCTTGGGACCTACGTCGGCACGAGCTCGGTTCGCGAAGCTGTGATGGGCGAGCTGACACGGCACCCGACTGACGCCGAAATGAAGCAGATGGGCGCGCTCATCGACTCAGCGATGCGCGATGGCGCTTTTGGCGTCGGAACCGGGCTGATCTATTTGCCCAGCACGTTCTTCACGACCGACGAGCTCATCGCGCTCACGAAATACGCGACGCCATACAAGGGCGGATATGCGGCGCACATCAGGAGTGAAGGCGCCGGACTGATCGACGCGATTCGTGAAACGATACGCATCGCATCCGCAGCGGGAACGTGGGCCGAGATCCGACACATCAAGTCGCGCACGCTGGAGCAGATGGTGCAGGCAGTGGCGCTCATCGATTCCGCGCGCACGGTGGGAGTCGACATCACCGCCGATCAGTACCCGTATATCGCGAGCGCTACCGGATTGTCCGCGATGCTCAACACCTGGGTTCAGGAAGGCGGTCCTGATTCGATGATCGTGCGACTCAGAGATCCCGCGGTCCGAGCTCGGCTCAAGATGGAGCTCGGTCAGGACAGCGCGCAGGGACTTCGCAGTGCCGCACGAACCATGATCAACGATGTCGGAGTGGATTCTTTGAAGAAGTATCAGGGAATGTTGTTGACTGATGTCGGCAAGATGCGAGGCGAGGACGCGTACGACGCGGCCTTCGACATCCTCATTGGGGACAAGGGCGAGACGGGCGCTATCTATTTCTCCTTCAACGAAGACGCGTTGCGTCTCGCGATGAAGCAGCCGTGGGTGTCAGTCGGCCAGGACGCGGGCGCGTTGAGTCCGGACTCGACAGGACAGTTTACGGAGCGCGAGCATCCGCGCGCCTTCGGAACTTTTCCGCGAATACTTGGCCGCTACGTGCGCCAGGACTCGGTGATCTCACTGGAGTTTGCCATTCGCAAAATGACATCGCTCGCCGCACAGAGAGTAGGCATCAACGATCGCGGTCTGCTCAAGCCGGGATTCTTCGCGGACATAACGGTGTTCGATCCGAACACGATCATCGACAATTCCACGTACGAGAATCCTGCGCAGTTGGCGACCGGCGTCAGGTATGTTTTCGTCAACGGAGTTCCAGTCGTTGACGAGGGACGACCGACAAGCGCGCTGCCAGGACGGGCGCTGCGTGGGCCGGGTTATCGTGTGAAGTAAGGATCACGGCGAAGACCAATCGATGCTCTCGATCGCCGGCTTCTCCGCGATTGTTATCGTAAACCGAAATTTGAGGTGAAGCATGGGAATAAGATTTACAACCGGTGCGAGTGCGCTCGGCGTCGTCCTTGTGGCTGCCAGCGAGAAAGGAATCTGCGCGGTCACGCTGAGACAATCGGCAGAAGGAGCGGAGACAGAAGTGCGATCGCGCTTTCCCAAGGCCGAAATAGAGCGCGACGACGCTGGACTACGGCCAGCGCTCAAATCCGTGCAGGCTCGAATCAGCGGAAGACGGCTCGACGATTCTTTGGACCTGGACCTTCAGGGAACCGAATTTCAGCGCGAGGTTTGGAGCCAGCTCCTGGCGATTCCGGCCGGAAAAACCAGGACTTATCTCGATGTCGCGCAGGCGATCAACCGCCCCAAGGCGACGCGTGCAGTTGCTCAGGCCTGCGGTGCGAATCCCGTCGCGGTGGTCGTTCCCTGCCATCGCGTCGTGATGAGCGACGGTTCGATTGGTGGCTACAGCGGCTTACCCGGGGTCAAAAAAGCGCTGCTCGCCGCGGAAGGCGTGACGGAGTTTGCTTCGCGTCCTGAGAAAGAAGGAAGGTCGCGCGCGACTAAGTCCGAGCCTACTTATGCCCCGTCGTAACCGGTGGGCCGTGTGTTGAAATGGACTTCACGTGCTTCGACGCGCCGTTGCCGGGCACACCCGCTGGCGGACCCGCGGTAGCCGGACGACCCGAGTTCGCAGGCCTGTGACTTTGACCGAACTCTCTGCCGTGCTCGCCTGAATGTCCGTCCAGCGATCCAGAATTGCCCGCGAGCGCCTCCAGGTCGCTGTCGCTCGCGCGATCCTTTAGTCGCGCAAGAACGCGCTGCAGCGCCTGATCGGAAGGTAGCCCGCGATCGGTAAGACTTCCGATAACGAAAAGTGGTACAGCGAGCGAGCGACCTGACGGCGCGCTCCTGGCGAGCAGGCTGACCGACGGGCCGTCAACGCCCTCACGCATCGCCTCAGCGCCAGCTTCGATCTCGTCGTCATCAGGCGATGCTCCCCGGCCGCTCAAAAGTGCCTCTCGAACAAGTTGCATCCTGCTCGCCTGCTCGCTGACAGAGCGCTCAATGCTGAGAGGATCCACCCCTTTGGCCGCGAACTTCAACGCGCGGTTCTCGAGAGCCTCGGCTGGGAGCTGTTGAGTGCGAGCAATCGCGATCCGTGTCAGAACTCGCGTCGCGACATCTGCAGGAAGCACCTCGCGGAGTCGAGCAGCGGGGTCAGGCAAGGCAGTCTGCGCCTTCGCAGAAGCGGCCAAAAAAAGAAGTGACATGAACCCAACCAGAAGCATACGGTGTCGCTTCGTTGGATATATCATCCAGCCGTATTGCAGAATCTGCCTGCACGGGCCGCCAAGGACCAACCCTGAGCGAAATTCGTATTTCACATTTTGATAGACTGACGCTACCGGGAATTCCGTCACTTTTTCGATATCACTCGATGATAAGCAGTCCAACTGCGCCTCCAAATTCGTCGACCATCGACAGGAGCGATCGCGGAACCGTCCACTTCCCCCCGTTCAGGCGAACGTTCATCTGATATTCACCGCGCGCCAGGGCAAACGAGCCCGTCCAGGAACCTTCATTGTTCAAGTTAAGAGCTATCGGATCCCAGCCAGTAAAGTCGCCGGTGATCTCCACGCGCTCGGCGCCCGGAGCTGAGATCTTGAGCGTGATTGAATCCGGAGTAGTACGGCTAACAACGAGCTCCGGAACACTCGGAATGCCAATCGTTCTTTCCAGGGTCGAGTCAAACATTCCCGCCGCTCGCTCAACAGATACGCCGGATTTCATCGTCTCGTTCCGATGCCTGATGCCGCGCAAAGGATTCGACATGCGAAGACCGAGCGATACGAAGCGCCCGCCCGGGAAGCCTTGCGTCGGGTTGATTGGATAGGTCCCCGCGCCGGCCACAATCGAAAGCGTCTGCGTGATCGAGACAGATGCGCTGCCGCTCCCCCAATTCTTTCGCGCCGCGCCCAGCTCAGAGAGCTCATCTCCGATGCGCACACCCCCAACAAAAGAGAGCTCGACGCCACCGCGCGTCAACGACGCGAACACCTGCGCGTCCATGTACCGCGTCGAATCGCCGAGCAGCGATGGGGCGAGTGTCAAACTGGCGTTGACAGGGCCCGAAACGGCCGACACTCCGAGCTCGCCCACCAAAAGGTTGCGCGAGGTAAATCCATCCCACACGCGACCAACCCCTCCGCCTACGAATGACTCTGTGACCTCCAGCGGCAGATGGAGACGCGCGTTCGCCAGCAGCTCGCCCGTCTTGCCGCCGGCGCTGTGCGCGCTGCCACCAGCAAGACCACCCATCTCGACGAATGTGCGCCCGTGCGTGGCGATAAAGTAGGAGCCGCTCAACATCCCCTCGATACTGCGACCACTGCTGCCGAACTCCGAATATGTGCCCGTCGCCTCGGCGAGCCCCGATTCCCCCCCCGCTTCGAGGTGCGGCGTCAAGGTGGCGGCTTGCGAACTGATAGTGTCCGCGTAGCGAAGCGACATCCCGGCAGCCTCGAGACCACTTTCGATTCGCTGGGCGTTGGCAACGCGCGCGACAAAAAGCAGCGCAAGCAGCGCACTGCCAAGGGCCCTCATTCTGGGCTGCGGGATTTCAGAGCGCTGAAAGGTCAGGTAGTCGGGCTTTGCCCGCCAACTCTGATTACGGAGCTCTCGGTTCCGAAATCATCTGAGCTTTTCGGAGCGAGTGGGTCGGCCATCCAGCGCGATCCGTTGACGATGAAAGCGTATTCGTGCCGACCAGGTGTCACCGGTACTGACGCAGCCCACACCCCGGAGACGCCCGTGGGCTGTAACAGCGTCATTCCCCGAGTCCATTGATTGAAGTCACCAACGAGCTCTACTCTCGTTGCACCTGGCTCGGCGAAAACAAATCGTACCAGCGTAACTGTGTCAGGATGCGACTGCGACGTCGAAGCGAATCCTATCGCGTTCGGCAGCGGGCCCCGAGCGAGAGCGATACTGGATAGCGCCACGATGGCGCCGAAGCCGGCGGCCAGGGCGAGAGCACCAAAAGGAGAGATCCGTAGAACGTGCTCCTTTTTCCACCAGGGTGTCGTTGGAATCCGGAAGGGATAGAAGGAACGCGCGTCCTTCCGAACCTGTTGCATTACGCGCTTTTCAAAGAAAGGGTCGAGTACCTCAGCCCTGCGAAGGGGAGCAGCTATCCATTCGGCGAAAGCTGCATCGTCATGCGTTGCGTCGTTCCGGTGCTTCAGAGACATGATAGACCCCTTCAAGTATGAATCGCAGACCGTCGCAGGCGCGCTTTACTCTCATCTTCAGAGCGGAAACGCTCGTGTTCGTCATTTCGGCCATTTCTTCGTACGTCAACTCTTCAACGTGCTTGAGCAGGAATGCTTCGCGCTGATCCGAAGGAAGCAGTTGCAGCGCCCGCTCGAGGTGTCCGCCTACATCTCTATCCTCTTCGACCTCCGAGCCCGGAGCGACCGCACGCTCGATCGCGTTCGTCGCCGGAGTGAAGCGCAAATCACGCTTCCGCTGGCGTGTCGCAAAGGTTCTGCACTCGTTGATCACGATCTGATAAAGCCACCCACCGAAACGATCCCTCTCCCGACAGCTGTGCAGGTTCCGAAAGGCCCGCATGAACGCCGATTGGAGCACGTCCTCTGCGTCCGCCCGCGAGCCAAGCATCCTGACCGCGAAGCGGGTGCACGTCTGTTGATGGCGCTGAACGAGCGCCGAGAACGCCTCGGCGTTTCCCGCCAAAACGGCGGCGATCAACTCTTCGTCAGACGCGCTTTTCATAAGTCAAAGACTAGGCAATACCCCCATGAGGTCACATAAAAATCACCTGTCTCGACAAGTACTGATGAGCTTTTGGCCGGTCCTGGGATGATTGCCTAAACAGCCGGCTAATACCGACTTATGGCTCAACCGTATAGCTGGTTAGCCCCTGCACGAAGGTGTTAAACCGGGTTGTGACTTTTTGCGAAGTGCGCGCAGTCATTTGTCTCAAGCACAGCAGTAGCAACCCTCAGTCGGCGGCCCAACAATGACCTGCACCAATAGGCGCGGCTTCACCCTGGTCGAAGCCCTCGTAGTGGTCTCTGTGATCGGGATTGTCGCCGTCATTGGAGCGCCGATGGTCTCGGCTGCCCTTCAGAAGCGCAGCTCGGCCACGGCAGCCGACCAGCTCGTTCTGACCCAGTCCCTGGCCCGCTCGACCGCGATCAGGTTTGGTCGCGTCTCCCAGCTACATATAGATGCTGCTGGACAGCGTTTCTGGGTCGACGTCGACACCAGTGCCAATGCCATCGGCCAGCGCGCGACGATCGCGAATATCCGTTACGCGAACGATTCCACCCTGCAGATGACCAGCAACCGTTCGCTCCTTTGCTTCGATGCGCGCGGGATGGCTTCAACGCTCGGCTCCTGCGAATCGGGCGACATGCAAGTCGTTTTCAGCCGAGGACAAACGGCCGACACGGTCGTTACTACCTCGCTCGGAAAAGTACTGAGATGAGGGACGCCTTTTCGGAGAACTCAAACAAGGAGGGCTTTTCGCTCGTGGAGGTTCTGACGGCGATGATACTCCTTGGCCTCACGACTATGAGTCTTGCGGGCGCTGCGGCGCTCGGCCTCAATCAAATGGGAAAGGCACGTCAGGATCTGCAGTATTCCGCCGACGTTCAGCAGGTCGCCGACAGTCTCATCTCGGTTGGCTATAACAACGTCGCGAACGGGTCTGCTACGCTGCGCGGACGTGCAGTCAGCTGGACGGTGGCCAATCCGAATCCGAACACGCAGCGCGTGGACATTGTCGCGGAGCGGAGAGGACAGGCGAACACCGCGTTGATCTATCCTGACACCGTGACGTTGTTTCTGTCGAAGACGCGCCTCCAATGATTGTGGGAAAGAACGCCGGCGCGAACGCGCGCCGCGGTTTTTCGCTTGTCGAGCTTCTTGTCGCGCTCGTCATCGGCCTCATGGTTGTGACCAGTGTGGTTCAGATGATGATCGCCCAGGGCCGCGGCTGGCGAAAACAGCGTGAGGTAATCGACATCCGAGAAACCGCGCGCGAAGCTCTGGACATTCTTTCCTGGGATCTGCGTCAGTCGGCGCTCGGACAGAGCAGTCTGTCCGCCATTTCCGCCAATAGCGTTACGATGCGCTCACCACGAGGGCTCGGAATCATTTGCGGGAAGCACGCGACGCTTCCGCGTTATGGACTTTGGAAATCGGGAGGAGATATTCTGGCGAGTCCCGACGACAGCGCCTTGGTCTATCAGATCGCGCGCGGCAAATGGTCGCCCCTCAAGATCACCGCTGTCGGAACTCCGGCCGCGATGGGAGTCACGAGCTGCGCCTGGCCCGGAGCGCGCCCGCCAGACGTAGTCGTCGAATTCGCCGTCGGTACCAAGAACGACACTGCCTATATAAAGGTTGGCGCTCCCTTCAGAAATTTTAAGCGCGTCCAGTACGCTGAATTTCAGCTGAACAACCGCTGGTGGCTCGGAAGGAAGATAGGATCTGCACCGGCGTACGAGCAGTTGACGGGCCCCCTGGTGCCACCGGCTTCGAATGGTCTTGCCTTCGTTTTCTACGACACACTGGGCACGGTGACCGCGAATCCCGCGGCCGTTGGAAGTGTCGGCCTCACGCTTCGTACTGAAAGCTTCAAGAATTCCGGAAACGGCAGCACGTTCGGATACCAGCACGACTCGCTGACGACACGCGTCAGCGTGCGCCGCTAATCACTGAGCCACCACATGACGAAAACCGGAAGCTGGCGCGAATCCGCTCGCTTTTCTCCAGAACGCAAAGGATTTGCTTTGCCGACTGTGATCCTGGGCATAACTATCATGAGCATCATCGCCGTTGTCGCGCTCAGCACCGCTGCGGACGAGCGCAGCGCATCGCGCGCCGGCCGCGAATCCACTCTCGCACTGTACGCTGGGGAAGCCGGGCTCCGCCAGACCTATGGCAACTGGCCAGCTGCGGCGGCCGCGCTCAAACCAGGAGACAGTCTCGACCTTGGCTGGCAACCCCTGCCGAATAAGGCGGACTACCGCGCCGTAATTCATCGGGTCGACGGCGGTGGTCTGCAGGAATACTCCGTCGTTGTACAAGGCCGGCGAACAGACCCGCGCGCGGGCATCATTACGATCGTCGGCGCTGCCGGTGGAGTTCCAATCTTCGGACAGGGGGTGCGCACCGATGGTGATCTCTATCTGGCCAACGGGGGGTTATTCGATTCCTACGATTCAGGAAACGGCCCGTACGGTCCGGCCACTGTCGATACGACTGACGATCTCTTTGCCAACGGCGCGATCAACATAACCGGCACGACGGTAAAGGGCAGCGCTAGCGCTACGGGTGCTATTTCGCTCGGTGCGGGGGCGAACGTGACTGGAGGCACAACGCCGAACGCACCTGCACAGCCGGCGATGGACATCAACACCTGTCCGGTTGCGGGTTACACGCCAACCGCCAAAGTTCCCGGCGGTCCGGGCGTCTCCTACAGCTCTACGACGGGCGTGTTGTCCGTGACGAGCGGCACTCTGACGTTGACTGACACGAGTTACTTCTTCCGCGTGATCGTGTTAACGGGTAACGCAAAGCTCGCCTTTCCGGGCAATCCTGCCGTTTCCGTTGTACTGCGCGATTCGATAAACGCAGCGTCAGCGACGATAATCAACCAGTCGGCGAACGCCGCGAACCTCGCGTTTTCTTCGTGTGGAACCTCGCCGACGCCCGCTTATTGGGCGCTGAGCTCCAACGGGACGGCGTCCTACTACACGGTCTACGCGCCCAACCACATCGTCTACGAGACCGGTGGTGGTGATTTCTATGGTGCCGTCGTTGCGCAGATTTACTATGCGTCCGGAGGCGGTCGTTACCACTACGATGCTGCACTCGCGCGTCTCCCGTCGAACAAGATCGCGGTGCAGAGAGGGGCCTGGGCTCAACTGCCCGGCGCCTGACTCACTTTCTGAGCTTTGATTTGAACTGTCTTTCCTTGGGGCCGATGTAAATCTGTCTGGGCCGCGCGATCTTCTGCTCTTTGTCGAGCAGCATCTCTTCCCACTGCGCGAGCCACCCGGGCATTCGTCCGATCGCGAACAGCACCGTGAAGAAATCGGTCGGGAACGCCATTGAGCGGTAGATGAGACCGGTGTAGAAATCGACGTTCGGATACAACTTGCGCGAGACGAAGTAGTCGTCAGACAGCGCAATGCGCTCCAGCTCCAGCGCGATCTCCAGATCCTTGTCGACGCCGACCACCTTGAAAACCTCGTCCGCGAGCTTCTTCACGATCTTGGCGCGTGGATCGTAGCTCTTATAGACGCGATGGCCGAATCCCATCAGTCGTCCGCCCTGGCCGCCCTTCACCCCTTCGATGAACGAGGGGACGTTTTTCACATTCCCTATCTCGCTGATCATGCGCAGCACCTGCTCGTTCGCGCCGCCGTGGAGCGGACCGAAGAGCGCTGCCACCCCAGCCGAGACCGCCGAGAACGGATCGACGTGCGAGGACCCGACTGCGCGAACTGCATTGGCCGAACAATTCTGCTCATGGTCGGCGTGGAGAATGAAGAGTATCTCGAGTGCGCGGCTGAATATCGGGTTGGCCTCGTACTTCGACTCGGTCATCCGCGCGACCATCGACAGAAAATTCTCGACGTACGACAGTCGGTTGTCGGGGTAGACGAACGGCAACCCTTTCACATGACGATACGAGAACGCCGCGATGGTCGGAGTCTTCGCGAGCAGGCGAATCATCGAGATGTTGCGCTCGGTCTCGTCGAAGATGTTTCGCGCCGAAGGATAGAACGATGCGAGAGCGGCGATCGAGCTATTGAGGATCGCCATCGGATGCGCGTCGTAGCGGAACCCCTCGAGGAACTTGCGCATGTTCTCGTGCACGTAGGTGTGGAACGTGATGTCGTGCACGAACTGATCGTACTCCTGCTGGTTCGGGAGCTCCCCATGCCGAAGCAGCCAAGCGACCTCGAGAAAAGTCGCGTTCTCGGCGAGCTGCTCTATTGGATATCCGCGATACCGCAGTATTCCCTTTTCTCCATCTATGAAAGTGATGGCGCTCCGACAGGATGCGGTGTTGAGGAACGCCGGATCGTAGCTCATAAGACCCGGATCATCCGACTCGGTGGTCTTCAGCTTTTTGAGATCGACAGCTCGGATCGCGTGATCGGCTATCGGTACCGTGAGGCTTTTGTTGGTGCGGGTGTCCCTTATCTCGAGTGCGCTACCGGTCGGAGGCGGCGACGCGGCCGGCGCGGGAGAAGGTGGCGATTTGGAAGTGTTCTTTTTGGCGGGCGCGGCAGATGTACCGGTCTTCGGCATTCTGGTCTCCAGTTGACTGGATGGAATTTAGCGCAACGACGGTGCGGGTGAGAATCACGCTCGGTCTTGCGCGCTCGTCGGCGTAGCGGTCAAATACTGTCGGGACGAGACCAGGAGCAGGATGGCGTTCACGAGAAGGGTGGTCGGGATGGCGGCTAGTTCCGAAGGAATGATGGCAATGCCTCCGCGGAGGCATTTCATCCGCAAGATGGTCCGAAACTTCACCATTGCGGCGTCTGTAATCGGCGGAGGTCTGTTCATCGGGATGGCCGGCTACCACTCATTCGGCGGCTTGAGCTGGCTCGAGTCCTTTTACTACGCGGCGATGATTCTGTCCGGTGAGGGACCACCGCCGGACCCGACTGCTCTGAGCACAGCGCGGGTGGGCCATCTGCACGTCTTCGCGGGCTTCTACGCTCTCTTCAGCGGCGTGACTTTCATTACCATGGTAGGCGTGTTGCTGGCGCCGGCTCTGCACCGATTCCTGCACCGGTTCCATCTGGAAATTGCAGGTCACGACGATCGAGAGGATTAGGATTCCGGCCGGAGGCTACCGATGCCCAAGCTTCACATCACTCTCTCATTCATTTCGATCCCGCTGTTTTCCGTCGTCCCTTCGCCGGCTTTGTCGCAGGGAAGGACGCGAGTAGAGGTAAGCCTGCCGGAGGGTCCCGGTAAGGAAGTCGTCCAGAGCGTCTGCTCGCAGTGCCATGGACTCGGAATGATCACTAACGACGGCTACACGCGAGCAGAATGGCAGCAGGTGTTCCGCACGATGGTCGACTTGCCAAAGGAGCAGTCCGAGCTCGTGGCGACTTACCTCGCAACGTACTTCCCGGAGAAGGTCAAGCCCGTTCCCGTGCTGATTCCCGGACCGGCATCGGTCGAATTCAAGGAATGGTCGCTTCCGACCAAAGGGTCGAGGCCGCACGACCCTCTTGCGACTCCCGACGGTGCGCTCTGGTACACCGGCATGTTCGCGAACAAGCTCGGCCGGGTGGATACCAGAACCGGGAAGATCAGAGAGTATCCCCTGTCGACGCCGGGTTCGGGCCCGCATGGACTCGTCGCCGACAAGGAGCGCAACATCTGGTTCACGGCGAATTCCAAGGGCTACATCGGAAAGCTCGATCCCGGGACCGGCCACATCACGGAGTATCCGCTTCCTGCGGGTGCGCGCGATCCGCACACGCCGATTTTCGATCAGAAAGGAACGCTGTGGTTCACGGTGCAGGGCGCCAACATGGTTGGCCGGCTTGATCCGATGACGGGTGCCGTGAAGGTCGTCTCATCGCCGACGCCCAGATCGAATCCATACGGGATGGTGGTCAGCTCGAACGGCGTACCATTTTTCGTCGAGTTTGGCGCCAACAAGATCGCGAGCATCGATCCAAACACAATGGACATCCACGAGTACACACTGCCAAATGAGGCGACGCGGCCGCGACGTGTTGCTATTGACGACAACGACGTGCTGTGGTATTCGGACTACTCGCGCGGCTATTTGGGGCGCTTCGATCCGAGCACTGGCAAAGCCACAGAGTGGCCGTCACCGAGCGGCCCCCAGTCGCGGCCCTATGCCATCACTTTCACCAACGGCGTGATTTGGTACGTCGAAAGTGCTACGAAGCCGAACGCATTGGTTCGCTTCGATCCAAAAACCCAGACGTTCCAGACGTGGAAGATTCCGGGCGGCGGCGGTGTCGTGCGCAACATGATGCCGACAAAAGAAGGAAATCTTGTTCTTGCCGAGAGCGGTTTGAACATGGTGGCTCTCGTGCGAGTACGGAGATAGCGGTCAGCTCACAGTCGCCTCACGCGAGCGACTTTCCATTTTCCGCCCGTGACGCTCCGTCCGGGAGTCGATGGGATCGTCGTGAATGTGCCTTCGATTGTCCGCGCGTCGACAAACGCGCCCTGAAAAGTCGTTGTCACCGGACAATCGCAGTCAGGATCCCGGTAGGGGTCAAGCGTCCCGCTAAGACTCCCACCCTCCTTTCTGACGAAATGAATCTTGATAACGGATGGATTCTGCGTCCCGAGATTGCTCAGCGTCTCGCGTTCTTCTTCAGTCAAGAGAGAGTCGGGGCGCGGGATCATCACCACGTTACCCGATGCGCTGCCCTCCCCCGCCCTTAGCGTGAATGCAATCGTGCCGGTTCGTCCCGTCTGGCTGCTGTTGTAGCTACCGCGCCACACGCCGACCAAAGGATCGAGGTCAAAATCACTCGAGCTCAGCTCGATGGACGGTTGCCGCGAAGACGCGCACGCCAGACTTAGCGCGCTAATGCACGCGGTGAAGATGGCAGCGGAGCGGGCGCGGAATCCGAGGAGTTTCATCGCCAGAGAGATTGGCAGCAATCTCTCCAGCGATCAAGTCGCCGCTATAATGGGCTTGGCTCTGAGGCCGGAACAGGATGGAAGCCTTTGCGCTCCATCTTGCCCCAGTCCTTCCGTCCGCGCAAAAATTTCCAGAGTCCGCGCAGACGCCAATACACATTCAGCTGCCGATAGCCGAGGTTCTCGACAAGTGCCCACCAGAAGAGAAGAGCGCGATCACGGAACGTCGCATAACGATGGAAGCTCACGTCCTCGAGAATCAGTGTGAACGCAGTCAAAGCGGTTCCGAGGCCGTAGGCAGTTAGATAGAACAGCCCGGCGAACCGCCAGTCGACCGCGCCCGTGATCAGTCCGATGGCGAGGCTCACGAGACCCACGACCTCGATCACAGGCGAGAGAAGCTCGACGAACATGTAGTAAGGAAAGACGAAGACGCCGGTGATTCCATAGCGCGGATTGAACAACATCCCGCGGTGACGCCAGAGGACGTCCGCCAATCCGCGGTGCCATCTGTCGCGCTGCCTGCCGAGCACACCGACTGATTCAGGAACTTCGGTCCAGGCCACGGGATCGGGCACAAACGCGATCTTGCCAGCTCCGCCACGCTCGTACGAGAGTCTCTTCAGACGAAGCACGAGCTCCATGTCTTCACCCACGGTGTCGTGCAAATATCCACCCGCGCTGAGCACCGCTTCCCGCTGGAACAAACCAAACGCACCGGAGATGATGATGTTGCCGCCCAGTCGGTTCCACCCGAGCCTGCCGAAGAGAAATGCGCGCAGATACTCCACAACCTGCACTCCTGCCAGCATTCTGCCCGGCACCGCCGCCTTGAACACGCGACCATGCTTCACTTCCGATCCATTGACGACTCTGATCGTGCCGCCGGTCGCGACGACCTCAGTTCGGTAGAGAAATGGGCGAACCATGCGCTGGAGACCGTCGGCCTCGATCAGCGTGTCGGCGTCCATCGCGCAAACAAGCTCGCCGCGCGCGAAGCTCAGTCCGACATTGAGCGCGTCGGCTTTGCCCCCGTTGTCCTTGTCCACGACGACCAGCGCGGGGTACGCGGATGAGCGATACAGTGTCCGCACGGGTTTCGTTTTGATCCGCTGCTCGTAGATGGTCTTCACGGGCACGAGATCGAACTTCCTGGTGAGGACATCCATCGTGCGATCCCTCGAGCCGTCGCTAATCACGATCACCTCGAGACTCGGGTACTGGAGCGCCAGGAGCGCGCGCAGGCTCGTCTCGATTGTCGCCTCCTCGTTGAACGCCGGCGCCAGAATCGAGATCGTCGGAGAGAGCGTCGAGCTCAGAAGCAGGTGCCGGCTCTCGTCGGCAATGAGCAGCATGTGACGACGTAGCTCGAGCAGCGAGCTGACGAGCAGCACGAGATACCAGACATTGACGCCGAGAAAATAGATAAGCACGGCGATCTGGCCCACGACCAGGATCTGGTGAAAGACGGGTCCGAAAATCTCGTTCATCCAGCCGCCGTCATTGGAAGATCCAGAACCTGCTGGGCCATGTCAGCTGCGAAGCGGTCGTCGCCCTTGAGTGCGCGGCGCAGGAATAACTGGCCCGGAGCTCCGATCGCGCGCAGCGCGAGACCCGCGTCCCTGCGAACCCGCCACTTCGGATCACGCAGACATTCCGCGATCTGGGACGCAGACTGCCAGTACTGCATTCTGCCGAGCGAGAATGCGGCGGCGGCTCTCACCTTGGAGTCTTCGTCTCGCAGCAGCTCCGTCAGGCGCTCGGCCACGGGCGCTCCTCCGATTGCTCCGAGCAGTCGCGCGGCGGCCTCCCGGATTCCAGCGTCTTCATTTCTCGAAAGCGTCAGCGCCGCAGGACAGAAGCTCACCTCGGCGAGCGACTCGGCGACGCGCAATCCGGCTTCGACGGCGCGGCCCGAATGTGTCTCCAGAAATTCAGCGAGCGGACCCGCCACCACTCCACCCATCCGAAGGAGCGCGTTCTGGACCGCGAACCGGGCCTGGGTCGCAGGGTCAGCCAGCAGCACCAACATTGCCGAAATCACCGACGGCGACGGTTGGGCTGCCGCCCATTCCGCGGCTTGCGCGCGAAGCGCCGGATGCGGATCGCCGAGCAGCTTCTCGACTAGAGGGTCGGGAACGTCCAGTCGAGAGAGAATCCTCGCGCCGCGCAGTCGTCGAGTCCACCTCGCGCTCTCGCACAGTTTGCGCGCGCGGTCCACGAGTCCCACCCGCGCTGCAATGAAACGCAGTCTCTCTTTCCCGGCTCCGCTCAGATTGCGCGAGATTTCGAGAAACGCGATCACCTGTGCGGCGTGCGGCAGCTCTTTGAGTGAGTTGGTGTCCTCGATGTTGATGAAGCCGCTCGTGACGAGACGGGCCAGGCTTTCGCGCGCCGCGGTGGTGCGCTCGAGCAGCCACCTCTCGTGGACGTAAAGCCAGAAGCCGTGTAAGAAGAAGAGAGCGATGGCGAGGACGAGCAGCCCGATCTCGATCAGCATGACGATGTCGAGCAGGTGTTTGCTTACCACGTCTGAACCTGTTTGAGAACTGTTCGTACCTTGTGCATCAGCACCGGAACGCTGAAGGGCTTCGCGATGTGGTCGACGGCACCGAGCTCGAGCGCGTTGAGAATGTCGCGCTCACCGGTTCGTGCGGTGAGCATCACGACGCTGCTTAGCCTTGTGACTTCGCCTGCCTTGAGGCGGCGCAGCACATCCAGCCCGTTCAACGCCGGCAGGTCCACGTCGAGAAGAATGACCGACGCCTGAATCTCGGGAGGATTCCCGGTGAGGGCGGCGACCGCAGTCTCACCG
This sequence comes from Gemmatimonadaceae bacterium, assembly GCA_050733435.1. Classification (GTDB taxonomy): domain Bacteria; phylum Gemmatimonadota; class Gemmatimonadetes; order Gemmatimonadales; family Gemmatimonadaceae; genus UBA4720. Next base: position 44,269 of record JBOHTB010000153.1, on the reverse strand, counting down.
TCCGCGAAAGCCGCCACGCGCAAGCTTCTGCTCTCCATGGCGTGCTGGAGCAGGGAGACCAATGCGCCATCATCGTCGATGATGGCGACGTCGACTCTACGCGTGAGCGATCCACTCAGATTGATGCCGGCGATTCCGACTTTGGACGTTCCGCCGCTGGAACGCACGACCTGGAGCGCTTTCAGGGCCTGGTCCCAGAGGGCAGCGACGGTGTCTCCGTTCGTCTGATATTGCGCTATACCAGCCGTGCACGACACGTGAACTTGACGGCCGTCGTCGGTCAGAAAATTCTGTGCGGCGACCTTGGCGCAGATCTGACCGAGCTTGATGGCAGACTGTTCCTTGGGGCTTCCGTACATGCCAATGGTGAAATCCGCGCCGCCCCACCAGCCAGCGACATCCTCTCCGCGGAAGGATTTCGGCAACAGCTCTCCGATGGAGCGAAGAACCGCTTCACCAGCCGCGCGCCCAAAGGTCGACGCGATTCCGGCGAAGTCGTCGACCTGCAGCACGGCGATCGAGTATGGATCCGATTTTCTGCGCGCGAGTCGGAGGAACCGTTCGATGAGCTCCGTCGCCTTGCCACCGGTGGCAAGGCCCGTGAGCGGATCGGTTTCCAGCGGTGTACGTCGCGCCTTTTGTCCCGTGAGCCTGCTCTCGATCCGCATTGTGAGCTCCGCAGGCACGAACGGCTTGCCGACATAGTCGTCGGCGCCGGCGGCAAATATTCGCCTCACACTGGCCTGGTCGGTGTGGCCGGTCAGAAAGATCACGGGCAGAGCGCTCCAGCGACGATCGTTTCTTACGACCCGACAGAGCTCTGTGCCGCTGATTCCGGGCATCTCGAGGTCGAGCAGGACGAGGTTCGGCTTTGACTCGTCCAGCACGCTCCAGAATCGAAGTGGATCGTTGAGCGTGGTGACCGTGAGACCGCGACGCGCCAGGAGTGAGTTGAGACCGCGTGAAATCATCGGCTCGTCGTCTACCACCAGTATGCTGCGGCCGGCGAACTTCGAGTCCTCGAAGGCTTTCTCGGCTGTGGAGGTCGTCGAGGCGACGCGGGGCGAGCCGGCAGTTGGAGTCCGTGGCATCGGCAGCGAGCCCATCAGACTTTGTCGGAGCGAGAGGAGCTGTTCCGACACCGCCAGACCATTAGCGGGCGTGAGCTCTTCTCCGGCAAATTTGTCCGCGATGTCCTTTGCGATGCTCGCTGCACTCTGAAATCCGAATCGAGCCGCGACTTCGCCAACGGCCTGGGTGTCGCGGGCAGCGGCGGTCTGGAGCTCGCGGGTGAGCGCGTTCTCGAGAAGCGCGATCGCGGCGTCATCGAGCTTGTCGATTTTTTCGAAGGTCGGCTGGCGGGCGCGATCCCAGGCCTCTGAGAGTGCGGCGGCGATGTGCGCCCCGTGAGTGGCGTCAGGCGCCACGACTTCGACCCCGCAAATTTTTGCGAGCTCGTGCAGCATTTCGTCCATGTCGACGGGACTGAGGAAAAACCGGTCGACGTGTACATCCTTCAACGCTCGAAGCGCGTTTTCCGCCTGCTGCATCGAGATGCAGTACGCAACCTGCATGTCGTCGCTCGCGTCTTTCGCGCGGCGCGCTACGTAGATCGCATCTTCGGTGGGAAAGGAGTCGCTGAGGATGACGAGCCGAGCTTCACCGCGCGCGGCTGCACGACCCATTTGCTGCGCGTTGTCGAACTCCGATATGGTGATGTCGCGCAGCCTGAGACCGATCTCGCGGACCGTTTCCGCGGGTATCCCCGCCACGAGGACCTTGACGGGAGCATTCATCTGCTACCCCGCGCGCCGCTCCACGCCGGATGTATCTGCTGCGGGGAGTCGATTCGTTTCTGTGGCTATAATGAGTGTGTGGGCGGGCGTCATAGGAGAGGGAAGAACGAGCAGGCCGGCAGGTAACACCGTACTTCCCCTCAAGACGCATCAGCTTCAGTCCCCTCCCTCCGTCTTCTTGGCCATCGCTACCACGGCGTTCCATTCCGCGGCGCCAACCTTCTGAACCGACAGCCGGTTTCCCTTCTTGAGGAGACCCATTCCCTCGAGCTCCGGCCTGGCGCGCAGCTCACTGAGCGAGATCGGCCGGGGGAAGCGCTCGATTGCGTGCACGTCGACCATGAACCAGGTCGGCTTGTCCTTCGTGCTCTTCGGATCGTAGTGCGAGTCCTTGGGATCCAGCGCCGTTGAGTCGGGATACCCTTCGCGCACGACCTCGGCGATTCCCACGATTCCGGGATCGGCGCCCGAATGGTAGAAGAAGACGAGATCGCCTGTCTTCATCTCGTCGCGCAGATAGTTGCGAGCCTGGAAGTTCCTCACTCCGTCCCAGTGGCTGGTGCGTCCTGGCGATCTCCAGAGATCCTCGAAGGAGAACGTGCCCGGCTCCGACTTGATCAGCCAGTATGCTCTGTCCTCGTTCGCGCCCTGTCCGACTTTCGTCATTCAGCTCACCGTCCTTTCGAAGGATTCATCGCCAGTGGAACCTAACCGGCGCGGAGTCGTAGATTGCAGTACATCATAATCACTACAATCGCGGGTCCCTCAATATGCATGGCATTCGTTTGCGCTCGTCCCTGTCCTTGCTCACCATCGTAGCGGGCACAGCCGCGGGGCAGACTCGGACTGCGCCGCTGGCGTATCCGGCGGCTTCACGCGGCACTCAGGTGGACGTCTACCACGGCGACAGCGTCGCAGATCCCTACCGCTGGCTCGAAGATACCGACGCGCCGGCGACAAAATCGTGGGTAGAGGCGGAGAACAAGCTCTCGCAGAGTTTCCTCGCCGAGATACCGCAGAGAGCCGCAATCAAGTACCGGCTGACGCGGCTCTGGGATTATCCGCGTTATGGCGCGCCGTTCAAGGAAGGCGGCCGTTACTTCTACTGGGAGAACACCGGGCTACAGAACCAAAGCGTTCTCTACGTGCAGGACGGCCTGAATTCGCCCGCGCGAGTGCTTCTCGATCCGAATGTGCTCTCCGCCGATGGGACGGTCGCCGTTTCCGGTCAGGCCGCGTCAGACGACGGGCATTATCTCGCCTACAGTCTCTCGACCAGCGGCTCCGATTGGCAGGAGGTCCACGTCCGCGACGTCAATAACGCGCGTGATCTAGGCGACGTTCTCAAGTGGGTGAAATTCTCCGGACTCTCGTGGACACACGACAACAAGGGCTTCTTCTACTCGCGCTACGACGAGCCGAAGTCCGGCAACGTGATGACCAACGTCAACCGGTATCAGAAGGTCTACTACCATCGCCTTGGTCAGCCTCAGTCGCGTGACGGGCTGGTCTATGACCGGCCCGACCAGCCCGACTGGATTTTCAACGCGAACGTCACCGACGATGGCCAATACGTCATCATCACTGTGTTCCAGGGCACTGACGTACGGACGCGACTCTACTTCATCGACCTCGACAATCCAGGTAAGCCTAAGATCGACAACCCGCTCGTGCGGCTCATCGACAACCCCAACGCCGAGTATGAATTCGTGGGAAACAGGGGGACGATTTTCTACGTGCGTACGGATCGCAACGCTCCCCGCGGCCGAATCGTCGCAATCAGCATCGACAATCCGCGCGAGGAGCGATGGAACACGATCGTGGGGGAGAGCAAGGACGCGCTCGTGAGCGCGACGATGGCGGGCGATGAGGTCGTTGGCAACTATCTGCAGGACGCGCATTCGAGCATTCGGTTCTTTGGCGGGGGGAATCGCGATTACCGCGAGGTCCGTCCGCGTCCACAGGAACAGCAGCGGAATCCGGCGACAGTCTACGACGACACCAGCACCGCGCCCCTCATCTCCAGGGGAGGTCAGGTCACCGGCGGCGGATTCACATTACGTGGGGAGCTGCCGCTTCCGGGCATCGGCACAGTCACGGAGATCAACGGAAAGCAGGGCGACGACGAGTTGTTCTACAGCTTCACCTCGTTCCTCAACCCCGCGACGACGTACCGCTATGACGTCGACTCTCGGCGCAACGAGCTGTTCCGCGAGCCCAAGGTCGCGTTCGACGCGAGCAAGTACGAGACGCGCCAGGTGTTCTACACGAGCAAGGACGGAACGCGCGTCCCTATGTTCATCACCGCAAAGAAGGGCCTGGTACTGGACGGCAACAATCCGACGCTGCTCTACGCTTACGGCGGATTCAACATCTCCGAGACTCCCGCGTTCTCTGCTGCCAACGCTGCGTGGCTCGAGATGGGCGGCATTTACGCACTAGCCAACATCCGCGGCGGCGGTGAGTACGGAAAAGAATGGCACGAAGCCGGAATGCTTTCGAAAAAGCAGAATGTCTTCGACGATTTCATTGCTGCCGCGCAGTATCTGATCAGTCAGAAATACACGTCCACGCCAAAGCTCGCGATCCGGGGCGGCTCGAACGGAGGCTTGCTCATAGGCGCGGTGATGACCCAGCGTCCCGATCTGTTCGGCGCGACGCTGCCTGAGGTCGGAGTGATGGACATGCTTCGGTTCCAGAAGTTCACGATCGGATGGGCGTGGACTTCCGATTATGGGTCGTCAGACGACCCCGCGCAGTACAAAGTTCTGCGAGCATATTCGCCGCTCCAAAACATCAAGCCGGGCACATGCTATCCCCCGACGCTGGCGTTTACTGCGGACCATGACGATCGCGTCGTGCCCGGACACACTTTCAAGTTCGTGGCGACCATGCAGGCCGATCAGGCTTGCCCCAACCCGATTCTCGTTCGCATCGAGACAAAGGCTGGACACGGCGCCGGCAAGCCGACCAGCAAGCAGATCGACGAAGCAGCTGACAGGTTCGCCTTCCTGGTGAAGGAGCTGCACATGAAACCCACGCTGCCGTAGATGGAAACTTTTCTGGCGGGCGCGGACGCAGCGAGCCAGTTGCTGCGCACCGCGCTCTTTTCCATCGCGGTGGTCTTTGGCGCGATCTGCGTTCTCGACTGGGCCGTGCGCACGAGAAAGATCAGTCCATTCAACGCAGTCGCCCGGTTTTGTCGATCCACCATCGACCCTTTCATCTCACCAATAGAGAGAAAAGTGGTCCGCGCTGGCGGCACCCCGGCCTCCGCACCGCTCTGGGCGCTCGCGATAATCGTAATCGGCGGAATTCTTCTGCTCACCCTCGTGGACTTCATAAAGCTCGAGGTGATTCGCTCGATTGTCGCGTCGCAGGAAGGGTCCGCCGGAATTTTCCATCTGCTCGTAAGCTGGACCTTCACGGTCCTCAAGGTCGCGCTGATTGTCCGAGTGCTCAGCTCGTGGTTCCCGATTTCACCCTACTCCGGTTGGGTCCGATGGAGCTACGCGCTCAGCGAGCCGATACTCACACCCCTCAGGCGCATCGTGCCGACGATGGGAGCGTTCGATTTTACTCCAATCGTGGCGTACTTCCTACTCGACATAATCGAGTGGCTGCTGTTCACATTGATGTGAGAGCCCCATCCCGTTAACATCGATTTTCTTTCTCGCGGAGATCGGCAGTTGGCCAAAGTGATTCTGGTGGGCAGTGACGTCGCGCTCCTCGAGGGATTGGGGCAGACTCTGGTCGGATTCGGTCACAGCGTTTCTTTCGCGACCACTGTCCCCGAAGCAGCGGCGACGACCGCCGGAGACGCAGCAGCTCTCGCAGTAGTCTCTGCCGAAGCGCTCGACGACGCCGGTATCGCCGCGACCCTTCCGCTGACACCGGGTGGCGCACTCATCGTCTACGCGTCATCGCACAGCCACCAGCCAGTTCTTCCGCCGAAACTCCAGCGTGCGACACTCGCCCGTCTCGTGCTGCCGCTCGAGCGTCACAGACTCGTGGCACTCGTGAAATCATTCGACAACCGCTCCCGCACGACAGGACGCTCGATCCCCGACGACGTAGCCGACGAACTCCACCTGGAGTTCTGAGACTCCGAGTCGCCTTGCCCGAAAGCTGAGCACTCGCTACTATAGTGGAAGGGCCAGGCACAATTGAACCCGTGGCGATTTAAAGCAACTTGCGGCCACGTTAAACAAATCGCTAAAGCGCTCGCCCGGCGCCCATGCGCGGGCTTTTTTGTTTGCGCTTAGCGAGGCGATCAGGCGATGAACTTCGTTAAGCTCCCGCTTGTGGGAGACCGAGCAATCATAGATGACCGAACCACGCACCCAATCGCGATACCTTGACGAGCTGAACCGCCGAGTGCTGGTCTACGACGGCGCGATGGGGACGAACATCCAGCGCTACAACCTGAGCGCCGCGGATTTCGGTGGCAAATCGCTCGAGGGTTGCAACGACAATCTCGTTCTCACTCGTCCGGACGTCATCTCGGCAATCCACGAGTCATTTCTCGAGGTCGGCTGCGACGTCGTGGAGACGTGCACGTTCCAGTCGACACCGCGCCGGCTGCACGAGTGGGGGCTCGGAGACAAGGTTCGCGACATCAACGTCTCTGCCGCTCGTCTTGCCCGGGAAGCCGCGGACAAATACAGCACGCCCGATAGACCACGCTTCGTGGCAGCCTCAATGGGCCCGACCGGAATGCTTCCATCGAGCTCCGATCCGGTTCTGTCGAAAATCACCTACGACGAGCTCGCCGATAATTACTACGAGCAGGCAAAATATCTCGTCGAGGGCGGGGTCGATCTCCTTCTCATCGAGACGTCGCAGGATATCCTCGAGGTAAAAGCGGCGGTCGCTGGAATCGAGCGATTGTTCGGCGAGCTCGGTCGGCGAATTCCGATTCAGACGCAAGTGACACTGGACGTCAGTGGACGCATGCTGCTCGGCACTGACATCGCCAGCGCGATGACGACTCTCGAAGCGCTCAAGGTCGACGTGATCGGGCTTAATTGTTCCACGGGTCCCGAGCACATGCGCGAGCCTGTGAGATATCTCTCCGAGCACGCGACGTTGCCGCTTTCGGTGATTCCGAATGCCGGGCTCCCTCTGAACACGGGCGTCGGAGAAGCCGTCTACCCGCTCGAGCCGGCGCCGATGGCGAGCGCGCTCTCAGAGTTCGTGAAAGACTTCGGAGTCCGCATCGTGGGCGGATGCTGCGGAACGACGCCGGCGCATCTCTCCGCGATAGTGAGCGCCGTTCGCGATGCCGAGCGTCAGCGCGCACCTGACGCGCCACACAACGTGCAGCACGTTCCGCGCGTCAGTTCGGCAATGCGCGCCATCACGCTGCATCAGGATCCGCCGCCACTGCTCGTGGGTGAGCGTGTCAACGCGCAGGGCTCGCGCAAGGTGAAGCGCCTGCTCCTGGCTGACGACTACGAAGGAATCCTCGAAGTCGCGCGCAACCAGGTCGACTCAGGCGCGCATGTGCTGGACGTCTGCGTTGCGCTCACCGAGCGCGCGGACGAGGCGGAGCAGATGTCGAAGGTCGTCAAGCTTCTGTCGATGAGCGTGGAGACGCCTCTCGTCATCGATTCGACCGAAGCGAACGTCATCGAGGCCGCGCTCGAGCACATTCCGGGACGGGGTATCGTCAACTCCATCAACATGGAGAACGGTCGCAAGCGCATCGACGCAGTCGTGCCTCTCGTGAAGAAGCACGGCGCCGCCGTAATCGCGCTCACCATCGACGAGATCGGAATGGCGAAGACGCGCGAGCGGAAGCTCGAGGTCGCACGAAAGATCTACGACATCGTCGTTGGCGAGTACGGATTGTCACCCGAGGATCTCATTTACGACGCGCTTACTTTCACGCTCGCGACCGGGGACGCGGAGTGGATCGACTCCGGGAAGGAAACAGTCGAGGGAATTCGCCTCATCAAACGCGAGCTGCCAGGTGTCTCGACGATACTCGGCGTCTCCAACGTGAGCTTTGGGCTCACGCCAGAAACGCGCGCGGTTCTCAATTCAGTCTTTCTCCACCATTGCGTGCAGGCAGGCCTCGACGCCGCCATCGTAAATCCTGCGCACATCAGACCGTACGCCGAGATCTCCGCGGCGGAACGCGAGATGGCGGACGATCTCGTATTCAACAAGCGTCCCGACGCCTTGCAGAGATTCATCGAGTACTTCTCGAACGCTTCTGGGGCGGGCACAACGGCGCAGGTCGAGAAAGAAGATCCGACAGCCGGCATGACGGCGGAGCAGAAGATCCACTGGATGATCCTGCACCGGAAGAAAGAAGGCATAGAAGAACAGCTCGATGCCGCTGGCGTCCGCAAGAATCCTGTTCGCGTCCTGAATGATGTGCTGCTGCCAGCCATGAAAGAGGTCGGCGACAAGTTCGGCGCGGGTGAGCTGATTCTGCCGTTCGTGCTGCAGTCCGCCGAAGTCATGAAGAAAGCGGTGAAACACCTCGAGCAATTCCTGGAAAAAGCTGAGGGCTTCACCAAAGGGAAAGTCGTGCTCGCGACGGTGTACGGCGACGTGCACGACATCGGCAAATCGCTGGTCAACACGATTCTCTCGAACAATGGCTACACGGTGTTCGATCTCGGCAAGCAGGTTCCGGTCAACACGATTCTCGACAAGGCTGTAGAAGTCGGCGCCGACGCGATTGGGCTGAGCGCGTTGCTGGTTTCGACCTCGAAGCAGATGCCGTTATGCGTGCAGGAGCTCGACAAGCGAGGAATGCAGATCCCCGTTCTTATTGGCGGAGCAGCCATTAACCGCCGCTTTGGACGTCGCGCGCTATTCGTCGAGGGCGAGCGGGCGTACGACTCTGGCGTTTTCTATTGCAAGGATGCGTTCGAGGGCCTCGAGACCATGGACGTCCTGCAGAATCCCCATAAGCGCCAGCCATTCGTCGTCAAGAATCTCGATGACGCCCGGAAGGACGTTTTTCTGCGTACCGTCGTAGGAAAAGACATTGCCGTTGGCGACGCAGGCGGAGAGCGCAGCGACGTTGCGGCGAACAATCCGATACCGTCACCTCCGTTCTGGGGAACGCGAGTGCTGCGCGACATTCCGCTCGACGAAGTGTTCGAGCTGCTCGATCTCGACGAGCTGTATCGCCTGCAATGGGGTGCCCGTGGATCGGGAGATCAGTACAAGGCCACCGTGAAGAACGAGTTCGAGCCCGCGCTCAAGCGTCTCAAGAACGACGCGAAGAAAAGTCGCTGGATCAAACCAGAGGTCGTGTACGGTTATTTTCCCGCGCAATCTCAGGGGAATGACGTCATCGTGTACGATCCAGCCGCGTACTCGAGCGATGGCGCATCCCTCCGCGAGATCGCGCGCTTTCATTTCCCGCGGATGGTCGGACGCGAGCGTCTGTGCCTCGCCGACTACATCAGGAGCGTGGAGTCGGGAGACGTCGACGTCGTTCCACTCCAGATCGTCACCGTTGGCAACGAGGCTACGAAACGATTCGAGGAGCTCCAGTCAAAGAACGAGTACACGGAAGCGTTCTACTCCCACGGCCTTTCCGTCGAGACCGCGGAAGCAGTCGCCGAGTGGGCGCATCGAAGAATTCGCAAAGAGCTGGGAGTGCCGAGCGGGAAACGATACTCGTGGGGTTACGGGGCGTGCCCTGACCTGGACGACCACGCGACCGTCTTCAGGCTTCTGCCGGCGCGCGAAGCGCTTGGTATGGACCTCACCGAAGCGTTCCAGCTGATGCCAGAGCAATCGACTGCCGCGGTGATCATCCATCATCCGGAGGCGAAATACTACGCGGTTCGCGGTTCCGCGGGCGCCGCATCCTCCGAAGCGGAGGCAGCAGTTGCCTGAGAATTTACTGATCTCGCGACTGCTGGATCCGCTCCAGGTCATCGTCTTCGATGGCGCGATGGGCACGCAGCTTTACAACAAGGGCGTGTTCATCAACCAGTGCTACGACGAGCTCAATCTGCGCGCGCCGGATCTGGTGCGCGACGTTCACAAGGCGTACAGAAAAGCAGGCGCTGAAGTTCTGGAGACGAACACCTTCGGCGCGAACCGGTTCAAGCTTTCGCAGTATGGGCTCGAGGCACAGGTCGGAGACATCAATCGCGCCGCGGCGAAACTCGCGCGCGACGTCGCCGAGGACGATCTGCTCGTCGCGGGCGCCGTCGGTCCGCTCGGCGTCCGACTCGAGCCACTGGGCCCTACGAGTCTGGACGAAGCGCGCGCAGCATTTCGCGAGCAGCTGCAGTCGCTCAAGGATGGGGGCTGCGACGTATTCATCCTCGAGACCTTCGCTGACCTCAACGAGATCGAGCAGGCAATTGCTGCGGCGCGCGAAGTCGATCCCAGGATTCCGGTGATCGCGCAGATGACCGTCGGGTCTGATTGCCACACTCCTTATGGCGTGACGGTCGAGGATCTCGCGCAATCGCTCGACGCCTTTGGCGCCGACGTGATCGGACTCAACTGTTCGGTCGGACCGCAGATCATTCTCGACGCGATCGAGAAGATCGCACTGGTGACGCGCCGTAAGCTGAGTGCGCAGCCCAACGCCGGAATGCCGCGCGACGTGAGTGGACGCAGCATGTACATGGCTAGTCCTGAATACATGGCGACGTACGCGCACCATCTCGTGCAGGCCGGTGCGAAGATCGTCGGCGGATGCTGCGGAACCACCCCCGAACACATCGCAGCGATGGTCGAAGGCGTGCGGCCGCTTTCACCGCGCCAGGCGCGCGTTCCGATGAAGGAACGCCGCCAAAGCCATCCCGATCTGCCGCCGGAGGATCCGGGCGTCAACCCGGTTCCGCTCGTGGAGAGATCCAAATGGGGCGGAAAAATCGCGCGCGGTGAATTCGTCACTTCGGTCGAAATTGTCCCGCCGCGCGGCGTCGACGCTTCGAAGATGCTTGGCGATACGGCGAAATTACGCGATGCCGGCGTCGATGCCGTTAACGTGCCGGACGGACCGCGCGCGCAAAGTCGGATGGGCGCGCTGCTCACGAGCGTCCTGATCGAGCAACAGGTCGGGATCGAGACGGTCACGCACTATTGCTGCCGCGATCGCAATCTCCTGGGTATGCTGAGCGATCTACTCGGCGCCGCTGCGGTCGGACTTCGCAACATCCTGCTCATCACTGGCGATCCGCCAAAGATGGGCCCCTACCCGAACGCGACGGCGGTGTTCGACATCGACGCGATCGGATTGACGAATCTCGTCAGCCAGTTGAACCGTGGGCTGGATCCCGGCGGCAACGCCATAGGCGTGCCGACGAAATTTGTCGTCGGCGTCGGAGTGAATCCGGCTGCCCTCGATCCGGCGCAGGAGCTCAAGCGCTTCGAGTGGAAGGTTGAGGCCGGTGCGGAGTACGCGATCACTCAGCCAGTGTTCGACGTCGAGCAGCTCGAGAAATTCCTTGGCACAATCGAGCACACCCGAATTCCAATCGTGGCGGGGATCTGGCCCCTCGTGTCTCTGCGGAACGCTGAATTTCTGGCGAACGAAGTCCCAGGCGTCGTCGTACCGCCCAGGATCATCGAACGCATGCGTGGCGCGAGCACGAAGTCCAAGGAGCACGGCGTCGCTGAGGGGATAGCAATCGCGCGAGAGATGCTCGAGCGAGTGCGGCCCCACGTCCAGGGAGTGCAGGTCTCGGCGCCGTTCGGCAAGGTCGAGCTCGCGCTCGAGGTTTTTCGCGACACTCTTTCAGCGGTGGAAGCCCGGACGGCCTGATGTCAGCCGACGAGATATTCCTGTCGCGCTCGCGATATTGGCTCACGAAGGAATATCCAATCAAGCTGCGCCATTGCGTCAATGCCCTTCCCCGCGCCGCCCTGTGGGCGCGACCCAACGAGAGCTGCAACAGCATCGGCAATCTGCTCGTTCACCTCACCGGCAACGTCACCGAATGGATTCTCGGCGGAGTCGGGGCTCAATCGGTCAGTCGCAACCGGTCGGCGGAGTTCAGGCAAAAGCAGGGCGCGGACGGATCAACGCTCTTGACCGATCTGGAGGCCGTGCTCGCGAGGGCCGATTTGGTGCTCGCAGCACTCACGCCCCGAGATCTCGAGCGTCCGATCGTGATCCAGGCCCGCGACACCACGATCATGGCAGCGGTGTACCACGTCGTTGAGCATTTTTCGATGCATACAGGTCAGATCATTTTCCTCACCAAGATGTACTCTCCGGGCAAGATCCACTTTTACGAAGAGGCCGACGGTCTTGCGCGTCCTGTCTGGCACCGGGGAACGGCACTCGACGAAGCTCCGCACTAGATTCCACGATCGTTCTTCCTCAATCGAGAGTTTGCCGATGACACTGCCTAGTCGACTGTCCGCCGGCGTCTTTACCTTTGCCCTCGCTGTTGCAGCCGGCGCACAGAGTCCCGTGCAGAAAACGCCGCTGGACCGCGCCAATATGGACACCACCTGCAACGCCTGCGACGACTTCTACGAATTCGCGAATGGCGGCTGGCTAGGTCGAGCCAAGATTCCCGCGGCCTATCCCGAGTTCGGCGCATTTCAGGAGCTGTACGACCGAAACGAGGCGACGCTGCACGATATTCTAGAGACGAGCGCGAGAAACGTGAAGTCGGGGCAATACAAGCCGGGAAGCGAGCAATGGAAAGTCGGCGCGTATTACGCGACATGCATGGATACCGTCGCAATCGAACGGCGCGGCGCGGCCCCGCTCAAGCAGGATCTCGACCTGATTGCGGCGATCAACACCCGCGAAGATCTGAAACGCTCACTCGGCGAGCTCGAGAGACTTGACGGACTCGCGCCGTGGGGCGACGGCTCGGCGCAGGATGCACGCGACGCGGCAAACACCATCGCGGGTCTGTATCAGGGCGGACTGACCCTGCCCAATAACGAGTACTACACAAAGACGGATACGGCATCCGTCAGCGTGCGCCGCAAATTCGTGGATCACGTGACGCGCATGTTCGAGCTACTTGGCGATGCACCGGCAACGGCGGCGACTGAGGCACAGACCGTCCTCGCGATGGAAACGCGGTTCGCCAAAGCATCACGCACACCCGTCCAGCTCCGCGACGTCGTGAACAACTATCACCGCATGACGCTCGCGCAGGTCGATTCGCTCACGCCCGACTTCAGCTGGAATGTGTTCTACGCTTCGGTTGGCGCGCCGCCCGTCGAGAAGATCGATGTCGGACAGCCGGAGTTTTTTGTGGCGGTCGACAGCATGCTGACATCGACGCCGATCTCCGACTGGAAAACGTATCTGCGCTGGGAGCTCGTGCACCGCGCTGCGCCAGCCCTCAGCACGCCGTTCGTGAAGGAGAATTTCGAGTTCGAGAAGGCTTTCACCGGTGCGACCGAGATGCTGCCGCGCTGGAAACGGTGCGTCTCTGCTACTGACGCGAACCTCGGCGAGCTGCTGGGACAGCAGTACGTTGCGCGCGCGTTCACGCCTGCCGCAAAAGCGCGCGCGGTGGCGATCGTCGACAATCTGGTGACCGAGCTGCGCACCCGTGTGGAACAGCTGCCGTGGATGGGTCCTGAGACCAAACAGCAGGCTCTCGTCAAGCTCGACGCAATGACACGAAAGATCGGCTACCCCGACAAGTGGCGCGACTACTCGAAGTTGCAGATCGAAGACACTGATTATTTCGCGAATCGCCGCGCCGCGCAGCAGTGGGCAGAGGCTCGCGACTTCAACAAGATCGGCAAGCCGACCGACCGCAGCGAGTGGGGAATGACGCCGCCGACGGTGAACGCTTACGAGAACCCGCTCCTCAACGAGATAGTGTTTCCGGCCGGGATTCTTCAGCCTCCGTTCTATGACCCCAAGGCCGACGACGCCCTCAATTATGGGGCGATGGGAGCAGTGATCGGACACGAGATGTCGCACTCGTTCGACGACCAGGGCCGTCAGTACGACAAGGCCGGCAACTTGCGCGACTGGTGGACGAAGGAGGACGCCGCGCGCTATGACGCCGAGGCGCAGAAAATCGTGAAACAGTACGATGCCTACACGGTTCTGGACACTGCCACACACGTTCAGGGAAAGCTCACGCTCGGTGAGGACATCGGAGATTTCGGAGGACTCACTATTGCCTACGCCGCGATGGAGCGGGCGCTGGCGAACCATCCACAGCCGGTAATCGACGGTTTCACACCCGAGCAGCGCTTCTTCCTCGGCTGGGCTCAGGTTTGGCGCGAGCTCGATCGTCCCGAGTACCAGCGCTACCTGGTGAGTGCTGACCCGCACCCGCCGGCCAAGTGGCGCGTGAATGGACCTCTCAGCAACATGCCGGAGTTCAAGGCGGCATGGGGCTGCAAAGACGGTGACCCGATGGTGCGTCCGGCCAACCTGCGTCCGCGCATTTGGTGATTTGAGCCATGAAGGGAATCCTGATAGTCGATCACGGATCGCAGAAGCGCGAGGCAAACGACATGCTTCGCTGCATGACAAACCTGATCCAGACGATGGCCGGCACAAGCGTCGTCGTGCGGTACGCCCACATGGAGATCGCGCATCCAAATATCAGCGAAGGATTCGCGAGCTGCGTAGAAGCGGGCGCTACCGACGTGATCGTTTTTCCGTACATGCTCTCTCCCGGGCGTCACAGCACCGCCGACATTCCGCGCATGGTCGGCAACGCCGCGCAATCACACAACGGTGTCTCCTTCAGCGTGACGCCGGCGTTTGGAGTGCACGAGAAGCTCGCCGAGGTCGTGCTCGACCGGGCTGGGGTCGAGCCGGTTTTCGATCCCGCTGGCTCCGAAGGCAACAGGTGCTGGGATCCGGAATGTTCGGAGGCTCGGTGCGGCGACGCGTGTCGGGCGAAAACCGCAGCCGCCGCGCGGCCGTGATGCGCGGTCTTGCTCCGGCCTCTTCCGACGCTGCGTCCGTCGCTCACGCGGAAACGATCCCCGCCAATGCAAACTGAGACCGGAGGGTCAGCCCTCACGCTTCTTTCCGAAGAAGAGCTCATGTTTCGCGACGCCGTCGCCGCATTCGCCGAGGAAGAAGTTCGTCCGCGCGTGACGGAGATGGAAAAGGCAGGCAAGATCGACCCGACGCTCCTGCCCAAATACTTCGAGCTGGGCCTCATGGGAATCGAGGTTCCGGAGCAGTACGGCGGCGCGGGCGGATCGCTGTTCATGGTGACGCTCGCCGTCGAAGCAATCAGCCGGGTCGACGCCGCGGCCGCGATCGTCTGTGACGTTCAGAATACGCTCGTCAACTATCCGATTGCCGCTTACGGAAACGATGCGCAAAAGTCGAAGTACCTCCCGATGCTCACTTCTGATGTCGTCGGCGCCTATGCGCTTTCGGAATCGGGTTCCGGCTCCGACGCGTTCGGCCTCGCCACTCGCGCAGAGAAGCGAGGCGACACGTGGCTGCTCAACGGGCAGAAACTCTGGATAACCAACGGCGCCGAGGCAGGGATCTTCGTCGTCTTTGCGAACGCTGATCCCTCGGCCGGCTACCGTGGAATCACCGCCTTCATCATCGAGCGCGACTTCAAGGGATTCAGAGTTGGCAAGAAGGAAGACAAACTCGGCATTCGCGCATCGAGCACTACGGAGCTACTGCTCGACGATTGCGAAGTTCCGGAAGCGAACGTCCTCGGACCTGTTGGACAGGGCTACAAGATCGCGATCAACACCTTGAACGGAGGCCGCGTCGGCATCGGTGCGCAGATGATCGGCGTCGCAGACGGAGCTCTCAACGCGACCATCGGCTATCTGAACGAGCGAAAACAATTCGGCAAGCCGCTGTCTCAGTTCCAGGGAATCCAGTTCCAGATTGCGCAGGCCGCGACCGATCTCGAGGCCGCGCGCCTCATGGTCTACAACGCGGCACGCCTCAAGGACGCGGGAAAAGACATTGCCCGAGAGGGCGCGATGGCAAAGCTCTTTTCTTCACAGGTCTGCGAGCGCGTGACGTCCCTTTGCATAGAGCTCTTCGGCGGGTACGGTTACACGAAGGAATACCCGGTGGAGAAGTTCTACCGCGATGCAAAAATCGGAACGATCTACGAAGGCACGTCCAACATGCAGCTCCAGACGATCGCCAAGGCCATCCTCAGGTAAGCAACACTAAGGCGACGTCGTTCCCTTCAGCAAGCCGTCGCGCACGCGTCGCGCCTTCGAGGATGCGCGCGGATCTTCTACGACATGCGTCTCTACTCGCGGAACGAAGTTGAGCCGCGCCGACAGGGTCAGCTCCTTGCCCTCCCTTCGCACCTCGATCGGTAGCGGCGATCCGCTGGGGGAGTGCCCGTATTTCGCGCGGAACTGTTCCGCCCAGCTTGGGTCGCCGACGTTGAATCCACCGACAGTGAGCAGCACATCGCCGACTTCGACCCCCGCCGCCTCCGCGGAGCTGCCCGGCACTACCTGGGTGACGTGCACTCCGCTCGTATCCTGGATGGTGCCGATGCCGACACGTGGCTCGTTGATGGTGTCGCGCCGGAGTCGGAGTCCCGCCAGCGGGAGAACCGCGTCGTATGGAAATGGCTCGCGGCCATCGATGTAGCGATTGTAAAAATCCGTGAACGATTTGCCGTTCGCCATACGGCTCACGGAGTTCCACCAGTCGGCCGATGTGAAGCCGCGATCGCTCTTGTAGTCGGTTGTATAGAGGTCGCGCATCACATCGTCGAGTGAGTGCCGGTTGTTCGAGGCATCGCGGACGATGATGTCGATCAGAAATCCAGCGAGAGAACCCTTGGGATAGTAGATGTACTCGGTGCCATCTCTCGGATGAATCCAGGTCGAGAGTGACGCATCCTCGAGCGAGGTGGGCGGCAGCGCCGCGACTTCGGAAATTTTTTCCCCGGTGTTGGCATAAAATCCAGGCGCGTCTATCACTCCGCCCCGCACCTCGGCGAGGTCGGCGTAGTAGTCCGTGATTCCTTCGCTGACCCAGAGAAACGTCGTCGGCTGCGGCTGGTCGTAGCGATACGGATACATGTCCGCGGGCCTCAGCCGCTTCACGTTCCACGAGTGGAAGATCTCGTGCGCGTAAATCGACATGATTACCGGCGTCCCGAGTAAACCCGGTCCGTAGATGTCCACGTGCGAGCTCTGATGCTCGAGCCCGGAACCGCCGCCGTACGAGGGATCGGCAATCTGCATTACGGAGTAGTTGGCCCACGGAACCTCGCCGAAGACGCGCGCTTCCGCGGGAATCACGCGCTTGAGCGTTTCCCAGACGGCGATCCTTGGACCACCGGTCACGCTGCCGGAAGGGTAGGTTGCGAAGCGCACCCAATGATCGGCGATCTCCGTGCTGTCTACATCGAACTGGCCCACAAAAAACGGCATGTCGACCAGATCGTGATAGTTCGAGGCCGAGAAGCGATGCGCGCCGGCCGGCGTCATGCCGGTGACAATCTTCCACCCAGCTTCCGTGTTTACCGTCACAGCCGCGGGGAATTCAAAGCCCCTTCCCTCGGGATAAAGAAAGAGATTGGTGCCGTTGAAGAGCAGAAAATCCGGCCGAGCCCACGTGTTGGCGTTGTCCAGACTGTCGGCCTCATAATCGAATCTCACCGTCACTTCCCCGGCTGCGCGCGGTCGAATGCGCCATGTATCGGGGTCGAGTTTATCCCAGCTCAGAGACGTTCCGGTTTCCTCGGCGGCGAAATTCGAGACGTTGCGCGCGAAGTTGTCGATCTCGTAGGCGCCTGGTGTCCACGCCGGTAGAGAAAGGATGACGGGTTCGCTACCGCCAACGGTGAACGTCATCGTCGACGATACAAGGCGCTGCTCCGCGTTCGCTCGCGTGAACGTCACCTCGTAACGAATGTCTGTAATCGGCGCCGAAGTGGGTGAGGCTTGTGCGGCGACGTAGAGAGGCACCGCGCACGGCGCGACAAATAAGTACAGGAGGGAAGAAGCTTTGGATTTGGTTCGCATCCAGATAAGGATTCGGGAAGGGTCGCGGAAACGCTGGTCCAAGTCGATTGCAAGAGTCATTCGCGCGCGCTATGCAGTGATTGCGGGTCGAGTGCTATATTCGGACCTCAGCCCCTACTCCAGACGATGATCTCAGCCGAATCTCTCGCGTTCCTCAGGAAGCTTCTCGACACGCCCGGTCCGTCCGGGTTCGAGTCAGCGCCAGCCAGGGTATGGCGCGAACAAGCAAAGAAGTTCGCGACCGTCACGGGCGACGTCGCCGGGAACAGTCTGGCCGAAGTGAATGGCAAGGGTGCGCCGACGATCATGCTGGCGGGTCACATCGACGAGATCGGCGTGATCGTCAGCTATATCGACGATCAGGGATACGCGTACATCCAACCCATTGGTGGGTGGGATCCACAGGTTCTGATTGGACAGAGATTGCGCTTCATTGGCCGGAAGGGCGACGTCTTCGGCGTCGTCGGCAAGAAGCCGATTCATCTCATCAAGCCGGAGGAGCGGGAGAAAGCCGGAAAGTTCGTCGACTTCTGGGTGGATTTCGGCGCCCGCACGAAGAAGGAGGCCGAAGAAAGCATTTCGGTCGGTGATCCGGGTGTGATCGATTCGCGGGCGCTGGAATTTCCGAACGGTCGCCTGGTCTCGCGCTCGATCGACGATCGAATTGGCGCATTTGTAGTACTCGAAGCCCTGCGCCGATACTCGGAGAAGCCCGGCTCAGCGAAGGTCGTCGCGGTGGCAACGACCCAGGAGGAGATCGGATATCGCGGTGGCGGCGCCGGAATTTGCGCAACGTGCATCGGTCCGCAGATGGCCATCGTAGTCGACGTGACTTTCGCGATCGACCATCCAGGAGTCGAGAAAAAGGAGCACGGCGAGGCGGCGATAGACGGAGGGCCGGTCCTGACGCGCGGATCGATAATCTCGCCGGTCGTCTTCAATCTCCTTCGAAAAACCGCGGAGCAGAAAAAGATTCCATTTGCTCTCCACGCAGCCGGCCGGGATACCAGCACGGACGCCGACGCGATCCACATCGCGAGCGAGGGCGTCGCGACTGGCCTCGTTGCTGTTCCAAACCGATACATGCATTCACCGAACGAGCTCGTCAGCATCCAGGACCTGGATCACGCCGCCGAGCTGATCGCGGAAACGTGCAGGGCAGTCACCCCGAAGACGGATTTCACCGCGCGTTGACGCAGCCGCTCCCTCGTCCCGCTTCCGCTTCCCGCTTCCCGCTTCCCGCCTCCCCCTTCCCGCCTCCCGCTTCCCCCTTCCCGCTTATGCCCAAACCGGTTCCCCCGCCGCGCGAGGAAGGATTCACCACTAACACGACATCGCCTCTCTACTGGGCGAGATACGGGCAGCCCGGGGCAAGAAGGCTGCTTCTCCTCCACGGAGGCCCCGGCGCCGACCACTGTTACATGCTGCCCCAGATGCTGCACCTGGGCGAGCGCTACGATCTGCTTTTTTATGATCAGCGCGGTGGTGGGCGCTCCAGATCCGACGCGCGAGTTCCAGTCACCTGGCAGGCCCACGTCGAAGACCTCGGCGCCGTCGCCGCGGAATTCGGCCTCGAGCCACTCTCGATCGTCGGATACTCGTGGGGCGCGTTGCTCGCGCTCCTCTATACAGTGGAGCAGCGGAGGAATCCACACCTGATTCCTCCAGCGAGGCTCGCTCTCATAAGTCCCGCGCCGCTAACCAGGGAATACCGCCGGCAATTCGAGGCGGAATTCGCCCGGCGACAGCAAAGTCCCGAGATTGTCAGAATGCGACAGGAGCTGGCAGACTCAGGGCTCCGCGAGAAAGATCCGGCAGCGTACCGCCAGCGTGCCTTCGAGCTGGGTGTGGCTGGTTACTTTTCGGATCCGAGGAAAGCGCACGATCTCACTCCATTCAGAGTAGTCGGCAGAATCCAGCAATCCGTGTGGGAGAGCCTGGGCGATTTCGACCTCATCCAGAGTCTGGAGGGAGTAAGATCTCCGTCGATTGTGATCGCTGGCCGTGACGATCCGATTCCATTAGCGTCTTCCGTAGAAGCTTCGCACGCTCTCGGCACGAACCTCGTGGTTCTGGACGACTGCGGGCATGTGCCGTACGTTGAACGGCCCGATAGACTGTTTGCGGCACTCGACACATTCCTTGATGAAACCAATCCGTCCGTTCGAAGCTGAAATTCGGCTATGACATCAGATTCAGGCGTCACCCAGCACGCGATCAGCTCGATTACGGTCGACGGCAAGGAGTACAGGGTCGCGCTCCGTCTCGCTTACGACGGGGTGGAGTACATCGGCAGGCTATGGTTCAGCGATCCGAACAGCGATCAAATGGGGATCCCCGACCACGGCGCCGTCCCGGGCCGCACGATCGCCGAGGCCGTTGAAGTCGCCAGAAAGCTCACCCCGCAGGATCTCGAGCGCCGCTGCCACCGCGCCCTCGCCGACAAGAGACGCTACATCCGACTTCGCCGCGCGACCGAAGAAATCATTACCAAGATCAAGTACATGAATCGCGTGGCCGTGACTATGCGCCACGGAATGCTCGACTCGGAAGGCGCGAGTCAGGAACTCGAGCTCATTCAGAAGCAGATAGAAGAGATCGTGAAGACCCTTCCGTTCCACGCGGGGATCGAGGAAGGGAGCTGAGGTAGCGCGACTTTAAGTACGCGTCGCGACCTTACATCCACAAAACTGAAGCAGGGAGCTAACAGCTTTGCAGCTGAAGCTGGAAGCTCTCCTAAAGGCGTTTGGCGCCCCGTTCCCGCGCGTGGATTGCAAATCGAATGCGCCTATGAAAGCCTAGAGCTACGGCTACAAAGCTTGGAGCTCCCTGCTTCAGTTTTGTGGATGCCAGCTTGCGGACCAATCTACAAGTCGCGCACTGCTGTTCTTTTATGTCGCGCACTCCTGTTCTTTTATATTGCAGAATGGACTCCCGGACCGCCGCGCACGTGCTCACTCAGATCGGCGCGATCCTCCAGGCAAAAGGCGAACAGAGATTCAAGGCCCGGGCGTATGCCGGCGCCGCGCGCGCACTCATCGCCATCGATACTGACGACCTCGCTCCACTCATTCAGTCGGGAGAGCTCGCCGATACGCCCGGAATCGGGCCCGCAACTCTCTCGGTTATCCGGGAGCTCGTAGAGACCGGCGAATCGTCGTACCTGGATCGCCTCCGCGATGGAATGCCCGAAGGAATGCTCGAGTTGATGAGAGTGCCGGGGCTCAGCGTCGCAAAAGTCCAGTTGATTCACGATGCCCTCGGTGTCGATACCATTGATGACCTGGAGCGCGTCGCACAAAATGGCGAGCTGGCGAAGCTACCGAAGTTCGGGAAAAAAACGGCGGAAAAAATCGTGCGTGGAATCGAGATCCTCAGGCGCACCGGCCATCTCGAGCGATTTCCACGCGCCGTCCTCGACGCGCAGCTTATTCTCGCGAACGTCGAGAAATACCCCGACATCCAGCGCGCCGCAGTCGCAGGCTCTATTAGACGTCACAACGAGGTGGTCGCAGACATCGATATCGTCGCCCAGTGCTCGCGCGACCCCAGTAAAGTTGCGGGGTCGTTCGCCCGCTCACCCGGAGTCAGCCAGGCAACCGCCGGCGATGACCCGGGCTTCGTCCAAATCCGCTTCGTCGACGGAACGCACCTCGACATGTATTGCGTGACTCCCGTGGACTATCCAATCGCGCTCTGGCGCGCCACGGGGTCGACCGAGCACGTCGAAGACATGGTCGCCTTCGCCGAGAAGAAAGGATTTCGCATCGATGGCAACGCACTCGTAAGCCCCGGAGGCAAGCGGATGCCTGTCGCCAATGAAGATGCGTTTTTCACGGCCCTCGGACTAACGCCAATTCCGCCGGAGATGCGTGAAGGCATGGGCGAAATCGAAGCCGCCTCTCGACACGCTCTGCCGAACCTGGTCACCTACGACGATCTCCGCGGCGTCCTGCACTGCCACACCGATTATTCCGATGGCGGCGCGACGATCGAGGAAATGGCAACGGCCGCGCGAGAGCGCGGTTGGAGCTACATCGGCATCACCGACCATTCTGAATCCGCTTTCTATGCTGGGGGGCTCAAGCGCGAGAAGCTGGTGCTCCAGCACGAGGAGATCGATCGCCTCAATGCGGAGATGAAAGACTTCAGAATCCTCAAGGGGATCGAGGCAGACATCCTCGCCGACGGGAGAGTCGACTACGACTCAGAGATTCTCGACCGCTTCGATTACGTAATTGGATCGATTCATTCGCGCTTCAGCATGGATGCCGAGACAATGACAAAGCGCGTCCTCGATGCCATGGACGATCCGCACCTGACGATCCTCGCCCATCCTACGGGACGGCTGCTCCTGTCCCGCGAGCCATATGCTATCGACATCGAAAGAGTCCTCGATAAGGCCGCCGCCGTTGGCGTATCGGTCGAGCTCAACGCGGATCCGCACAGATTGGATCTCGATTGGCGATATTGTCGTCTGGCGAAAGAGCTGGGCGTCACGATCGAGATCGGACCCGATGCTCATTCGACCGCCGGGCTCGACAACGTGCATTTCGGAATCGGTATGGCGCGAAAAGCCTGGCTCGAGGCGGCCGAGATTCTCAATGCTCGAAGCGCAGACGAGGTTCTCGCGTTCGCGAGAAAGAGGCGCGGCAAATGAAACGCACAGTTGGCAAAACTCAGGAACGACGTCGCAGCGCTCAACGGACACAATCCTCAGCGACGCGCCGGAGACCCATTCGAGTGTCGAAAGCCGCCCTTGGCTCGCACGCCGTCGAAGTGTTTTCCCGTCTGAGAAAGGCCCATCCCGACGCGCACTGCGAGCTCGATCACGAGACGCCACTCCAGTTGTTGATCGCCACGATTCTCAGCGCGCAGTGCACCGACAAGCGCGTCAACATGGTCACACCGACCTTGTTCAGGACCTACCCCGACGCACGCTCCCTCGCCGATGCGAACCCCGAGCAGCTCGAGGAGATAATCAGGAGCACCGGCTTCTACCATAACAAAGCGAAGAGCCTCATGGGACTCGGCAAGGCTCTCGTCGAGCGCCACGAGGGACAAGTCCCTGACTCTATGGACGCTCTCGTCAAGCTTCCTGGTGTTGGCCGCAAAACCGCGAACGTCGTCCTCGGCAATGCATTCGCCCGAAGCGAAGGAGTCGTCGTGGATACACACGTTGGCCGACTGAGCCTTCGACTGGGATTCACACGACAGAAAGATCCGGTGAAGATCGAGCAGGACCTCATGCCGCTTTTCCCGAGGGAAGAATGGGCGATGCTCGCGCACGTGCTGATCTTTCACGGTCGGCGGGTGTGCGATGCGCGATCGCCCAAGTGCGAGATATGCAGCGTCAGTGAAATTTGCCCGTCAAGCATAACGGAGGAGTCATGAAAATCGGAATCATCGGCGCCGGTCACATAGGCGGAACACTCACGCGCCGCTTCGCGGCTGTTGGTCACGAGGTCTTTGTGGCGAATTCACGTGGACCCGAGACGCTCGCGGATCTTTCTCGCGAAACCGGCGCCCGCGCCGTGACGGTGAACGAAGCAGCCCGGGCTGGCGAGGTCGTCGTGGTAACGATCCAGGAAAAAAACATCCCGAAGCTCCCGCGCGATTTGTTCGCGAACGTCCCCGCGAGCGTGGTGGTTGTCGACACCGGAAATTACTACCCGCAGCGTGATGGACAGATCGAAGCAATCGAATCAGGCACAACAGAAAGCAGATGGGTTTCGCAGCAGCTCGGGCGTCCAGTGGTGAAGGCGTTCAACAACATCTACGCTCAGCATCTCCTCGATCTCGGAAAACCGGCGGGCACTCCGGGCCGGATCGCACTACCCGTCGCCGGCGATGATAAACGAGCGAAAGACGTCGTCTTGCGCCTTGTCGACGAGATCGGCTTCGATGCGGTCGATGCGGGCAGCCTCGACGAGTCCTGGCGTCAGCAGCCCGGCACACCGGTATACGCAACGGATTTCGATGCTGCAGGAGTGCGTCGCGCGCTTGCACAGGCAAAGAACGAGCGGCCTCCCCAGTTTCGCGCAGGTGGATCCGCTTCTTCCGCATCGGCGGCGCCGCGTCGCGACACGGGAAATGCTCCGCGAAGCAGCGCGATTTGAGGACAGGGAGATACCGCGCTTGCCGCCGATTTCGATTAGTTTCTACGCCATTGCCACGACAGCCTTCACCCGATCGTCACCGACCCATAAATGACCAAGTTTGCAACGATTGAAACAAATCGCGGAGCCATGCGCGCCGAGTTATACGAGAAGGAAGCGCCGAAGACTGTCTCCAACTTCGAGAAACTCGCCAATTCCGGCTTCTACGACGGAACGAAATTTCATCGCGTCATCAAGGACTTCGTCGTGCAAGGCGGCGATCCCTACTCGAAGGGTGGCGATCACGCCAAGGGCCCTGTCGGAACGGGCGGCCCCGGCTACAAGATCGATTGCGAGACCCAGGGGAACCCCCACACCCACAAGGTCGGCGCGCTCTCGATGGCGCACGCGGGAAAGAATACCGGCGGAAGTCAGTTCTTTATCGTCCTCAACGAGCAGAACGCGAAGCATTTGAACGGCGTGCATACGGTGTTCGGCAAAGTCGTCGAGGGTCTGGAGGTTGTTCCCAAGATCAATCAGAACGACACTGTGTCCAAGGTGAGAGTCGCGACCGGATCGGAGGCGAAATAATCATGGCTACCAGGAAAAAGACCGATCTCGGCGCCGCGCTCACCGGACTGGTGCTGGGGGCCGTCGTGCTGTTCCTTCTGTTGACGTCGATCGTGATGATGACCAACGCGCATTATCGGAACGGGGAGACGGCGGAAGCACAGAAGTAGTCGCGGTCGGGGACCGGCCCGTCGATAGCGTCAGAGAAAAGGATTGACGGCGAACTCTGGTCCGTCTAAGTTACTGACTGGTCAGTTACTACCAGCCCCCCGCATGCCCAGAACCAGAACCACACAGCCAAAATGGCGACGACAGCCCGCCGACCGGCCCAACCAGATCCTCAAGGCCGCTCTCCAGGTATTCGGTGAATGCGGGCTCGCTAACGCGCGGCTTCAGGACATCGCCTCACGCGCCGGTGTCTCCAAAGGAACCATCTACCTCTACTTCCCGAACAAAGAAGAGCTCTTCCGAGAGATGATCCGGCACACGGCCATCGCCGCCATTGCCAGAGCCGAGGAAGAAGTCGCCCAGGGCACGGCCACACCGAAGAGCCAACTCATCGGATTCATGCGCGGATACTGGACGTTCGTACGATCCCCTGTCTTCAGCACGCTCCACCGTCTCGTTCTCGGCGAACTCCACCAGTTCCCTGACCTCGCGAAATTCTACGCCGACGAGGTAGTCGCACGCGGCCAGCGACTTCTGGCCGGTATCATTCGCCGCGGCATAGACGATGGCGAATTCCGCGACCTCGATCCACTCGTCGCCGCCCGAATGCTCGTCGCGCTGACTGTGATGAACGGCATTTGGCGCGATGAGCGCACTGGCGTTCCGCTACTCTCGCACAAGACCGACGAAGAAGTCTTTCAGGAGCTCGCTGAGTTCTATCTCTACTCGATCGCCCCTTCGTGCGCCGCGTTTGCACAGGCAGACGGCGCTCCGCTCGACACGCTTTCGTACTTCCCTTCAATACATGAATAAATCCGTCCGCATTCTCCGCGTTATGGTCGTGACATCGGCGGCGCTGACTGTGCTCGCTTCGCCGCGCCTCCATGCCCAGCAGGCAGCAATGCCGCTCAGCCTCGGCGACGCGGCGCGTCTGGCCGCGCAGCAAAGTGCCCTGGCCGAGGGCGCGAGGCTGCGCGCAGACGAGGCTCAGGCACGCGTCAAGCAAAGGCGCGCTGATCTGCTCCCGGATATTACCGGCTACGTCCAACAGGCCGGACGCACGTTCAACACTGCCACGCTCGGCATTGACCTTCCAGGTGCGCCGGGACAGCCTCCGATTTTTGACCCGAGGGGAGAGGTCCTCGGGCCGGTCAACACGGTCGACATTCGCGGCAGAGTTCAGCAGAACCTTCTCGACTTCGGGGCAATTGGGCGTGTGCGCTCGGCGCAGGCCGCGGCGCGGTCCTCGAGCGCCGACGCAGGTGCAGCCGCGGAGCAGGCGGCTACCGTCGCTACCAGCGCGTACGTAAGGGCGATGCGCGCCGAGGCTGACGTTCGCGCAAGGCAGGCAGATACGCTGCTCGCCACCGACCTGCTTCGTATCGCCGAATCACAGCTTCAGGCTGGGACTGGCGTTGGTCTCGATGTCACGCGCGCTCAAGCGCAGCTCGCGGCAACGCGGTCGAGTCTCATCACCTCGCGCAACGCTCGCGATCACGCGCGCATCGATTTGCTCAGAGCGCTTTCGCTTCCCATCGGTACTGACATCGTGCTCCGCGATTCACTCTCCACCGTTGCCGCAACGACGGAGGCCGTGCCAGACGAATCGACCCTCGTCTCTGAGGCTTTGAGTGCTCGGCCCGACGTTCTCGCCGAGGAAGAGCGTGTCCGCGCGGCGAAGCAGAGTCTGTCCGCCATCAAAGCCGAGCGCCTGCCAACTCTTGGTCTCGTCGCCGACGACGGGGGCATTGGAAAGACCGGCGAGAGGTTGCTCAATACGTACACGTGGGGATTGCAGGTCAACGTTCCCATATTCGACGGATTCAGGAGAGAGGGCAGGATTCAGGAACAGAAATCAATGGTGAGTGAAGCGGAGATCCGCCAACGCGACATACAGCAGCAGGCGCAAGC
Organism: Gemmatimonadaceae bacterium; assembly: GCA_050733435.1. Classification (GTDB taxonomy): domain Bacteria; phylum Gemmatimonadota; class Gemmatimonadetes; order Gemmatimonadales; family Gemmatimonadaceae; genus UBA4720. The sequence goes on along the minus strand of JBOHTB010000153.1, from coordinate 17,805 downwards.
CGATGTGCACGGCGCCGTTCTCGATCTGGCCGCCGCTCGCGAACAGCTCAGTGCTGCGAGCGAGCGCCTTCGGCTCGCCGAGCAGGAGCTCGCCCAGGCGCGCGATCGGTTCAATGCCGGCGTAGCGGGAAACGCGGACGTCGTGAACGCATCACTCGCACTGACAGCTTCCCGAACGCTCGTGAACGACGCCGAAAGCGCCTATCAGCTCGCGCGAGTTTCTCTGGCGCGTGCAACGGGCAGCGTAACGAAACTCAAGTAATTCACCTTCCCTTTCAGCTAGAATTCCCTCGACCAGCCGGACACAGGAAAGATTATGGCAACCGCAATAGAGCCGAGCACTCCGACCAGCTCGCGTAACGGAAGATCTGTCGCCGAAAAGGCCGACAAGCCATCGACGAAGAAAAAATTCATCGTTGGGATCGCTGCCGTGGTTGGACTCGTGATTCTCGTCTGGGCATTCCAGAAATGGAATTACGGGCGATCGCACGAGTCGACCGACAACGCGCAGGTGGACGGACACATTGTTCCCGTGCTCGCAAAAGTCGGCGGGTATGTCAAAACAGTCGGCGTTAACGAGAACGATCACGTGAATGCGGGCCAGTTGCTCGTGCAGCTGGATGACGCGGACTACCGCGTGAGACTGCAACAGGCGCAGGCCGATCTCGCTGCCGCGGAAGCGACGGCAGGTGGCGCCGGTGTGTCCGGCCAGGCCGAGGCTCAGGTTCAAAGCGCCACCGGCCAGCGTGCTGCGCTCGATGCACAAATCGGAGCTGCGCGTGCCAATGCGAATAAGGCCGACGCCGACCTCGCTCGCGCCCGAGAGCTAGCCGGAAAGCAGATCATCTCGAGGCAACAGTTGGACGCCGCTCAGGCGGCAGCAGCAGTCGCGCACGCCAATCTCATTGCGGCGGAGCGACAGGCGGCTGCGGCTGGTGGAAACGTGAACACCGCGGAGGCAGGTGTCAGAGTCGCGAACGCCCGGACACTTGCCGCACGCGCCGCGGCCGAGAATGCGCAGCTTCAGCTCGATTACACCCGCATCACCGCGCCCGCTTCGGGGGAAGTCTCCAGGAAACAGGTCGAGGTCGGTCAGCTGGTCGCTCCCGGTCAGCCGCTCTTGAGCATCGTCGCGGATACGGGTGTCTGGGTGACCGCAAACTTCAAGGAAACGCAGCTTGCCAAGATCAGACCCGGTCAACCGGTCGATTTTGACGTCGATGCTTATGGTGGGTGCGTAGGATACGGAAAAGTTGCCAGCGTCAGCGGAGCTACAGGCGCGAAGTTCGCACTCCTGCCGCCGGATAACGCGACCGGCAACTTCACCAAGGTCGTGCAGCGCGTTCCAGTGCGCATCGCTGTCACCAAACCTTGTCCGGGTAACCTTCCGCTGCGTCCGGGGCTTTCCGTGAATGTCCACGTAGACACTTCGAACCGGTGAGCACCGCGGTACTCCGTCCTTCGGGGGTGTTCACCTCCTCCGAGGACAGATACGCGCACAAGTACGTCATCGCCGCCACGGTCACAATGGCGGCGATGCTCGAACTGATCGACACGTCCATCGTCAACGTCGCGATCCCTCATATGATGGGAAATCTCGGCGCGACACTCGATGAGATCGCGTGGGTTTCGACGGCGTACATCATCGCGAACGTCATAGTTATCCCGATGTCGGGGTGGCTCTCGGCGTTCTTCGGAAGGAAGCGGTATTTCGCCGGCTCCATCATGCTCTTTGTGGTTGCGTCGTTCTTCTGCGGCGCATCGCACTCATTGCTCTCGCTGATTTTCTGGCGCGTCATTCAGGGAATTGGCGGTGGCGCGCTGCTCTCGACCGCGCAGGCGACGCTTTACGAGTCATTCCCTCCCGAAGAAGCGGGGACCGGCATGGCGATTTTCGGCGTCGGGGTAATGGTGGGTCCTACCCTCGGTCCGACCCTCGGTGGGTGGATCACCGATAATTACAACTGGCCGTGGATTTTTTACATCAACGTGCCGCTCGGAATCATTGCTGCCATTCTCACCGCGACCTACGTGCACGACGCTGAGCACCAGGAGCGCGCGGAAACGATCGACTATCTCGGCATTTTGTTGCTCACGCTGTGCGTCGGTTCGCTGCAGTGGATGCTCGAGCGTGGCGAGAGATACGACTGGTGGGATTCGCGTTTTGTGACGATGCTCGGCGTCACCGCGCTATTCTCGGGGATCGCGCTTATCTGGCACGAGCTCACCACCGACGAGCCGGTCATCAACTTCCGGATCCTCAAGAGCAGACAGCTCTCTGCTGGAGTCAGTCTTGGGCTCCTCCTTGGCTTCGCTCTGTACGGGTCCGTGTTCATTCTGCCGGTCTTTCTACAGCAGCTCCTGCAGATGACTGCGTGGCAGACCGGAAAGATTATCCTACCCGGCGCGATTGCATCAGCGGTGACGATGGCGGTCGTGGGGAGAAACGCGATGCGCCTCGATGCGCGCTACACCGTGGTCGCCGGTGCGTTTCTGTTTTTCCTGTCGATGCTCAAGCTCTCGCAATTGACCTCGGGAAGCGGCGCGCAGGACCTCTTTTGGCCGTTGATCCTCCGCGGCGCCGGACTCGGCCTTATTTTCGTGCCTCTCACGAACGCGACGATGGCCGATCTCAAGGTGAAGGATCTCGCCCAGGGCACTGGTATGTTCAACCTGATGCGTCAGCTCGGCGGATCGCTCGGCATCGCAGTGATGGCGACGCTCCTGGCCCGGTTTGTCGCGAGTGAAAAAGCGGTTCTTGTCGAGCACGTCGGAGCCAACGATCCCGAGACACTTGGCCGACTCTCGATGCTTACCCGGGGATTGATCTCGCGCGGAATAAACCCGATGACCGCGCAGCAGCAGGCCCTGGCGATCATAGACCGACAGGTGACTGTCCAATCGAGTATGCTGGCGTTCTCGAAGATTTATCTGTACAGCGGGCTCGTGTTGATCGTAGGCTTGCCGCTTCTGTTGCTGTTCCGGACTGGTCGAGCCCGGGGCGCGATCGGGCCGGTCCACTAGCATCGCGGCGGGCGAGGCGGGCGGACCCTGCTGATTCTCCGTCGCTTTCCTTAAGTCCTTGTCCACAAGCGTACCAACACTTGACCGGTCTGCCACGTATTTCTGACGAGGAACGAGAGCTCGTAAGCCTTGCTCGCAAGGGTGACGAGCGTGGTTTTGCGGGTCTCGTTCGGCTTCATCAGCGCCGGGCGTACATAGTGGCGCGGTCGATCGTCATGACCCACGAAGATGCGGAGGATGCGGTGCAGGACGGCTTTCTGCGCGCGTATCAGGCTCTCGACCGATTCGATCCGGGGCAGACATTCGGGGCCTGGCTCAACCGAATAGTTGCCAATGCAGCACTGGATCTTGCACGCCGCAGGAAGGTTCGTAACGCCGAGGAGCTTTCAGACTCGATTCCGGCAGCCTTTCGGGATCCGGCAGAGGGCGGCGAGCTCAAGGAGCGACTGGAAGCGGCGCTCGCGCAGCTACAGCCGCGCGCGCGGGCGGTGATAGTGATGCACGATGTGGAGGGCTTTACTCACGCCGAGATTGGCGAGATGTTGGGTATACCGGGTGGGACGGCTCGCTCGGACCTGCATCATGCGAGGCAGAAGTTGCGTGGCTTGTTGGGCAACCTGAAGGGATAGGAGCGGCGATGGAAGAGCGAAAGGATTTGCGACCAGTTGACGAGGGCGACCCGGGAATCACCCGGATTCTTCGCGACGCCTATGCGCCACCGGCGGAGAGCAAGTACTGGGACGGGCTGGAGAGTCGCATCATGGCCTACATCGCCGAGCACAGTCGTGTCACCGGAATTCCGGTCAACTGGTGGTCCGACCTCGCGAGCTGGGCAGCGCCCGGCTTGGCCGCCGCAGGCCTTCTATTTGTAGCGGCTGGCCTTCTCTGGTCGCGTCAGAACGACGAAGACATGCGTGTGAGCTACGAAGCCGTAGTCGAGACAGTCCCGACCGATGTTCTGCCTGGCGCCGTACAGGTTGTAACGGCGCGACCTGATGGTTCGCAGCGTGAAGCGACGTTCCGCTACGTCATGTCTCACTGAGGATGGAGATGGATCGAACAAAGGGTTACGCGCTGATGTTTTTACTCGGCGCATTTCTGGCCGGCGGAGCGCTCGGCTTTTCGGCCGATCGCGTGATCCGTGCGGAGCATGGCCGCGGGCTCCCCGGATCTCGCGCCTACAGACAGCGCATGGAAGAGGAGCTCAATCTCACGAAGCAGCAGCAGGTTTCGGTCGATTCGCTCATCGAGCAGAAGCATCGCCAGATCATTGCGCTGTACAAGCCGGTGAAGCCGCAGCTCGACTCGATCGCAGTACTCGCGCGCATCGTCAGTGATAGCACCCACGCCCAGATCAAGCGATTGCTCAATCCCGACCAGCAGGTAAAGCTGGAGGAGATGCGCGCCGCGGCCAGACGCGATCTTGCCGAGCGGCGGGGAAGTGATACGCTGGGACGCGACAGCAGATCGCCTGGTCCGCCTAAATTCTAAAGGCTGGCGAACCGTTTCGATTGAGCCAATAGCAAGGCAATAAAAAAGACCGGCGCAGACGCGCCGGTCCTTTTTTGTTTGTGTTCGTTTACGCGTTATCGGGGTCAGCGTCTCTTTCGCCTTTCCCGAAGTTCTTCTGCACCTTTCCTTTGAGTTCCTCGGCACGGCCCTTGATGTGTTCGCTCGAATTGTCAGTGGCGTCACCCAGATCGCCACGAATCTGTCCTTTCATCTCTTTCGCGGTACCCTTCACCTGATTGTCGATGCCACGTTCGTTGAGGTCCTTCATTTAAGCCTCCTCTATTGGAATCCGGTCTCTTTCCTGTTCCAAGTGGTATAGCGCAAGCGACATGCCCTCTTTGAAACGCGGATTTTTCAGGGCGGGTACCGACCTTGCAAAGCCCCGCCCGCTTGCGGAAATTCCGAGGTCAAAGCCGCTAGCTGTACGGTTGGTCTTTAGAACCTCAATAGGTCGCACAAATCAGCACTAACGTAGAAGCTCGCCCGAGCGGCCGCCGCCTCGCAAAACTCACTCTTCTCGCGCTCGGTGTCGTCTACGGCGACATCGGAACCAGTCCGCTTTACGCGCTGCAGGCTTGCTTCAAACCCGAGTACGGCCTCGCGGCGACAGAGCAAAACGTATACGGCATCCTGTCGCTGATCCTGTGGTCGCTTATCGCCGTGGTCAGCATCAAGTACATCGTGTTCGTGATGCGCGCCGACAACCGCGGCGAAGGCGGAATTCTGGCGCTTGTCGCGCTCGTGCTCCAGCGCCTGCACCGAGACGCAGATCGCCACGTCAAGATGGCGATCACCGTAATGGGACTGCTGGGCGCCGCACTCCTGTACGGCGACGGCGTAATCACGCCGGCAATCACAGTTCTCGGCGCTACTGAAGGCCTCGCTGTAGTCCAGCCGGTGCTCGGCAAGTTCGTGATTCCGCTAACGCTGATAATCATTTTCGCTCTTTTCTTTTTTCAGAAGACCGGGACGGCAAAAGTCGGCCGCGTATTCGGTCCAGTCACTCTGACCTGGTTCATTAGCATCGCTCTATTGGGTGCGGCCGAAGTTTTTCGCGAGCCACGCATTCTCAGGGCGATCAATCCATGGTACGCACTCGGCTTCTTTGTGCTCCACGGGCGTGGCGCATTCGTTGTGCTTGGAGCGGTAGTGCTGGTTGTCACAGGGGCGGAAGCTTTGTACGCCGATATGGGGCATTTTGGAAAACGGCCGATCCGGCTTGCCTGGTTCGGACTGGTCTTGCCAAGTCTCACCTTGAATTATTTCGGACAGGGCGGCCTGATCCTCCACAATCCCGCCGCTGCCGTCAATCCGTTCTATCTGCTTGCTCCGCGAGTGGTGCTTTACCCGTTGATAGTCCTGGCCACAATGGCGGCGATAGTCGCATCGCAGGCGCTGATCTCGGGCGCATTTTCCTTGACGCAGCAATGCGTCCAGCTGGGCTACAGTCCGCGGGTCACCATCATACACACGTCCAAACAGGAAGCCGGACAGATCTACATACCGGAGGTCAACCACGCGCTGACGATCGGCTCGTTGTTCGTGGTCCTCTATTTCGGATCAGTTAGTGCGCTTGGTGCCGCCTACGGCATCGCGGTCACTGGAACGTTCCTGATGACGACCTGCCTGATGTATGTGGTCGCCCGAACATGGTGGGGCTGGACGAGGCTGCGTACCGTGCTGCTCGTCGGCCCTCTTCTGATCATCGACGGTGCATTTTTCGGCGCGAACCTGCTGAAAATCCGCCAGGGCGGTTGGGTGCCCATCACCATCGCCTTCGGAATATTCATACTCATGACCACGTGGAACCGTGGCCGCGACATCGTCCAGGATTTGCTCAGACGAGGCATGCTCCCAATCGACATGCTGCTCGCAGATCTAGCGAGCAGGAAAACGGTTCGCGTCCCGGGCCTGGCTGTGTTCATGACTCGTGAGCCCGAGGGCGCACCGGTGGTGCTCCTGCACCACCTCAAACACAACAAAGTCCTCCACGAGCAGGTCGTGCTGCTGTCGATTCTCTCCGAGGAGGTGCCAGAGATACCCGAGCAGGAACGGATAGAGATCAAAAAGCTCCCGCAGGGCTTCTATCGAATAAGAGCGCGGTACGGTTTTATGGAGAGCACCAATGTGCCGGCAATTCTCGCCAGGGCGCGCGAGGCGGGGATCGACGCGAAACCGCTCGACACGACGTACTACCTTGGCCGAGAGCAGCTCATCCCAACGGGAAACAGCCCGCTTTGGTCATGGCGCAAGAAGCTTTTCGTATTCATGTCGCGAAACTCGCGTTCGGCGACGGCGTTCTACGGAATACCGCCCAACCGCGTCGTTGAGTTGGGAGCACAGCTCGAGTTCTAGGGTTCGATCCGACTTTGAGACGGAAGCCCTCGGCTCTCCCCGCGTCATTGGGCTAGTTCTTCCCACGGAGCCTCGCGATATCGCGGCGGTCTTTCTTGTTGGGACGCCCACTCTCGTAGCCTAACATGCGTTGCGCGGCCTTGATCTGGGCCTGAAGCGACTCGCGCGCTTTGCGGGCGTCGGCGTCTTCCTCGTACAGCGTGGCTGCTTCTGAAGCCGGACCTCTCCTCTCCGAGAGTGCACGAATGCTGAGGACGTGATGATACGGCCCGAGTCGTATTCTGAGCTGATCCCCAACCTGAAGTTGTTTGGCCCGTTTCGCCCGTTCGCCGTTGACTTCCACTTTGCCGGTTTCGATGGCATCAGCGGCAAGCGAGCGAGTCTTGAAGAATCGCGCGGCCCAGAGCCACTTGTCGAGTCTGACCTTCCTCTCGTCGGCAGAAGTCATCCGTTGGTTGCCCCGGCGCCGGGTTCGGAGTCAGGAAGATAATTGAGATCTTTACGTAGCGGCGCGGGAGTGACGCGTGGCTGAAGAAGACTGGTCGACACAATTAAAAAAGATAGAGCGTCAGTTCGACGGACTTCCGCCCGAGCCCTCCCTCGCGATGAAGAAATTGCAGAGCGAGGAAGAGCGCCGCGCGAAAGAGCGCGCGCAGCAGCGCACCGCGATGTTCGGAGCGGGTGCACGACTGATCCTCGTCTTCGCGCTCTTCGCGGCGCTAGTGGTGTGGCCCTACGCCAATGCGTGCGGCGTGGGGCTGTTCAGTTACATAGGAGTGGAGGCTGTCATCGTAGCGGGCGGGCTGTGGGTGGCGGCGACCACCTGGCGATACCGGCTGCCGAAGATGCACGCCCTGTCTCTCCTTATCGTGCTGGTTGGACTTGGTCTCATTGCCGCGGAAGTATTGCCACGGACTGGCTACGCCTCCATCGATCCGAGGAATCCGCCCCAGACGTGGTGCCCGGACGTGAAGAGCGCGCCGCCAGTGACATCGATGCTGGAGCAGCGCGTTCGGTCCACGAGTCAATCACTCGGAAGCCGATGGCAGGAGAGCACCAGCGATCTCGCTAAACAACTCCAGCCGCAGCAAGCTGCTTTAGTGCGCCTCGAGCGTCCCGAATTGCTATCGCAACGAGCTCCCTGACGGCGCTCGGCGAGAGACCTGAATCGGCGCTCGTCCAGAACTCGAGACGATTCCCCTGCGCCGGTTCCGCCCGCAGCATGATCGGATCCGTACGCTGCATCACTCTGGGTTCGATTCGCTGCATCATCATTGGCGCCATATAGCCAGGCGGCATCGGTGCCTCAGGAGGCATCACTCCGCCCGGAAACAACTCCATCCCAGCGCCGCGCGGCATCATGAGGTTGAAGCGATTGCCAAGACGCATCACATCGGTCGCCTTCCCCGCGATGACCTGCACGTCGCGGAAGCGTCCGTCTGAATAGATCCGCAGGGTAACACGCGTGCCTGGGGTCAGCTTCTGCACCTCTCGGGACAGGCGGTGTGACGCAAGCCCATTCGAGTACGCATCGTCGATGTCCGCCGCAGCTGTCCTCAGGTCGACGCCGTTGATCGCTGCGATGCGATCTCCCTCAGCAATTCCCGCCGCTTCCGCTGGACCTTTGGCAGTGACGGCTTCAACGAAAACGCCGAGCGTGTCGCGGCGAGTTCCCGTCGTTCGGAGCTCGAGTCCGAGGGCGGCGCGCCTGGACATCACGGAATCCATGCGCATGAACATCGTGTTCCCAAACGCCGAGTCGCCGAACACTCTCGTGCGAAAGGCGCGACACTCGGTGCGTCCGTCTGAGTACTTCGTGCACGTCGAGTCCGGCCGGCTCCTCGCCGTCTGAGCCTGAAGAGTCATCGCCGTCGCTGCGGCGGCGACGGCTGAGAGAATAAGCAACGCCTTCATCCTGTCTCCTTGATGGTTCTGTGTCATTCGACATAAGAGCCCACTCAAGGGTTGCCGGTGCAAAACCCGACCGCCCGCGCGATATTGAGGCATGTCGACAACGCTCGAACCTCCGCCGAGCTCTAGCCCGGAGACAAAAGAGATCGACGTCCACGCTTTCGAGCATCATTGGCAGGACGAGGCAGACGCAGCGTATCTCTACCGAATTCTCGCGGCGGCCGAATCAGACAAGAAAAAGAGCGACATCTATAGACGCCTCGCTGATGTCGAGGATCGTCACGTGGTGATATGGGCCGACCTGCTTGTGAAGCACGGTCATGCACCTCCGCAGTTTCGGCCCAGCACTCGGGCGCGTTTGCTCGCGACGTTTGGTAAGTGGTTCGGTCCGGGGTTTCTGCTTCCGATGCTGCTCGAGGAAGAAGGACGCGAGGTGAAAGCGTACCTCGACATGCACCGCGGTACGCCGCGCGGCGCGCCAGGTGGCACCGAAGCTCTTACCCTCGCGCGGGAATCGGCCGAGCACGCGACGACGCTCGGCGAGATCGCCGGAAAAGGCGCCGAGCCGTGGCACAGAACGTCTTCGGGCGGGTTTTTGCGCAACGTCGTCTACGGATTCAACGATGGCCTGACGGCGAATTTCGGATTGGTTGCCGGCGTGATCGGCGCTGCGACGGTCAATCAGCATCAGGCGGTAGTTGTGGCGGGAGTCGCAGGGCTCATCGCTGACGCGCTCTCGATGGGCTCGAGCGGCTATCTCGCGAGCAAGAGCGAGCGAGAGGTTTACGACTATGAGATCTCGATGGAAAAAACCGAGGTCGAGCTCATGCCGGAAATCGAGCGCGACGAGCTGGCCATCATTTACGAGGCCAAAGGAATGGATCGCGAGTCCGCCCATCGACTCGCAACGCAGATCATGGCTGACCCGCAACTGATGCTCAAGGAGCAGGTCCAGGAAGAGCTCAAGATCGGCGAGCTGAACATGTCACCCTTGCGGGAAGGTTGGCTCACGGGCCTCGCCACTGCTTTCGGCGCCGCGATTCCGGTTTTCCCTTTTCTGATTTGGCACGGAGCGACGGCAATTGCAGTCTCGTTCACCGTTGCGATGCTCTCACACTTTCTGGTCGGAGCCGCACGATCAGTGTTCACGGGGCGCGGAGCGTTCCGCTCTGGGCTCGACATGTTCGTGGTCGGCGTAGGAGTAGCGTTGGTCGGCTATTTCTTCGGCGGTTGGGTCGGGAGGATGTTGTAGAGTGCCGGCGCGGCCATTCGTTCTGGCGGAGACAAACTGGAAGGCCGTAAAAGACACTCGATTCGAGGTCGCAATACTGCCATGGGGCGCGACCGAGCCGCACAACTACCATCTGCCATACGCCACCGACAACTACGAGACCACTGCGATGGCGGAACGCTCGGCGGAGATCGCGTGGAAGACGGGCGCGAAAGTAGTAGTGCTGCCAACGGTTCCCTTTGGGGTCAACACAGGCCAGCTCGATCTGAGGCTCGCCATCAACATGAACCCGAGCACGCAGGCCATCGTGCTCGGCGACATCGCGACAGCGATCTCCGGTCAGGGCCTGAAAAAACTTCTCATTCTGAACGGCCACGGCGGCAACGATTTCAAGCAGATGATTCGCGAGCTGCAGCCGCGCCTCGATCTGTTTGTCTGCGTCATCAACTGGTGGACTTGCATCCGCGCTCAGGATTATTTCGACGAGCCGGGCGACCACGCGGGGGAGCTTGAGACAAGTCTCATGATGGCGCTCGAGCCTGAGCTGCTGCTTCCCTTATCAGATGCAGGAGCCGGGGAAGCCAAGAAATTTCGCGTCACGGGATTGCGCGACGGGTGGGCCTGGGCACCGCGGAAGTGGACCAAAGTCACGAGTGACACGGGCACCGGAAATCCGCGAGCGTCGTCCGCCGAGAAAGGCGCGAAGTTTCTCGAAGCGGCATCGGCCCGGATCGGCGGATTTCTGGTGGATCTCGCAAGCGCGGATCCAGGTGACATGTACGAGTGACGCGAGCTACGCGACGATATTGAGCAGTCGGCCCGAGACGAAGACGATCTTCTTCGGAGAACCAGCGACAAACTTCCCCACCGTTGGATCCTCGAGCGCTGCAACGAGCGCTGCCTCTTCCGTGATATCGCGCGGCACCAGGATTTTCGACCGGAGTTTTCCGTTGACCTGAACGACGAGCTCGATCGAATCCTCGGCGGCGAGCGCGGGATCGAAGGTCGGCCACGCCGAATCGAAAACGCTTCTAGTACCGCCAGTCTGTTCCCAGAGCTCTTCGGCGATATGCGGCGCGAAGGGCGATACTAGTGTTATTAGCGGTACGACCTCGTCGCGGTGCGGAGCGCGCTCACCTCTGCGCAGAACGTTCATGTATTCCATCATTGCGGCCACCGCCGTGTTGTAGCTCAGACGCGCGATGTCGTCGCCCACTTTCCTGATCGTCTGGTGCAGCTTGCGAATGACCACTGGATCGGGCTGACCATCAGTCGACATTGTTTGGACTGACGCGAACAGACGGTCGAGGAATCGGCGCGTTCCGGAGATGCTCTGGTCCCTGAAGTCCCCGCCCTGCTCGTAGGGGCCGAGGAACATGAGGTAGGAGCGAAAAGAATCAGCGCCCCATTCCTCGATGTATTCGTCGGGGTTGACGATGTTGCCCTGTGTCTTCGACATCTTCGCGCCTTCGCGAATGATGTGGCCGTGGGCCCGGAACCGAGTGAATGGCTCCTCGAAGTCCAGGAGTCCGGCGTCGTGCAGGACCATCGTGATGAAGCGCGAGTAAAGAAGGTGCAGTACTGCGTGCTCGTTGCCGCCGATGTAGGAAGTCACGGGCAGCCACTTCTTCGTGATTGCTTTTTCGAATGGAACTTCGTCGTTGCCGACGCTCGGATAGCGGAGGAAGTACCAGGCGCTGTCGAGAAAAGTGTCCGACACGTCGGTCTCGCGGCGCCCAGTCTTCCCGCACTTGGGACACTCCACGCGGTACCATTCCTCGTGGCGCGCGAGCGGTGAGATGCCTGAATCGTCGGGCTTGAAATCCTCGACGAACGGAAGAACAACGGGAAGGTCTTTCTCCGGCACGGGAACCGTTCCGCAACTATCGCAGTAGATGATCGGGATCGGCGGGCCCCAGTACCGCTGGCGCGAAATGCACCAATCGTGCAGCCGGTAGTTCACTATCGGCTTGGCAGCGCCCGACTTCGAAAGGAATTCGACGATCGCGCTCCTTGCCGCTTCTACTCTGTAACCGTCGAAGACGCCTGAGTTGACGAGTGTCCCTGACTCGCACTCCGTAAAAGCTGCGGCGAGTGGTGTGTTCGCATCCTCCCGCTCGCCGCACACGACGCGGACGATCGGAAGATCGAACTTTTTCGCAAAATCGAAGTCGCGCTGATCGTGACCCGGGACGCCCATGATAGCGCCCGCTCCGTATTCCATGAGCACGTAGTCCGACACCCAGATCGGGATTTTCTGCTCTGTCGCCGGGTTTGTCGCGTACGATCCCGTGAACACGCCGGTCTTTTCGGTGCTCGTCTTACGCGTGATGATGTCCTGCTTCTTGGTCTTCTCGCGGTACGCGCTCACCTTTTTTCGCTCGCTCGATTTCGTGAGCGTGTCCACGAAGGGATGCTCGGGTGCCAGCACGAGATACGTCGCTCCGTAGATCGTGTCGGGCCGTGTGGTGAAGACACGGATCTGGCATTGCTCGCCGATCGTGTTCTCCGCCTCGAAAGCGATCTCCGCGCCGTCCGACTTGCCGATCCAGTTCCGCTGCGCGGTCTTGGTCGTCTCGGACCAATCGATGTGATCGAGATTGGTCAGTAGGCGCGGCGCGTACTCGCTGATCCGAAAGAACCACTGCTCGAGCAGCCGCTGCTCGACGGGCGTCTTGCTGCGCTCACAAAGCCCCGCAATCACCTGCTCGTTCGCGAGCACAGTCTTGCAGTCGGGGCACCAGTTGACCGCCGCTTGCTTCTTGTACGCGAGTCCCTGCTTGAACAGCTGCAGGAAAAGCCACTGCGTCCACTTGTAGTAATTGGGCTCCGTGGTCGAGAGCGTATACCTCCAATCGACCATCAAGCCCGCGCTCTCGAGCTGCCTCCGGAAGTTTGCGATGTTCTTCGGAATGAGATCCATCGGATGCTTCCCAACTTTAAGGGCGTAGTTCTCCGAATGAATCCCGAATGCGTCGTATCCCAACGGCTCGAACACGTTGTGTCCCATGAGCCGCTGGAATCGTCCATAAACGTCGTTCCCCGTGAACGCAAAAAGATTCCCGACGTGGAGTCCCTCTGCGGATGGATAGGGGAACATCATCAGTGCATAGAACGGCCTCTGGGCGCGCTGCAGGTCCGTGTTGTTGGTTCCACGTTCCTGCCAGATGCGCTGCCATTTTCGCTCGATCGCCTGCGCGTCGTAGGTGGCGACGGAAGGGGAAAAAGGATCGTCCCGTGTTGCCGATTTGTCCATTCGTACAAACTAGCGGCTCAGCGACTGAGTTTCATCTGTCGCAGCAGGTGAAAGAGTCGTGTCACAACCGCTCTCGAAGATGACCGCAACGCCTCTTTCCGCCGCGCCACGTTCGGCATCAGGTTTTCTGAAGCCGGTGTTCTCCGCGCTCCAGCGCAGAGCGCTCAGAACAAGCATTGGCTTCGGAACGGTTTTCCTCGTCGGTCTGGTTGCGATCTGCTGGCAGATCTATCGCCTCATCCCCGGCGAAATCCTGCACGATCTCTTCGCTGTCGACGGAGTCGATCTCGCGCTTACGATCGCGTTCCTCTGGATCACCGTTGCACTCGCCGCGACCGTCGCCGCCGCCCTCATTTTCGTCAAGCAGCACGTCAGCGGCCCGGCCGCCGAGCTGGCCCGAACGCACGAAGCGATCGCGCGCGGAGATCTCTCGAGTGTGTACCGGCCCGCCGCGTCCAATGTCGCAGTCGACAGGCTCACGAAATCCACGATGACCATGCTCACTGAGTTACGCGGCGTCACTGGACGGATGCGGACTTCGGCGCAGGAAAACGAAGAGGTTGCTTCCCAGATCGCGCACGCCACCGACGCCGCCGCTGCCGCCGCTCGCGAGGGCGCGGCAACATCGAACGTGCTCAGCCAGGACGCAGCCGCCCGCGCGCGCGCGATCCGGGAGCTCACCGGGGAAGCCAGCCGGCTCGTTCAGATAACCGCGAACATGAGCGAGGCAGCGCAGGAAGGCTTGCGCCGCGACAAAGCTCTCCGACAGCTCGCGCACGAAAACCGCGTTCGGCTAGAGCGCACCGCGACTTCACTCCAGTCCCTCGCATCCGACGCGCTCGAGAGCGCCGAAGGAATCGACGCCCTCTCGGCCGCGGCCGACGAAGTGAGGGCGTTTCTTGTTCTCGTGCAGAAAATCTCGCGGCAGTCAAAGCTCCTGGCGCTCAACGCGGCAATGGAAGCGGCGCGAGCGGGCGAGCAGGGCCAGGGATTCGCGGTCGTCGCAACCGAAGTACGGCGACTTGCGACGAGCTCCGCCGAAGCGGCGCAGCGCACGACGTCGCTCGTTCAGGAAATGCTCGACGGCATCAAGCACTCCCGTGAATCGACGTCGCAGACGGTTGCGACGGTCGAACAGGTTCTCCAATCGACAATTGCCGCTCGCGCATCGCTGGCGCGCGTCGAGGAAGGTACTGTGGAAGGGGAAGACTTGAGCGGACGCATCGCCACGGCGGTGCGCGAGTCGGGCGACCTGATCGGCGGAATGACGCAGCGCCTTTCCACTCTTGCACAGGGAACGACCGCTTTCTCGCGCGCCATCGACCACGTCGCGTCGACGAGCGAAGAACAGAGCAAGAACATCGGAGAGATCGCCGCAACGTCCGCCACGCTCGCGGAGATTTCGGCGCGAATCTCTCAGCTCGCCGGAACGTTCAGGCTCGGCGACAGCTGACCTCAGGCATTTCCGGACGCTCGGCACGGCTGAACCTGAAGGGCATTGGGAGAATACGGGCGCCTTGCGCGTCCGCGACCGCGAATCGGGTGCCTTCATAAGCCGTCGCTGAACCGAATCGACCGTCTTTGGCGAGAGCGTAATACTGAAGGTCAAAAAGCGGTCGTCCATGCGAATCGAGCAGGCGCTGCTCAGTCATCGCAATCACGCGATCGATCGTTTTCATGCATGCCTGGTCGGGCGACATCCCCTGGCGCATGAACTCGACGATCAGAAACGCCCCACAAGTCTTGATGTTCGCTTCACCGCGGCCCGTCGAGCCGGCCGCTCCGACGGCGTTGTCACAGTATTGACCGGCACCGATGAGGGGCGAGTCGCCGACTCTGCCCGGTATTTTCCACGAAAGTCCGCTAGTGGTAGTGACCGAGGAAATATCGCCGGCAGCGTTGACGGCGTTCATGTTGATGGTTCCGGTCGTGAACTTTACGTGCAGCGGATGATCGAACGGAATGCTCGCGGTCCGCGGCGATGTGGAACTGTCGCCCGGATTGTCGAGCCAGCTATCGGCGGGATTGAGGCATGCCTTCCAGCGAAGCCAGTCGCGCCTGCTTTTTTCTGTAAGAAGGTTCTGCTCCTTGAAACCCATTTCCAGCGCAAACCTTTTTGCACCGGGTCCCACCAGCATGATGTTGTCTGTGTAGTCCATTACCGCCTTCGCAACCAGTGAGGGCGTGGCGATGTCTTCGATCGAGGCTACTGCTCCTGCACGCTTGGTCGGCCCGTGCATGCAGGATGCATCCAACTGAACGATGCCTTCTTCGTTCGGCAGTCCGCCCAATCCGACGAACTGATCCTCAGGGTCCAGCTCCTCGATATTCACTCCAGCGATTATCGCATCGAGTGTATCGGCATTATGGTGCGCGATCATGTCGTAGGCCCGGGCCACGCCGCGAATGCCGTTTTCTGATGCGACCACCACCGGCCGACTGACGGCGGACGTTCCACTCCATCCGCTCTCTCCGAGCGGTGCAGCGCCCGCGCTGCGATCGAGAGTGAGCGACGCCGCTGCAGCAGCGCCAACGCCGAGGAATTTTCGTCTCGAGATTTCCATTGGGCCCCTCAATCCTTGTAAATCTTCACGGTGATTTTTCCATCGCTCGTCACCGGGCCTCGATACATCCCGGGGTGCTTGATCGCGTATTTGGGCGCGGATACTGCTGCCTGTGCGTGGAGCGGGGCGACGACGAAAAGGAACGGAAGGAGGCCGGTGGTGGGACGCATGACTTCAATCCGGTGGTGGGACGCATGACTTCAATAAGGTATTCCGCAAGTATACCTTCCCGCTACGCATGAAGTCCTCGCACCCTTCCAGACTGAGAAAGCTGCGTCTCGAGGCGGCCGACGCTCCGCGTGTAGACCTTGCAGGACCTACCCGCCGCGAGCATGACCTTCTCGGCGAGCGTGATGTTCCGGCGTCGGCCCTCTATGGAATTCAGACGCTTCGCGCCATCGAAAACTTCTGCATTTCGGGAATCGAGCTGAGGGAATTCCCCAGCCTCGTTGCAGCTCTCGCCACTGTCAAAGAGGCCGCGGCACTGGCCAATCTCGACATGAAGCTTCTCGACCGGGAGATCGTCGACGCCATCTCTCAGGCGGCCGCCGAGATAAGAGAAGGACTCCACCACGAGCACTTCAGGGTCGATATGATCCAGGGTGGCGCGGGCACTTCCACCAACATGAACGCCAACGAAGTCATCGCGAATCGCGCCCTCGAGATTCTCGGCAAGGAGCGCGGCGAATACGACGTGGTTCATCCGAACAATCACGTCAACCTCAGTCAGTCCACCAACGATGTCTATCCCACGGCAGTCAAGCTCGCCCTGCACACGACCATCGGCGATCTGCAGCTAGCCATGATCTCACTCGCGGCCGCTTTCCTTCACAAGGGCGAAGAGTTCGGCGACTTCATCAAGATGGGCCGCACCCAGCTTCAGGACGCCGTTCCGATGACGCTCGGCCAGGAATTCAACGCGTTCGCGCACACGATGCTGGAGGATGTCGACAGACTCGGCGAGGCGCAGGCGTTGATTCGCGAGATCAACATGGGCGCGACTGCCATCGGTACTGGAATCAATGCGCCGCCGGGGTACGCTGAGAGCGTCAGAAAGCATCTCGAGCACATCACGGGTTTGGCGCTGATCACGTCGCCCGATCTCGTTGAGGCGACCGCCGACACAGGGGCTTTCGTTCAGCTCTCCGGAGTGCTCAAACGCTGCGCGGTGAAACTGTCGAAGATCTGCAACGATCTGCGGCTACTGAGCTCGGGTCCACGCGCTGGGTTCGGCGAGATAAATCTTCCGGCAATGCAACCCGGATCGTCGATAATGCCTGGCAAAGTGAATCCGGTAATTCCGGAAATGGTGAACCAGGTTTGCTTCGACATCATCGGCGGCGACGTCACGGTCACGATGGCCGCGGAGGCTGGACAGCTCCAGCTCAACGTGTTCGAGCCAATTATCGCTTTCCGGCTGTTGAGCGGAATGATGACGCTGACGCGCGCCTGTAAAATCCTGCAGGATCGCTGCGTCGAGGGTATCACCGCGAACCGGGAACGGATGCAAATGTTCGTCGAGCAGTCGGTCGGACTGATTACCGCGCTCGTGCCGATTCTCGGCTACGAGACCACATCCGAGATCGCGAAGCAAGCGCTGGAGACGGGGCGCGGAGTCTACGACCTCGTACGTGACCGGGGATTGATGACACGCGAGCAGCTCGACCGTGTGCTCAATCCTGCTGCCATGACATCGCCGAGACGTTCCGAATGAACGCGCGAGCGTGGCGAGCTTAACAAGCGCGCGGGTTTTTCTGCCCTCCCACTACGCGGCTGTGAGAGTTAGTTTCAACGAGCTTCAGCCCGGCAGTTCCGCAGAGCGTTCCACCCGGCGAAGGTGAGACGCTTCCAATACGACGAGAACAGGATTCCCCTCGCATGAACGGCTCTGACCGCCTCCGGCGGCTCGCATCCTACGCGTTGTTTGCCGCGTTCGCCATCGCGGCTCTTTC
>JBOHTB010000152.1:0-24298 GCA_050733435.1 Gemmatimonadaceae bacterium | reverse complement strand
GGCTGTCCGGATCAGAGTTCGTAATCGAGGCGGATCTCGTGTTGCTCGCGATGGGATTCACCGGGCCGGTGAGGAGCAGACTGATCACGGACCTTGGCGTCGATCTCGACGCGCGTGGCGCGGTCGCGACGGACGCTCTGCATCGCACGTCCGTGCCGGGAGTTTTTGCCGCGGGGGACGCGCATCGTGGCGCATCGCTCATTGTGTGGGCGATCCGTGAGGGGCGCGATGCCGCGTCGAGCATCGATAGATGGATGCAACGGTAGGCGCGTGCGCTCTCCCGGAGAACCGCAACTGCAACTGAAGACTACACGCTACCGGCGAATCGCTGCCCGCTAACCGCTACTCGCTCGGACTCCGCGTCCTATGCTTGAAATCGGCAACGGCGCCTGTCTTAAGCGAGCAGCGCGTCGCGGGTAGCGATCAGCGGGCAGCGGGTAGTGTTCAGTTGCAGTTCCGGCTAGTGCGCC
Organism: Gemmatimonadaceae bacterium; assembly: GCA_050733435.1. Lineage (GTDB taxonomy): Bacteria > Gemmatimonadota > Gemmatimonadetes > Gemmatimonadales > Gemmatimonadaceae > UBA4720. The sequence continues at coordinate 23,828 of JBOHTB010000152.1, read as the reverse complement.
ACCTTCGCCTGCGCGACCCACGCACGGACTCTCGTGTCTAGAATATCCAGCGGCAGCGCACCTTGACTCAGTACCTGGTCATGAAAAGCGCGAATGTCGAATCGCGACCCTAGCTCCTGTTCCGCGTATTTGCGCAGCGCCTTGATTTCCAGCTCGCCGCTCTTGTACGCGAGAGCCTGGCCCGGATCGACAATGTAGCGGTCGACTTCCTGCACGATGTCCTGATCGGTCTTTGCACTGTTCGCCTTGAAATAGTCGATGGCCTGTTGACGCGTCCATCCGAACTGGTGAATTCCCGTGTCGATGACCAGTCGTATTGCTCGCCACATCTCGTAAGTGAGCTGTCCGAATTTCGAGTACGGGTCTTTTTCCAGGCCCAGCGCGGGGCCGAGGCTTTCGGCGTAGAGTGCCCAACCCTCGACGAACGCCGTGTAGCCGCCGTAGCGACGGAACGCGGGAATTCCTTCCAGCTCCTGCGCCAACGCCATCTGCAAATGATGCCCCGGCACGGCTTCATGCGACGTGAGAACTTCCATCTCCCAAATCGGTCGCGCATCGAGCTTGTAGGTGTTGACGAAGAATTCGCCGGCGCGATGAGAGTCGGGAGACCCGGGCTGATAGTAGGCCGTCGTCTGAGCGGGGGCGGCGTAGGACGGAATCGTCGAGACGCCATAGGTGAGACGCGGTAATCTCCCGAACAATTTGGGCAGCTCGGGATCGATGCGTTTGGTAATGTCTCGATACGCGCGGACAAGCGTGGCCGAATCAGTATAGAAGAATTTCGGGTCAGTGCGAAGCATGTTGGTGAACGCGGCAAAATCGCCTTTGAATCCTGTCGAGCGAATGAGGCTGTCCATCTCCGCATGTATTCGCTTCACTTCAGACAATCCGAGGTCGTGGATCTCTTTTGGCGTGCGCGTCGTCGTCGTTTGTACCTTGACGTTGTACGCGTACCACGCCGATCCGTCGGGCAGAGCGCTCATACCGATCGTCTCTCGCGAATGCGGGAGATAGGTGTTGGTGAGGTACGTCTGCAGACGCTGGAACGCTGGACGGTCCTGCTCCGTGTACACCCGCGATGCGTCAGATCGCAAGCGCGCTCGATCCGCCTCAGCGATCCCGACAGGAAAATCAGTGAATGGCGCGAGGAGCGGACTCTTGAGGGGATCCGCCGGAACGAGGTCGGCCATCTGCTGCGGAACATCTCTCAGCGTAACCCGCGGCGGCGTTACGCCCATCTTGATTCCGCTGTCGAGCAGCGCGATGGTCTGATCGATGACGGCGGGAAGCCCGCGCAGTCGCGCTATGATGTCCGTGTAATCCTTGATCGTCTCCGCCGGCATCGTGCCGATGGTACCGGTCGCGTATTGCGGCCCGCCCTGCTGCGTTATCTGAAGAAGGTCACCTGGAAATCGATCCCCCTCGATCGACTCCTGTACTCCTCGCCTGAAGACGTCATAGCTCAATTGGTCTGCGGGGTTCAACCTGCTCCGGTCGATCGCCTGTACTACTTTCAGCTCGCTCTGGATCGTCGCTCGACGGCGATTTATCGCGGAGACAGAGAGGTCGGTCCACCGATCGTTCTGTCCAGGGTAGCCGGTGTACGTCGCGTATTCGGGGAACTCGGTATTCGAGAACGTCCAGTCGAGATCGAAGAGCCGGTGAAGCCGAGCACTATCAGTGATTCCGGTGGCATTAGCGAGCTCGATGAAATGCCGGGACGCGTCGCGCGTCTCCTGGGCGCCCACGCCACAGATTTGCGCCGAGGCCACGAAGCACACGCAAACGAGTCGCTTCATAACTTACCTATGCTGTTGAAGGTTTTTACGATAGGCCCAGTCTTCGCTCAATCAGATTCGCAACAAGTAGCTTCCCTTCACAAAGAAATAATCGGCGGCTCGTCGCAGCGGCTGCCACGTGAACCGCTGCGTTGGATCGGGCGTGCCCTCGGCCTGGCTCCCATAGCCGAGAAACAGAACCGTCCCCGGCGTCGGCTGATAAGAGAACAGGTAGTCGCCATGCAGCGTTCGCGCGCGCGACGCCGTGGCGAGCTGTCCGTTGATCAGCAGCGGATAGAAAGTGCGGGTCTCGTCACGCAGGTCGTCCTGCTCACTCCGATCGTACTCACCGACCAGTCGCACGAACACCGCGCGCGTGAGCTGGTACTCCACCTTCACGCGCGGAATCATGTTGCGCGCGACCAGACTGTTGTCGGTGCGACGCCAGTAGTCCTGATAGTCGAAGGTGCCGTCTATTCTTGCCCGATTGCTCGGCCGAACGCTGAACGCAAGTTGGATGAGGTCGATGTTGGCCTGCGCCCACTCGAAGTAGTTCTCGTCCTGACCACCGACGTAAAGAAGATTGCCACTGAACTTCGACCACTGCGGCGTCGCCAGTGAGAACACGTAATCGTGGTTGGTTATCCGGGGCCGTCCAACGAACGGCAGAATCCCGCTCGGCGACTGGATCTGATAATCGGCGTAGAGTCCATGGTCGAATCCGAACGTCTCCAGGTACACGCCGAGGCCGGCATTCCAGCCGCCGCGAAGTCCGGCCGCGCCGCTGACGTGGAACTCCTTGTTCTGCGCGTCGCCGTGATGCACGAAATGCGAGTACTGCCAGGTGCCGTCCAGCAGAACATCGCCAGTCAGCGTCTCGAGAAAAGATCCGCGCTCGGCGAACCAGGTTGCGTGATGATCGATCGCGCTGTGCACGATTCCCGGGCGGGAGATGAACCCGCTCCGCGCTAAAAAGTCGTCGCTGATTCCAGTCAGGACGTACCTGAACCCGAATTGTTTTCCATTTCGCGCGAAGATTCCTTCCCAGAGCGGGGCGTTTCTCACGACGCCCGCGCTTCTGTCGAAGCTTCCCGCTGCCTGGAACGCCGCGCTATAGACGTCGGCGAAGACGATGCGTCCATCGACGTCGGCAACGCGGTTGTAGTCGCCGCCGACTACGCGATCGGTGTAGGCAATACCGATGCGCGATTGGCCGCCAATGTCGCGTTGCGCGCGCAGCACGTTGTAGAACGCGCGATCCTGCCCCGACGGCGATAGACTCCGGTCATCGGCGGCGGACAAAACCCCAACGCTGGTGCCCGCGACTTTTCCCGTGAGCTTGAGTGCAGCGTCCGGCTCGGAAATCCGGCGAGTATAGACGAGGTTGTGCGGCGTGTTGAAAGCGTCGAGGCCTTCGAGGAAGAATGGACGCTTCTCCGGAAAGAAGAGCGCTTGTCGCGGATCGATCACGATCTGTCCGGCATCGGATTCCACTTCCGCGAAATCCGGATTCACTGCTCCGTTCAGCGTCAGGGTGTTGGTGATGCCCCACTGAACTCGTCCACCAAATTGCGGTCGCGCGTGATCGTACGCCCAGCCCCCAGGGCCCGGCGCGCCGTTCACTTTCTGGGTGATCGACGGATTCACGTCGAGCACCAATCCGCGCGAAAGGCCCGTGAGCGAGTCCAGCGAGCCCGATTGTCCAAGGAAAGACGTATTCTCCCGCTTTGCCGGCACCCATGAATCCTCTGCTCCTGAGTGCTGCACTTCTCGCACGATGTTGAGGTCCCACGTCTGCGCGTCGCCGGACTGATACTTGAGGCTCTTGAGCGGAATCCGCACTTCGATCTCGTAGCCGTAGTCAGTGATTCTGCCCTTCGAGCTAAAGACAAAATCCTGGCTCAAATCAGGCGCTACCCTGCCCGAAAGCGTCGGCGTCCAGGCGCCAGTGAGTGTCTGTCCCTGCTCGACAATCGTCCCATCCATCTGAACTCCGAACGGATTGACACCGAACACGTACGCCTGACGGTGATCGTGAAAAGTCCCGAGCAGAATCTGAACGTTGTCGTCGGCGCCGATCTTGTCGCGGTCGGCGTGAGTGGCGTGGACGGCCCCGTGCGGCTCGAAGGCGCGAATTCCGAAATACAGATCCGTCGGCGAGTACCAGACGAGCACTTGCGTCGAATCTGCCGCGGGAATTCCATCGCGCGGTGAGAACTCGGAGAATCCCGTGAGCAGCGCGGCTTGCTGCCAAACGGGCTCGGCGAGAAGTCCGTCGACGATTGCGTCGGCTGCGATCCGCGGGATCGGGACTTTAATCTGGTTCTCCCGTCCGCTGTAGGTCTGCGTCGCCCCAGTGAATACGAGGTGCCCGATGAAACAAAAACCGGCGACGATGCCGGTCATTTGCGGATGAAGTCGACCACCGTTGGGCCGCGGCTCAACTGCGAACCTTGAATTTCGTCCAGACGACGATCGTCGTGCACGGCGTCATTCCACGCGTGTACTCCGGTGGAGTCTGCGTCGCATCGTACACCTCGACGGCGACCACTTCGCTGCCGTTCACGAAGTCGTTGATGTCTTCATCAGATCCCGCGAACCACGGCGAGTCGTCGAGATAATACTGCACGCACCCGGCGGCGCCGGTAAAGCTTGTCGGGCCACGAGAGCTCGTCACAGTCGTCCCAGTCCCGGAATTGGTGACGCGCAAACTCGGTATCATCCGCAGCACGTCCGTCAACACCATGGGATGCATCCTCTCGATCCTGTCGGGGCCGAGGAAATAGCCGTTCCCCAGTTTCTTGCGAGTGTTGAATCCCACGCGATCCAGCGCGAAGTTCCGCCTGGCCACTACGAGCACCGGATCCATGGTCGAGACGAACTTGGAAAGCTCGAGCGACACCTTCTGCGGCTCTCTCGATGAAAGGTCTACCGTGACCCCCTGGACGCTGTAACCGAGGTGCCTCGCCACCAGTGTGCGGGTTCCGGATGGGAGATTTGTAAGCGTGAACTCACCGGCCTCGTTGGTGAGCACGGCACTCTGACTCCCGAGGAGCTCGACCCGGGTGCCGGCATTGCTCGATGCTCCATCGAGAACCACCTTGCCGCTCACGCTCGCTTTCCCGGTTGTCACTCCCGAATCGGCGAGAGAAAGAAGCAATTGTCTCGCGGCCAGCGCGACGTCATCCGACCCGACGGAGACGGGAATCTCCGCGGTTACCGACGCATCTTTTCGCGCCTTGAGCGCGGCTTCCATCGAGTTGGGAATCCCGCAGATGTGATAACTCCCATCGGCTTTCGTAGTGTCGGTCATGACGTGCGGAGTGCGATGCAGTCCCTCTTCCTTGGAGAGCGTGAGCTCGATCCAGGCGATCGAGACTTCTGCGCCCCCAATCGGCTTTAGTGTTTCCGGATCGATCACCCGACCGATCACCGCCGATTTTCCGAGGTTGGTTTTGACCGATGGACAAAAACGCTGAACCAACGTCGCGGCGGACGGAACCGTGAACACAACCACACTCGTGCTGTCGGGACCGAGGTGGAACGGCTGCGTGGCGAGCGAGATGTCGAGTGTGTCGAGGATCGGATCGAATACACCCACCTGATAGTTGCCGGGCGCAAGCTCGTCGACGTTGAATTTCCCTGTCGAATCGGTGAAGACAGTGCGCTTTGCGCCGTCGACGATCACTTCCGCGCCGGCGAGGAACCGGTGGTTCAGGCTGTCGAACACAAAACCAGTGATGACGCCCTTGCCGGTTGGAACGGGTGCTGCCGCTGCGGCCGGCAGGGTGGGCTGCTGCTGCGCCAGGAGCGGCGCGGCGGAGATGGCAACAGCTAGCGCCGGGATCAGTGCATTCATTGTCAGCAGTCGTCTCATCCCCATCTACCGTTTCGGGCGAAATCAAATGTAGGGTTCGGGCCCGCGGCGGCCAATAAAAAGATTCTGGCCGGCTCGCCCGGATTGGGCCATCATTTACCTTCGCTCAACAGGACTCGGCAAATGACGGGCGTTAACGACCTCGGGACCACGTCTTTCGCGGCCTACGCTCCACCGGCCGAAGCGCCGACTCCGCCGATCACGGCGCGACAGCGCGTTCATTCCGTCGACGTCGTGCGCGGAATCGCGATGATCCTCATGGCGATCGACCACGTGCGAGTTTTTTCCGGCGTGTCGCCGGGCGGTCCAAGGCCCGGTGTGTTTTTCACGAGGTGGATCACGAACTTCGTCGCGCCCGCATTCGCATTTTTGTCCGGGACGTCAGCCTACTTCCTCGGCCAGCGACTCGGCAGCAAGAGCGCGTTGTCGCGATATCTACTCACGCGCGGTTTGATTCTCGTTGCGCTCGAGCTAACTGCGATTCGCGTCTTCTGGACGTTCAACTTCGATTTCGGCCAGTATCTTCTCGCCGGCGTGATGTGGATGCTCGGATGGTGCATGGTGTTGATGGCGGCGCTCGTCTGGCTCCCGACCGTGGCGATCGGTGCGTTTGGGCTGGCGGTGATTTTCCTCCACAACCTGATGGACTTTCTTCCACAGTCGACCGTCGACCATCTCGGCCAAAGTTCGCTGTCGTGGCTTTGGCAGATCCTTTACTTCGGCGGATATCTTCAGGTCGGCAAGAGCGGGCCGACGCTGGCTGTGCTCTACTCGATTTTTCCGTGGATAGGCGTCATGGCCGCCGGCTACGCGTTCGGCTCTGTGCTGCGGCTGGAGGCCAAGCGCCGCGACGAGATTTGCGTGATCATTGGAATCTCGGCCATAGCATTGTTTTTCATCCTGCGCACACTGGACGGATACGGCGATCCGCGTCATTGGCACGCGACGGGCCCAACGCAGATGCCGACGTTCTTCCGTTACATCAACACGGCAAAGTATCCCGCGTCGCTCGATTTTCTGTTGATGACGCTCGGCCCCGCAATTCTGATTTTGCCGCTTGCGGAGCTCGCGCGTGGAAAGGTCGGGGAGATGATCGCGGTTTTCGGACGGGTGCCGATGTTCTATTATCTGGCGCACATTCCGACCATTCACGCAGCGGCAGTGATCGTGTCGCTCGCGCGTGAGGGGCACGTGAACCCGTGGCTGTTCATGAATCATCCAATGATGAACCCTCCGCCGCCCATCGGTTACACGTGGTCATTAGCACTGCTGTATCTGGTGTTCGCGCTCGTGATCGCGCTTCTGTACGGACCGTGCGCGTGGTACGATCGGAAGAAGAGGACTCAGAGGACTCAGAGGGCGGCGTGGATGAAGTACATCTGAAGCGGGAAGCGGGACGCGGGACGCGGGAAGAGGGACGCGTGAAGATCGAGGACTCGGACTAACTGCATCGACGATTGCGGACTGAATGAGGATCGAGGACCAGGACTACTGGGGACGCGCACTACTTGGAACAGTCCTTGAGGTTCCGCGTCCGCATTCCTCAATCAGTCCGCGATCAACACTGCACTTGGTCCGAGTCCTCGATCAGGCCGTTCCTCTTCCCGCTTCCCGCTTCCCGCTTCCCGCCTCCCGCTTCCCGCCTCCCGCCTCCCGCTTCCCGCTGACAGATGACTGATCCCCAATGCGTGGTCGTTGGCGGCGGACCGGCCGGCATGATGCTCGGCCTGCTTCTCGCCCGCTCCGGCGTCAGCGTAACGGTGCTCGAGAAGCACGCCGATTTTTTTCGCGATTTCCGTGGCGACACCATTCATCCGTCCACCCTCGAGATCCTCGACGAGCTTGGCATCCTCGACGAGTTCCTCGCCCTTCCTCATCAGGAGGTTCGTTTCCTGACCGGACAAATCGGCGACACCACGCTCAAGCTCGCCGATTTCACGCATCTTCCAGTGCGCACGAAATTCCTCGCGTTCATGCCGCAGTGGGACTTTCTGAATTTTCTGGCGGGGAAAGCAAGAGTGTACCCGTCGTTTCACCTCGAGATGGAGTCGGAGGCAACGGGTCTGGTGTTCGACGGCGACCGTGTGTCCGGCGTGAAAGTCAAAGCGCGGGGTGGGAGGCGCGAAATCATTGCCGACCTCGTCGTCGGCACCGACGGCCGGCATTCAACGGTGCGCGAGGCCGCGGGTCTCCAATCGATCGATTTCGGTTCGCCGATGGATGCACTCTGGATGCGCATCCCGCGAAAGCCGACTGATCCGACGCAGCTACTTGGCCGACTCGACTATGGAAAGATTTTCGTCCTGATCGATCGCGGAGATTACTGGCAGGCCGCGCTCGTCGTGCGCAAAGGAGCGTACAGCGAAATCCAGAAGCGCGGACTTCCCTCTTTCCGTGCGGACATCGCCGAGATTGCTCCGTTTCTAAAAGATCGCGTGAGCGAGCTGCGGGACTGGAGCGACATCAAGCTTCTTGTCGTGCAGGTGGACCGTTTGATCCGCTGGTACCGCGACGGATTGTTGTGCATTGGTGATGCGGCGCACGCGATGTCGCCCGTCGCTGGCGTTGGAATCAATCTCGCGGTCCAGGACGCCGTCGCCGCGGCGAACGTTCTTGCCCCGATTCTTCGAGGTAACCGCAAAGTTCCGGTGTCCGCTTTGGCGCGCGTGCAAAAACGCCGCGAGCTGCCAACGCGCGTCATCCAGCGCGTTCAGCTCATTATCCAGAACAGCATCATCGGTCGCATCCTCGGTACCCCTGGCCGAATGTCGGCGCCGCTCCTCATTCGTCTACTCGCCGCGGTTCCGTGGTTCAGGCGACTGCCGGCAAGGCTAGTTGGGCTTGGAGTTCGGCGCGAACATGTCGGCGAGAAAGCGTAGGCGGGAAGCGGGACGCGGGAAGCGGGAAGCGGGAAGGGGGAAGCGGACCGAGGGCTCGGACTAAGGGCATCGACGATTGCGGACTGATTCCGGATCGAGGACTCGGACTACCTGAGGACTGAGAACTCACAGCGTGCGAGGCGACGGCGTCTCGATGGCGCACTGACCTACTTCGCTGCCCGCCTTACGCTGGTCGCCCCGCACCAGTGAGCGAGGGCAGTTGCAGTTAACAGTTAGTCCGCGTCCTCGATCCTCAATCAGTCCGCAATCGTCGATGCCGTTAGTCCGAGTCCTCGATCTTCACGCGTTCCTCTTCCCGCTTCCCGCTTCCCGCTTCCCGCTTCCCGCCCTATCGCTCTACCGCCTCGACAACCTTTCCCGCCGCTATCGGGCCGGGGAGCGAATCCTTCAGTCCCGACGGCCACGCGACTTCGATGCTCATCGCGTGATCCGCCGCGCCCAGCCCGAAGTACAGCGGAATGTCACTCTGGGAGAGGTAGCCCGACTTGCCATCAGCGTCTTTCACGATGCGCCGGCCGTCTGGCAGCACCACCGTGACCTGCGCGCCGAGTCCGTCGCGATTCGAACGGGTGCCGTGCAGCTTGACTTTGAGAAAATGAATTCCGTGCGTCTGCGCGAGATTGCTCACAAGCACCTGCGGCCGCCCGTTGAACTCGTTGGTGACTATATCGACGTCGCCATCGTTGTCGAGATCGACCGCGACCGCCGAACGTGTGCCGAGCGAAGCCATCATCGTGAGATGGCCATTGGCATCGAGGCGGCATCCGAGCTGGCTTGCTCCCGGCTTCGCGCACTCGGCGCACCACGAGCTGAACGCGTCCATTCCCTTGCACTCGAGTGTAAACCACACTTGCTGCATCGCCCCGTTCGCCCGCGGCTCGACGCCCACCACGAACTCACTCGGCAGAAAATGCCTGCCGGCTTCGTTCAGTAGAACCGAGTTGACCGAGTACCTGTAGGGGAAATTCATCCCGGAAGTGATGAAGATGTCGTCCCAGCCATCGGCGTTGAAATCGTCGACGCTCGGACCCCACGGCCAATAGGTCTCGACGCCGAGTGAGTCCGACACCTCGCGGAATTTTCCCGTGCCGCTGTTCGCGAAAAGCTCGTTGCCGAAGATGTAACGCGACTTTCCTTCCGGAATCATACCCGGGGCAACTGTTGCAGTATCCGCCTTTTTGGCTTCAGCGGCCCAATCTCCGGGTCGAACTGTGACCCACATATCCGGATGCATGCTCGTGACGAAGATGTCCATCGACCCATTACCATCGAAATCGAAAGACTTCACACCCATGGAGCCCCAGGGAGTTTTCGGGAAGTATTTCGATGTCGCGTCCCGAAAGCGTTTCCCACCCTCGTTGATCCAGAGGTGATCACCGCCCTGCATGTCGAGGACGTAGAGATCCGGGAATCGGTCGTGGTTGATGTCGATCGATGTCGCGTCGCCGGTCCAGCTCTTGTCGACCAGTCCGGTTGCGCGCGTGACGTCCTTGAATCTGTTCCCGCCCTCGTTGTGATAAAGGATGCTCGCCTCAGCGCGATCCGGGTGGAGATGACCCATGAATGCGTCCGGCAGCCCCAGGTAGTAGCCTCCGGGCCCGCGCTCGTTGCTCGTGTACTTGCCGACGTTGGTTACGAACAAATCGAGCAGGCCATCTCCATCGTAATCGAAGAACACCGCGCCCGATGAGTGGCCAACGTAGCCGACGCCCGCGGTCTGAGTTATGTCGCGGAATTTCCCGGCTCCGAGGTTCTCGAATAGATGATTTCCGTGACGCACAGTCGTGATGAAGAGATCCGGATCGCCATCGTTGTCGATGTCGGCGAATGAGCATCCGACTGCTATGGCGTCGGGGAGAGACAGACCGGATTGAGCGGTGATGTCCGCGAAACGTCCGCCGCCGAGATTTTTCCAAAGCTCGTTGGTGCCGAGCTGAGTACCGAAGTAAAGATCGGGAAGTCCATCGCCGTCGACGTCGGCGGTGCAGACTCCGGAGCCGTGATCGTAGTGCGCGAGCTTATAGGTTTTGGCCGCGTCGTCGACGACGCGATTCTCGAAGGTGATTCCGCTGGCCTCGCGTTGATCCGTGAATCGGAAGTCGTGTACGACGCTCGAGTGAGACGCCATCTCGGCCTCCTGTTTCCCGCGGTCAGTAAGCCAGGAAGGAACAGCGGAAGAGGCAGGCGTTGAGGATGCCGGACCGGGGGAAGGGGATTCGCGGCAGGCAGCGAGGAACGGGACGGCGACGATAATCGCCCGGAATGTCGGAGCTGGGAGTGACACTGGAATTTATATAGTGCCGGGTACGGGACCGCGTAAGACCGCGGTGAGTCGACGGCTGTGCTTGCTGGCGGATCGCGTTCTCAAAATGGCCATTGCCATGAATAGTTTGCTGACGTACGTTTCGAAAGCGATATTTGCCGTCACGGGGCTTAAGTCACCAGCCCGTGAGTTTCTCTTCCGAAGCAGGGAAGTTCAGGGCGCTACTGGCGACGCCATCTCGCAAGAAACGCGAGGGCGCGGATGCCGTCAGTCGAGAAAACACTTCCCTACCCTCTCCCGGGGGAGACGTCCCGAGTTTACGGGCTGGCACTTCACGACGCAGTCAGATCGAGCGTCGAGTCGATGGACGAGCTTCACGATTGTCTGAAGCCGTGCGTGGTTTTTCTGCGGGAAGTCGGCGTGGGCCCGGTTCAAATGATCCTCAGCATCAAAGCGTGTACAAGGCAATGCGCGCTGAACAGTCAGGCCCTGGGCGACGAGTTTGCGTTGGCCAATGCGAACATGCTGATGGAGCAGATCGTAAAGTGGGCTATCGTTGAGTACTTCAGAACTGCCTAGCGAACTGGTTCGCCGGAACGAACACCTGTAGCGGGTGGGTGTAGAACAGATGTAACGAGTAGGTCCAACCGCTGTTAAGAACCTGAGTGATCCATAGTCGAGGCGAGGTAGAGTTTATCGAGCTGAGATAACCCCCCTAAGTACGAGCGTCGCAGGCGACTTGAAGTTTGGTATCGCCATTCGACGTAGTCACACTGCAACGCGTGGCTCGGACCTGCGGTACCACACCAGATCGCAGCAGTGCCACACGCGAGACAAATCTACCGGCGATTCTGGCGACGCCTTCCTTTCACCGTTTCAAGGATGGCGCCCATGTCAGAATCAGGTTCTGGTTCCCCGCCCAGATTGCCCGCCGAGCTCGAACGAGCTCTCCAGCACGCAACATCCCGAACGCTCGCATCACTAGTAGCCCTCCGAAAAGCGCTCCGACACCACGTACGGAGCGAGCGTGGAGAAGGCGTGTCGTTCGCCGAAATTGAATCATCGCTCCGCGCCGTAGTGGGGCGCGCCGAAGCTGACTCACAGAGCCACTCTGGCGAGGACCATGCACATCACCCAAGTCTCTCCGACCAGGTGATCAAGTGGAGCGAGGGCTTCTTCGGTCAGAACGACTGACTCCGGGCGCGCACTCCCAGAGGAAGACGACCTACGAGCTGACCGGATGCACGATCTGTGGTGGAATCACATCGGCGCAGATCGCGACGCGTGAGGACCTCGATGAGGAGATGGTGCGGCTGTGGACCTTTCACAGCCGACGACTGCGCCACCCGGTTCCGCCCAAGTATCTCACCGATAGACTGGTCTTCTCGCAATCACCTGCACTCCGCCTGATGCAGTGTGCGGATTGCTCTCATCTGTACCGAAGTCCGCGAGAGAATGCGGCCTCGGTCGTTCGCGCCTACGCCGATGCGCCGCTCAGCGAAAGCGTCTACGAATCCTTGTTCGAGAACCAGTGCCGCTCGTATGCTGCCCAAGCCGGCAGACTGCGGCGATGCTCGAAGCATGTGGAGAGCGGCCTGGAGGTGGGCAGCTACATGGGCGGTTTTCTCGCAGCCGCAGCGGCGGAAGGGATGTCGTTCACCGGCATCGACGTCAACGACAGCACGGTCTCATTCGGCGCTCGACGCGGACTGCGCATCACAACGGGGTCACTCGAAGAAGTGTCGGCGTCGGCGGAGTACGATGCGATAGCGATCTGGAACACCTTCGAGCAGCTCCCCGACGTCCGCAGTGCTGCGCGCATCTGCCGACGTTTGCTTCGCGATGGCGGTGTGCTCGCGGTCCGCGTGCCCAACGCCGGTTTCTACTCTCGCTGGCGACGACATCTCGTTGGCGCGTTGGCTGGGATAGCAGAACGCGTGTTGGCGCACAACAATCTTCTCGGGTTTCCGTATCGCGAGGGATTTACCGAGCGATCGATGTCCCGGCTGCTCGACGACGCGGGCTTCACGATTCGTCGCGTGTACGGCGACACCCTGGTCCCTGTCGCTGATCAGTGGACGAAGCCGATCGCCGCGGCAGACGAGCGATTGACGAAGACGCTGCAGCGAATTTTCCAGCGCGGCTGGGGCGCGCCCTGGGTTGAGACTTACGCTGTGGCGCGCTGAGATCCATTGCTGTTCGCAGAGAGAGCCCGTGGGCAAAACGATTTTGAAAAGGCCTTTGCCCCGGCGCGGATGCCGTCCGCCTCCCGACTTTATCCATTCGCCCGCGGAGGACTGCAAACGCTGACCCTGTAGTCCGTTCTTTCGGAAATGAGACGCATCATGCCTGCCCTCGTTCTCATCAGTGGATCCGCCCTCGCGCTGCAATCCGCGTTGCCGAATAAAGGAGGAGAATCCAGCGTTTCCCCTCCCGATGTAAAAATGCTCGAACCGACGTCGACGCCAGATTCCGTGACACAGGTCTCGATGCGCGACGTGAACTTCTTCATAGTCCCGCACGCGGCGCTCCGGATACGGACGCTGCGCGGAGAGATGCGCGCCTTCAATGGCGGACCCGTGGTGTTCGACGACAAGAACTCCTTCGTCATCCGTTTGAAGTACGCGCAAATCGGACTTAACGGCGACGACATCACGACGCTGATGAACACGCACATCTTTGCCTACCCGGGCGCGCCACTCAAGAGGCTCAAAGTTCGGACTTCCGGATCGCAAATCATCCAGTCGGGTGTAATGCACAAGATCATCGATATCCCGTTCGAGATCACGGCAAACGTGTCAGTGACGCCGGAAGGACTCATTCGGCTTCATCCGGTCAAGACCCGCATACTTGGCGTCGACGGCAACTCGCTGATGCGCGCGTTCGGATTGACGCTGGAAAAGATTCTCGATCTGCGCAAGGCGAAGGGTGTGACCGTAAAGGGCAACGATCTCTTTCTCGACCCGACGATGATTCTTCCGCCACCGGCCATCGAGGGACACGCGACTGGAATCCGAGTCGAAGGCAACGAGCTCGTGCAGACCTTTGGCGCTCCAGACGCCGCTCCGCCGTTATCTCCGCCAGACACCGCCGCTCCTTCATTCATGTTTTACAAAGGTGGGACTCTGCACTTCGGAAAGCTGCTGATGCTCGACGCTGAGATGGAGATCGTGGACAGACGGCCCTCCGGGTTCTTCGATTTCGACCTCGATCGCTACAAAGATCAGCTCGTAGCCGGATACTCGAAGACACTTCCAGATCTTGGCCTCGAGGTCTACATGCTCGGCCTGGACAAACTCGCGTCGGCGGGAAATCAGACGGGGCCGCGTTAGGCATCCAGGCCTTTCGCGCTTCGAAGGCATCCAAAATTTGGGTTATAGGCACTGGCATCCAAGTGCCGAGCGTATGGGCGCGATTGCTGCAGCGGTTTTCCCCCGCGATGCGAATACGCAAATGTCTCTGGATCGGAGCCGTCCCCTTTTCATTGTTCGCCTGCGACAGGCTCAGCAGCTCGACGCCGGTAGATACGCTCGCCATCGCAAAAGACAGCGCGCAGCTACCACATCAAACCAGAAAGGGTCTCAAATCAATGGCACTCAAAATCTCTTCGAGCGCGTTCGGTCCCAATGGACCGATACCGTCCAAGTACACCTGCGAAGGAGCCGACACCTCTCCGCCACTCGAGTGGTCGGGTGCTCCCGATGGAACGCGCAGCTTCGCCCTCATCGTCGACGACCCCGATGCGCCGGACCCGGCGAAGCCGCAAATGGTGTACGTGCACTGGGTGGTCTACAATATTCCGGTCTCCACGACGAAGTTTGCGGAGAACGCGGCGAAGACCGGATTGCCCGAAGGTACAATGCAGGGCAACAATGATTGGAAGAAGCCAACGTGGGGCGGACCATGTCCGCCGATCGGGCGGCACCGCTATTTCTTCAAGCTATATGCGCTCGACACTCAGCTCAGTCTCAGCAAGCCGACGAAGGCGCAGCTCGAGAAAGCGATGCAGGGCCACACGCTCGCAAATGCAGAGCTGATCGGAACGTACCAGAAAGCAAAAAAATAGCCGCGCCGCTTTTTGCGAGCGCGGCTTCAGATTCTGGCGAGCCGCTACGGGAAGCGAAGATGCTCAATCAGGACGGGCGGCGCCGCTCCGCGCCCTGGCGCCGATCTCTGGCGTCCGCGTTTGCTCCTCCATGGTGCGAGCGGCCCTGCTCGGCGTCGAGCGAGCTCCAGATCCTTTCGAGATCCGATGGCGACACGTGCACCGGCGCACCCGAAAGTATGCCGGTGATGTTTCTGAACGGTCGGCCCAGATGCATTCCCTTCTGATCGATCGTGAATTCCCGAATTCGCTTGTCGTGGATAGAGCCGCGCATCTTCAGCACGGTCATTCCGCGCTTCATCTCGCCGAACATCTCCACGTAACGCAGGAGGATGATCGAGTCGGTGAGCGTCGAGATGTGCGTCTCCGTAATCGAGCTCCCGCCCATGAGGCTCGCCGTCGTCGACGTGAAGAGTCCCGTTATCTCTCTGTGCTTGATGAACGACGTCACGCCAATCACGAACTCGCGGAACGCCTTGATCGTGCCCACTCTCTCGAGCGCGGAGAGACTGTCCAGCGCAACCCTGTTTGGCTTGAATTCGTCGATGATCGATTCGATCTGGACGAGCCAATCCTCGAGACCCAATACGTCGGGGTAGTCGCATACGACGCGCAGCAGGCCGTCGCGCTCCATCTTGTCGAAATCGATGCCCCAGCCGATCGCGTTTCTGAATAACTGTTCCCTGCTCTCCTCGAATGCCAAGAGGAGGCAGCGTTCTCCATTCGCCGCACCGCCCTGGAGAAATTGCGTCACCGTCAGCGTCTTTCCGGTACCGGTCGCGCCTGACACCAGGGTTACGGAATCACGGAATAGCCCACCGCCGCACATCTCGTCGAGCGATGCATTCCCGGAAGAGATGCGGACGTCGGACGATTTCTGGCGCAGCTGAATCGCCGACAATGGGATGACGATCATTCCGCCTTCAGGGATGATCGTGAACGGATACTCGCCTTTCTGGTGGTCCGTCCCGCGGAACTTGAGTATCTCGATCGTGCGACGCCTGTTCTCGTCATCCAGCGCGTTGCGCAGGATCATCACGTTGTCGGCGATGAATTCCTCGACTCCGAACCGCGCGACCGGTCCGTAATCATCGGTGCGCTCGGCCGTCATCACTGCCGTCACTCCCATGCTCTTGAGCGCCGATGCAATGCGAAAGAGCTCGCGCCGAACGATCGACTGATCGGAGAACTGCGAGAAAACCGCCCCGAGTGAATCGACCGACACCCTCGTCGCCTTCACTTTCTTGACGGCGTTTTCGACCCGCGCGAGCAGAGCGCCGAGATCGAAATTTCCACTTTCTATTGTATCGATGTGTGGATCGGGCGAAGCATCGACGAATGCCAGCTTTCCTTCCCGCTCCCACTGCGGAAGGTTCCAGCCAAAGCTCTGCATGTTCTCGCGGATGTCCGCTGCCGACTCTTCGAAGGTGACGAAGACACCGTTCTCTTTGAAATCGACGATCCCCGACGCCAGAAACTGAACCGCGAAGACGGTCTTTCCGCTTCCAGCTGTCCCGGACACGAGGGTCGTGCGCTTCTTCGGTAACCCACCTTTGGCGATTACGTCGAAACTCGCAATTCCGGTGGGCAGCTTTTCGATCGCTCTTTCGTCCTCGGCGATAGTCATCGTGCGTCCTGTGCGCGATTTTCAGGTTTGAGTCTCGGTCTGACCTCGAGGCCGAATAGCACTTTCTCCTTATCGGACAAATCCCCGATCACCCGCCGCAGCGGGGGCGGCAGCTGCTTGATCAGCGTCGGGGTCGCGAGGATTTTCTCATCCTCCGCAACCTGAGGATTCTCGAGTACGTCGATTATCTCGAGCTCGTACAGTCCCGCGAGCTCTTCCTGGCAGATGCGGTTGAGATTGGCAATTGCCGCGGAAGTGCGCGGGCTAGTGCCGGTGACATAGAGCTTTAAAAGGAATTTGTCGGGCAGACTACTCTCCTCGTGCAGTCCATCCCTCGGCGAACCGGCACCAGCCTGGCCGCGAACGACCTACGTGCTCGGACACCGGAGGCATTGTCGAGCACGCAGTCTGCAATAGGGACGATTATTTCCGCGTATTAAGCGCACAAATCGTGCTATAAGTCTCTGCATGACCGCCAGCAGGTTTTGAGATGGCCGATACAACCGAAATGACACCGACGGCCGATGTCGAGCACCATGACACAGGGATGCGCCGGCGCACCAGCGATGCGCATCGCCGCGATCGTCTTCGGGGAATCATCGAGCGACTCCCCGATGGGATAGTCGTGGTGGACGCGATCGGAAACATTCGCTTCGCGAACCCGGCCGCGGAACGGCTTTTCGGCCGCGCCGCAAAGGAGCTGATCGGGACTCCCTTCGGGTTTCCCTTGATCATCGGAGAGACCACCGAGATCGACATCGTTCAGCGTGGGGGCGCGGACATCTGCTACGCGGAGCTTCGAGTCGTAGATGCAGAGTGGGAGGACGAGCAGATGAAGCTCGTCGCCCTCCGTGATGTCACCGACAGAAAACGGGCAGAGGAGCGGTCGCACCAGCTGACGCGCGAGCGAGAGGCGCGACTGGAAGCTGAGGCCGCCAGCCACGCGAAGTCGGAGTTCCTCGCCATCATGTCCCACGAGCTCCGAACACCTCTCAACGCCGTCCTCGGCTACGCGGAGCTTCTGGAGCTGGGTATTTCGGGCCCCCTCACGGACGGACAGCGGGAGCAGCTTCGCCGAATCGGGATGAGCGGACGACATCTCCTGGGACTGGTGAATGAGGTACTCGATCTCGCCAAGGTAGAAGCGGGACGATTGTCGGTTCGTTCGACGCCGGCGACGGTGAGAGAAGCAATCGCGTCGGCAATGGCTCTGATACAGCCGCAGGCAGCTGCCCGCGGCCTCGATCTCGTTGTGACCCCGCTGCCGGATCCGGACCCCGTGTACATCGGAGACGACGAACGGGTGCGACAGATTCTGGTGAATCTCCTCTCGAACGCGGTGAAATTCACGCCGCCGGGCGGGCAGGTTAGTCTGTGCGCGTCCACGACCGTAACTCCGGATCGAGAGGCTCGTTTGCTGGCAAAGAGGCCGTACGTCTGCCTGCGCGTCAGCGACTCAGGGGTCGGAATACCTGAGGACAAGCTGATTTCCATCTTCGATCCCTTTGTGCAAGCCGAATCGGGCCACACGAGATCGAAGGAAGGAAGCGGACTGGGACTCACGATCAGTCGACGGCTCGCGCGGTTGATGGGCGGTGACCTGACCGTGAGAAGCTCGGCTGGCAAGGGCGCGGAATTCACACTCTGGCTACCCGCGGAAGCCGGCAGTCAGGAATTCGAGGGAAAGCTCGCTATCTCTCCTTCGACAGAAACGGTTCCCAGTCCCCAGCCGGATCGCAACATCGAGGGCCTCGCGGACGTCGGTGAGACACTGCTGCAGGAGCTCGACGGAACACTCGAGACGATAATCGCCCGCATCAGGTCGGACGAGAGCCTCAGCATCTCTGCCGGACTCAAGTTCTCCCAGCTCGCCGATCACATCGGGACTTTCCTCGCCGACATCGCGGGCGCGCTCGTGGTGATCGAAGAATCCGGAGGCCAGCCCTCACCGTTGCTCGCGGACGCGACCGAGATCCAGCGACTGGTGTCGGAGCGTCACGGAACGCAGCGGGCCAGGCTTGGGTGGACAGAGTCGGCGATGCGGCGAGAGTTCATGATCATCCGCGAAGAGCTGGAGCGGGTGGTTCAGCGGGGGTTCCGCCATGGTCGGAAGCTGCAGGTGGAAGACGCGATAGCGGTGCTCGAGAGATTCATAGATCAGGCGGAGTTTGTGAGCGTGAGGGCGCTGGAGGCGGGGAGGACCGGGTAGCCGCATGGAGTGTTCGCGCGCCGAAATAGTAACGGCAACTGCAAAGAATGGGATCCGAGATGCTAGCGGGCACGGCACTGCAAAGAATGGGATCCGAGATGTTAGCGGGACAGATGCCAGGTTTTAGATGACGACCGTATGACAGCGTCGCTCGCAATCAATCTGTTTCGCAGTCACTTTTGCTCTTGATTGCAAAATTGGCTGCGCACAGAAAGACCCCAATGCGGCGGTTTGGTCGCTCCCGGCAGGGAATGGTGGCGCTTAGTTAAAGGACTACTGGTTCCTTTTTCCTATGGGCGATTTCAAGAAACTGAAAGTCTGGGGCAAAGCGCACGCGCTGGCGCTCAATGTCCATCGTGTCACCGCGCGCATCAGAGGGTCTCAGCACGCTGGATTGCGAAATCAGATGATTCGCGCAGCGATGTCAATTCCGGCAAACGTCGTTGAGGGGAATGGTCAGCGTAGCTCAGCGGATTACAATCGATTCGTAGGGTTTGCGCTCAACTCAAGCTCCGAGTTGGAGTACCACCTGATGATGGCCCGCGACATCCGCTTGATCACCGCGAGGGATTTCGCGTCGCTTTCCGCGCAAACGATTGAAGTGCGAAAAATGCTCCACGGCTTGAGCCGTTATCTGACGACTCGCTCGAAAGATTCGGCAAATACAGGGACGACGAAGACGCGAGAAAGAATCACCGCCGAATAAGCGCGGGCTGTCCAAACGAAGTCGACATCGAACCAGCCTGTAAATCCGGTAACCAGCCTGTAAGTGCGGCACTCATCTAGAAACTGCCATCTGCCCCGCTAGCATCTCGGATCCCATTCTTTGCGGTGCCGTGCCCGCTAGCATCTCGGATCCCATTCTTTGCAGTTGCGCTTGTGGTCCTTCTTACTGACTGAAATCGAATACTCCGGCCATATCGTTCGCCTTCGCATCCCGATCGGTCAACGGCTCGAGTCCCCACCGGTGCTCGATCAGCGCGAGAATCGAGCTCGTGTCGTAAAAGGTGTGATCGACGTACCCGTGCTTCGCGAATGGCGAAATCACCAGCGCGGGCACCCTCGAGCCCGGCCCCCACTTGTCGATCACGGGCGGCGGGACGTGATCCCAGAATCCGCCGTTCTCGTCGTAGGTGATTATCACCGCCATGTTCTCCCAGTGCGGACTCGACCTCAGGATATTGAGCAGCTCCTCGGCGTGGTCCTCGCCGCTCCGCACGTTGGCGTAACCGGGGTGCTCGTTCAGCTCGCCGAGTGGTTTTACGAACGAAACGGAAGGAAGCTTGCCGGCGTGGGCGGCAGCGATGAAATCGCCCTCGTCCTTCAGATGCGCTTCTCGTCCTGGCGTCCCGTCGGCGTACTTCGCGAAGTACGCGAACGGCTGGTGATGGTATTGGAATAGGCGGTCCGGATGCCCGGCAATCGCGTCATCCCAACCGCCGGAGTACCAGGCCCACGACACATGCTTGTCCGAAAGCCGGTCACCGATAGTTGCGAAGGTTTGATCCGGAACGAGCACATCCTTCGGCACTCCGCGCGGATGCGGACTGTTGACGGTGAACATCGTGTTGACCGCGTAGCCATCCGGTGTGACCTCGCCATCCCGCACGAGGTTGCCGTCCTTGTCCAATCTGGCGCGGGATCGTTCCGGAGCATCACGAAAAACCGGGGCTTGGGTGGAGATGAAGTAGATGTGATTGAGGAACGATCCCCCAAACGCCCCATGAAAGAAATTGTCGCAGAGGGTGTTCTTCTGCGCCTCGGCCGCGAGCGGAAGATCGTCCGTGTTGTAATAGCCCATCACCAAACCTTTCGCGTCGCTCACGACGGCGAATTTGTCCATCTTGCCGCCGTCGATCTGCTCCTGCTCCTGATAGAAGCGATGAACGAGATCCGGGGTTCTCGCGCTGATGGGAACGTACTTCTCGATGCTGAACGGCTTGTTCGGCAGATCTCCGGGAAACGCGTGACCAGGCGGCGTCGGCAGAAGCTCGAAGGGTTTTCCGCGCAGATCCACCTGCGTCGCCGTGGCGGCGGAGTTCGAGAGACCATTGGCGCCGTCGAACTCACCGTACAGATCGTCGAAGCTGTGGTTTTCCAAGTAGATCACCACCAGGTACTGCAGCTTTGTTGAGATCGCTTGATGGTTAGAACCAGGTACGACTGCACGCTGCCGGCTGTTCGCTGCCTGTGACGCGCTGTCGGCGGAATTTGGCGCTCGTTGCCGACCCGACGCGTCGGCGTGGGAAGAGCATCCGATCAACACGAACAGGATGTACGCCGACAAAACTCTTCCAACGCGCATGGCTCGACTATGGAATCGCATGGTTTCCGGATCTGATGACACAGCTCCCTTGCATCGCAAGGATCGGACAAGACTGCATCATTGAACCTTTCAGCGGACTGACAAGACGGCATCCGGAATCAGTGACGCTTTCCTCTACTCGAGCCTCCCCCCGCTCGCCCCATCGAAGAAGTGCGCCCTGTTCATATCGAAAGCGAGCCGGATCTCCGACCCGACCGCCGGCAACGCTGTCGGTTGAACCCTCGCGGTTACATCGTGCGCACCAACCCTCGCGTAAATGAACGTCTCGTTGCCAAGCGACTCGATCAGATCGAGCCTTGCCCTCACGCTGGCAGGCGCCGACGACCCACTCGTCACCGACACATTTTCCGGCCGAATCCCTATCGTTATCGCGCGACCCTTCGCACCTCCGAGCTTCGTCGCAACTCCCTGCGGGAGCTCGATCGTCCAGTCTCCGCCCTCCGCGACGAATCGTGTCGGTCCGCTTCCCTCGACCGTTCCGTTCACGAAATTCATCGCCGGATTTCCGATGAACCCCGCCACGAACTTGTTCCGCGGCCGCTCGTAAAGATTGAGCGGCGTGTCGATCTGCATCACGTGACCCTTGCTCATCACCACGATTCTGTCGCCGAGTGTCATCGCCTCGACCTGATCGTGCGTGACGTAGATCATCGTCACCTTGAGCTCCTGGTGCAGTCGCGCGATCTCTCGGCGCATCGAGACCCGCATTTGCGCGTCGAGGTTGGATAGCGGCTCATCGAATAAAAAAACCTGCGGCTGCCGCACGATCGCGCGACCCAGCGCCACCCGTTGCCGCTGTCCGCCCGACAGCTGCCTCGGCTTTCTCTCCAGGTAGTCGCCGAGTCCGAGTGTTGCAGCCGCGGACTCGACTCTGCTGGAGATTTCTGTATGTGACATGCTGCGCAGCTTGAGTGCGAACCCAAGGTTTTCCCTCACGGTCATGTGCGGATACAGAGCGTAATTCTGGAAAACCATCGCGATGTCGCGCGCTTTGGGCGGTACGTCGTTGACGACGCGATCGCCGATGGTGATTGTGCCCGCGCTGATGGACTCGAGGCCGGCGATCATCCGCAGTGTCGTGCTCTTCCCGCATCCTGACGGCCCAACGAGCACGACGAACTCACCGTCGTGAACATCGAGCGTGACGTCGTGGACCGCTACCTGCTCTACCCCTTCGTGGTAAATTTTTCTGACACCGTTGAGACTTACGCCTGCCATGTCGCCTCACCGCCAGAATGTCTGACCTCTACGCATTCCCCGAGAATTTTCTTTGGGGCGCCGCAACGTCCGCGTACCAGATCGAAGGTTCTCCAACTGCCGACGGCGCGGGCCGGAGCATCTGGCACCGATTCTCTCACACGCCCGAGAACACGCATCTGAACCAGACTGGCGACATCGCCTGCGACCATTACCGGCGCTACAAGGACGACATCGCGCTGATGGCGGAGCTGGGTTTGAATGCCTACAGATTCAGCATCGCATGGGGCCGCATTCTTCCCGAAGGAACGGGGCGCGGGAACGCCAAAGGAATCGACTTCTACTCGCGACTCGTCGACGAGCTGCTGAGAAAAGGAATCAAGCCGAGCGCGACCCTTTATCACTGGGATCTGCCGGAATCGCTCGACGATCGGGGCGGCTGGCTCAATCGCGACATCGCCGACTGGTTTTGCGAGTACGCCGCGACAATGTTCGACGCCCTTGGCGATCGTGTTGAGATGTGGTCGACGCTCAACGAGCCATGGGTGGTGACGGATGGCGGATATCTCTTCGGCGTGATGGCGCCAGGGCATTCGAATCTCTTCGAAGCGCCGATCGCGACGCACAATCTCCTGCGGGCCCACGGAATGGCGGTCGAGCGTTTCCGGGGGTCGAGTGCGGCGAAGAAGGGACGAATCGGAATCGTCGTGAATCTCGAGCCGAAATATCCGGCGTCGAATTCGGCGGAGGACCTCGACGCGATCCGGAGAACCGATGCGTACATGAATCGTCAGTACCTCGACCCGATTTTCCTGGGGCATTATCCGGAAGAGATGCAGGAGATTTTCGGCGAGGCGTGGCCCGAGTGGTCCGGCGAAGACATGCGACAGATCAAGCAGCCGCTCGATTTTCTCGGAATCAACTACTACACGAGGCGAGTGGAGCGGTACGACGCAGAGCGTCTGCCGCTCAAGGTGAAACCCGTGCCGCAACTGGAGAGCACGACGACCGATACGCACTGGGAAGTCTATCCCGACGCGCTGACGAAAATCCTGCTCTGGGCAAAAGAGCGTTACGGCAAAATGCCGGTGTACATCACCGAGAACGGCGCGGCGTTCTACGATCCCCCGCACCCGATCGATGGAAAAATCGACGACCCGCTCCGCATCGAGTACTATCGCCAACATCTGCGCGCCGCGCACAACGCGATAACGCAGGGCGTAGACCTGCGCGGCTATTTCGCGTGGTCGTTGCTCGACAACTACGAGTGGGCGCACGGCTACTCGAAACGTTTCGGTCTGATCCATGTCGACTACGCGACGCAGCAGCGCACGATCAAGTCCAGCGGCCGCTACTACGCCGACGTGATTCGCTCGAACGGCGAGATCCTCGCGCGGTAGTCGCGCATCTCGAGCTCTCGTGGTCGGTGGGGGTGTCCTCTTCGGCGACAACGGTCGCTCCGGGTGCCCGTTCACGGGCGGGTGAGCCCCTAACTGCGCTCGTTCGCTCTGCTCACTCGCCGGTCTCCTTGGTCGCTCCCTTAAGT
>JBOHTB010000151.1:0-34612 GCA_050733435.1 Gemmatimonadaceae bacterium | reverse complement strand
ATCCTGACCGAATGCGTCGGTGCGGTGATACGCATTGGAGAGAAACTGAACGCCAAAGGATGAATTGGAGACGAGACTGGTCGACAACGCGTGCGTGATCGTTCCGTCGTAGTTGATCGTGAAGTCCTGGTTCAGCGGCCGGCCTTCGGCGATGAAGCCTTTGGTGTTCACGAGGTCGAAGCTTGCGCGTGCGCTGAAGGGGTCGAGCCCTCCTGGCTGCGGCGGGAAATAAAGCTCGGCGCGCCCAATGTTCATGTCGAGGCCAACGCGGAACTTGTTGCTCAACCACGAAAACGGTCTGTAGTCCGCCGAGGTGCCGACGATGAATCGATCCGCGCGTGTCTGGTTGTCGTAGGTGTTCGCGACGGACGGGATGATCGTGAAATCATCGAGGCCCGCGGGGAAGGGATACGCTCTGCCGGGAATCGCGAGATATGAGCTGATGATCAGGCCGAACGCGATGTTGTCATTTAGCGGAAGCCTGATGTGATTCTGCGCGTACGCGAGACTGGTGTTGAAGGTGAGCTTGCTCGATGGCGTGAACGAAAAGTTGCCGCGCAGCGATCCGAGTCTCGAATAATTGTTGAGGTTGACGCCCTCCTCGTTGTCGCGCGCGCCGGACACGAAGAAGGAGTAGCGATCACTTCCTCCGCTGGCCGAGAGGCTCGTCCGCATGATACCGCCATCTCGCAGCGCGCCGGGCTCCGACATCACGCGATGCGAGATGATGTCTCCGGGCTGAGTGCCGACGAATCCCGGGTAGCTCACCGGGTCTGCGATCCGCGCCGCCGTTGAGACGGCGTAATTGATTGGTCGCATCGATGCCGGCCAGCTTGTGTGGCCAGACTCCATGCGCGCGTCCCACCGGATGCGTCCCGGCACTCCCCGCTTGGTGATGATCTGAATCACTCCCGCGGCTGCCTCGGCTCCGTAGAGCGTTGCGGCCGCAGGGCCCTTGATCACTTCGATTGATTCGATGTCGCTGGGATTGATCGCATCAAGAGAAGAAGTGTTCTGTCCGAAGACGTCGTAGTTGCCCTGACCGCGACTGTTGACGCGGACACCGTCGACGTAGATCGTCGGATTGTTCCCTGCGTAAAGCGATCCCGCGCCGCGAAGGCGAAAGTTGGCAGACGTTCCGGCTTCACCTGAACCTGGCAGAATAGTCAGCCCTGGCACCTTGGACTGAAGAACGTCGGTGACGTTGCTGACGGAAGATTTTCCAATCACGTCCGAGACGTTGACCGTCGATACCGCATTTCCGATGGCGCGGCGACGAGTGTCGCCCGCCGTGCCGGTTACGACGACTGCATTGAGCGCCGTCGCACTCTCGTTCATGGAGAGATCGACGTTTGAGCTGCCATCGATCGCGACGGAGAAGGCCACCGTTGCCGGTTGGTAACCGATGCTTCTTGCCCTGACCTCGTGAGGGCCGGGCGGAACGTTGGTAATCCGGAAGCGACCATCGGCGTCCACAGCGGCGCCCAGCGAGGTGCCGGTGATGGTGATCTGGGCCGTTGTGATTGGAGCGCCACTACGCGCATCTGTCACTCGCCCGATGAGGGTGCCCGTCTGCGCCATCACAGGCGGTGCGCCAAGGAAGAATGTCAGCGAAACTATGGTAGCGATCCAAGGAGCCATGCGATGCGAGCGATCAACTATTTGTCGATTCCACACGAATTCCTCCTTTGAGGCAGTGAAACGGCACTTCTACATGGGTACGACGGTCTCGAGTGGCCGATTGTAGAGGACGAGATCAACGACGACCGGTCGATGATCTGACGCGAGCGTAACGGGAACAGACACTCCTCGAACCGAGAAGTGTTTGGAGACCAGAACGTAGTCGATGCGATTTCGCGGGTGATCCGCTGGATCCGTTAGACCCGGTCCGGCCGACTGGGGCCACGAGTCGTGGAGGCGCTCGAGAAGTGGCTGAATCTCCGGCGCATCGGGTGGCGCGTTCAGATCTCCGAACAGAAGCGTCGGCGCGGAAGGAACGCCAATGTACGCGAGCGTCTCACTCACCTGTTGTGCCCGCACATGCGGGTCGGAGCGGTAGTCGAGGTGCGTATCGAAGACCCGCAGGCGAGTTCCGCGGACATCGAGTGTTGCTTCCAGGAATCCCGGCATTGGCGACGGTGCGGCGGTACTGTCCTGTGTCGAGTGGCGAGTGATGACGTGGTTCGTCCAATCGAGAATCGGAAACTTGCTCAGCAACGCGACGCCAAATTCGCGCGGAGGATCTTGGGCACGCGCGCCAGGAAGCTGGTAAATACGCGCGAATCGAACCTGCATGTGCAATTGCTCGCCGAGCGCTGCGGCCTGATCGACAAAGTTGCTGCGCTCAGCCCAATGCACGTCGACTTCCTGCAGTCCAACCACATCTGGGGCGGACGCCTGTATCGCCTGCACCGTACCGGACAGATCGCCGTTCCCGGACCGGATATTGTAGGTCATGACTCGCAGCGGGATTCCATTGTCCGCGACAGGCACGTGTGCGCAAGCGAGCGCAACCAACAACGCCGGAATCTGTGAGATGCGGAATATCTGCCGCATCAGTAGAGCAGGTAGGGCTTCCGCATCTCGCGGAATCGCTCTGCGTCTCGCTCCCATTCGGCGAGCAGGGTCTCGAGCGTCCCGTTCTCAATTGCTGCGCGCGTGCGTTTGGAGCCGGTAAGAGTATCGAAGTAGTAGGTGTCAACTGCGCCCGGCGATGCGGTTGAGTGCCGCCACTGAAAGTCTGTCGGGTGCAAACGGCGTATCACATCGATCAGTCGCAAGGTCGTCGCGATGGGACGATAAGTCTCGCGGTTGGTGACGGTGATGTGCACACCGTGAATTGTCTGACCGCCATACTTGCGGGTGCCCGGCAGCACCGCAAAATCGCGCGCCGAGAATTGTACGCCCGGGAGATGCCGCGCATTCATCGAGTCAGCAACTTCCTGCGCGCGAAGCCAGGGCGCTCCCGTTTGCTCGAACGGTGCATCGCTGCCTCGACCCTCGGAGAGATTCGTTCCCTCGAAGAACACCGTCCCGGGATAGCTGATCACCCCCGCGAACGTCGGGAGATTTGGAGACGGCTTGATCCAGGGAAGGTCCGTCTGGTCCGACCAGAGGTCTCGTCTCCATCCCTCGAGCGGCACAACGTGCAGGTCTGCGCCGATACCGAATTCCTTGTTGTAAAGAGTGGCCAGCTCGCCCGCGGTCATGCCATGTCGGGATGCTATCGGATAAAGTCCGACGAAAGATTCCATTCCAGGCTCGCGAATGTTTCCCTCGACGATTGTTCCAGTGATGGGATTTGGTCGATCGAGTACTACAAAAGGAATTTTCTTTTGCGCCGCAGCCTGCATCGCGAGAGCCATCGTCGAGAGGTAGGTGTATTGGCGGACGCCTACGTCCTGGATGTCGAAGACCAGGGCGTCAACGTTCTCGAGCATCGCGTCGGTTGGCTTCTCAGTGGCGCCGAAGAGAGAATAAACGGGAAGACCCGTCTTCTCGTCGGTGGAGTCGCTTACGCGTCCGGTCGCGACGCCGCGAATGCCGTGTTCCGCTCCGAATAGCGCGACCAGCTTCATGTCCTTGCGTGCTGCGAGCAGATCTATTGTGGGAGTGCCGGCGCGATCGCGCCCGGTGTGATTTGTTATCAGCCCAACGCGCTTACCAGCGAGAACTTTCGGGAGGCTGTCAGCGAGGCGGTCGACGCCGAGTCGGACGTGGGCCTGTGCAAGTGCGGGATGCGCAATCGCCAGCAGCGACGCCAGCAGCGCCACGAATGAGGTGCACGAGCGTCGCATTCATCCTCGTCGGTGGATGTTGGCGTACGTTTCGGGTGCACAGACTTAAGAAACGGTCAGCCCGGCCGCAAGACCATTGCAGGCGTTGACGAAAGTACTGACTGCCGGCGGCCCGGATCCCGTGCCTTCGTCGTGCTTGAAGAACACGTACGCCTCGTTCCACTTCTGTGAGCTGACGCATTTCGCCCACTCAACGAGCGCCGGCTCCTCGTAGTCGAGTCTGTGCAGTCGCAGGTATCCCCACGACGCAGTGCACACCACCGGACATTTGAAATCGTCCTGCTCCGAGATGCACATCGCGACGTCGCGGTCGCGCATCGCAGCGAAGATCTCTTCCTCGAACCAGCTCTCGTGCCGAAACTCGAATACGTAGCGCCGGTCTGTCGGAAGCAGTCCGAGAAATCCGCGGAAACGATCAGTATCCTTCTTGAGATTTGGCGGAAGCTGAAAAAGAATCGGCCCCAGCCGGTCGGCGAGGACCGCGGTGTTCTTGAGAAGGAAATCCACCGTGTCCGCGGCTTCTTCCTTGAGACGCGCATGATGGGTGATGCGCTGGCTCGCCTTGAGCGCGAAGGTGAACGTGTCCGGAACCTGCGCGGCCCAGTCCAGAAGCACGTTCTGCTTCGGCAATCTGTAAAAAGTGTTGTTGATCTCGACAGTCGGGAATTTGCTGGCGTAGTAGCCGAGCATTCCGTCGTCCTTCAGCTCCTTCGGATAGAACGCCCCCTTCCATTCCTTGAACGCATAGCCGCTCGTTCCTGCGAGCAGCTTCATGAAACCATGCGCTTCGATTCGGAACGCTTCGGCTTCTCTTTCGCGAGACTCGCCTTGAGCGCTTCCATGAGGTCGATCATCTTGGTCTCGGATCCCGGCGCGACGTCGGCGGTGATGTCCTGACCGTCGATCTTTCGCTGGATCGTCTCCAGCATCCGCTCGCGCACAGTGTCCTTGTACTTGGCAGGCTGGAACTCGTCGCTCGACGTCTGATCGATCAGCTGCATTGCCAGCTTCAGCTCGGCGTCCTTCACTTCGCCGGCCGGGATCGTGACTTCAGTGGTCGGACGAAGCTCATCGGCGTAGTGGAGCTGCTCCATGACGAGTACTCCGTTGAGCGGCCGAAGGAGAACGAGATGCTGCTGTCCACGAGCCGCGTATTGACCAAGCGCTGCCTTTCCACTCTCCTTGAGAGCCGCGGCAAGCAGACGATACGCGCGATCGCCGCCCTTGTCTGGGCCGAGATAGTAGACCTTCTCGAGGTACTCGCGATCCACGCCAGCCAATGGAACGAATTCGACGACGTCGATCGTGCTCGTCGCCTTTTCCTCCAGCGCCTTGAGCTCCTCCGCCGAGAGAATCACGTACTGATCCTTCGCGAACTCGTAGCCTTTGACGGTGTCTTCGCGGGGCACGACGTCGCCGTCCTTCGTGCAGAGGTACTGCTGCTTCAGTCTCGACCCGCACTTCTTGTGTAGCATGTTGAACGACACGCTCGTCTTGGATTCGGATGACGAGTAGATGTTGACGGGGACGGAGACGAGTCCGAATGAGATCGTGGCGGTGCCGATTGAGCGAGCGGGCATGACCGTGGATTGGAAGGGGTTATCGTTGGCGTCAGCGGCAGAGCTCGGGTCCATCACAAATATTTCTTGCGTGGAAAACTCTCGCCACCGTATCCTTAACCATGTCCCCGATGGACGCAAGAGCAAACTCGGCGTCACCAGCCGATAATCTCGCTACCTACCGCGCGAAGCGGTCGCCGGACCGTACGCCTGAGCCGATGGGCTCGGGACCGGGGGCACCCAGCAATCTTTTCGTCGTCCACAAGCACGCGGCGCGAAATCTCCATTTCGACCTGAGGCTCGAGATGGACGGAGTGCTCAGGTCGTGGGCTGTCCCCAAGGGGCCGTCGTACGACATGGCCGACAAGCGGCTCGCCGTGAAAGTCGAAGACCATCCGATCGAGTACGGCGACTTCGAGGGAAATATTCCGACGGGCAACTACGGCGCGGGCGGAGTGATCGTGTGGGACCGCGGCGAATGGATTCCGCTCGAGCCGTGGCGCGAAGGTCTCGAGAAAGGGAAGCTGCTCTTCGAGCTCAAAGGTTACAAGCTCCACGGAAAATGGACGCTCGTGAAGATCAAGAAGTCCGAGAAGGACTGGCTCCTGATCAAGGAGCGCGATTCCTACGTGAAATCGCCGGGCGATCAATTCCCGGAAGAATCGGTTCTCTCCGGTCTCACCGTCGACGAGGTGATGGCGGGCGCTGGGCCTGGCGCGAAAATCCGAAAGCTTCTCGAAGCGAGCGATGCTCCGCGCACTCACGTCGATGCTCGAAAAGTCGAAGCGATGCATTGTGAGACAGCGGACGCCGCATTCACGCGCGATGACTGGCTGTTCGAGCTCAAGCTCGATGGATATCGACTGATCGCAAGCAAATCAAAAGGGGAAGCGCTCCTGCTTACTCGTAACGGGAACGATTACACGGGAGTGTTTCCCGAAATCGCGCGAGCGGTGAAAGCGCTTCCATACGACGAATGCATCATCGATGGCGAAGTCGTGGTGAGCGACGAAAAGGGCCTGCCGAGTTTTGCGAAGTTGCAACAGCGCGGACGGCTCTCATCAGCGATGGACATCCGTCGTGCCGCCGTCGAGCTACCCGCGACTTTCTACGCATTTGATTTGCTTGCCTTCGAGGAGTTCGATCTGCGCAAGCTGCCGCTCAAAGAGCGCAAGAGTTTGCTGGCCGAGGCGGTGCCGAAGCTTGGTGCGTTGCGGTGGCTGGATCACATCGAGACCGAAGGCGAGGCGTTTCTCGAGCAGGTGACGGCGATGGGTCTGGAAGGAATCGTCGCCAAGAAATCGAACTCGAAATATCGCGGCGGGCACTCGGGAGATTGGCTCAAGATCAAAGCCGAAAAGACGGGCGACTTCGTGATTGTTGGTTACACGCGTCCAAAGGGAAGCCGCTCGCACCTTGGCGCGCTGCAGTTGGCGGATCTGGTAGATGGTACGCTCGTCTACGCGGGTCGAGTGGGCACCGGCTTCAACGACGAATTGTTGAAGGAGCTGAAGTCACTGCTCGATCCGATCGAGCGTAAGGAGGCATCGTGCGCGGGACCGATGCTATCGCGCGACGGCTCGCCGTCAAAGAGCGACCAGATTCCGGACACGAAGACGACGACGTGGGTGGATGGAGTGCACGTCTGCGAGGTCAGGTTTCGCGAGTGGACGCCGGACGGGCTCTTGCGCCATGCTGCATTTTTGCGATTGAGATACGATAAGCGCGCGCACGAATGCGAGCGTCAGGGATGGGGAGCGGCGGGAAGAGGGAACGGGGAAGAGGGAAGCGGGAAGGGGGAAGCGGAAAACGAGGTTGTCGCTCTCGAGCCGCCCCTGCCGCCACCGAAAGCCCCGGTGCAGAAGAACATCGCGTTCACCAATCTGAAAAAGATCTACTGGCCGGCCGACAAGCTCACCAAAGGAGATCTGGTCGACTACTACCGCGCTGTCTCCAAATGGATGCTGCCTTATCTCGCGAATCGCCCGGTGGTTCTGACGCGATTTCCCGACGGGATCGACGGCAAGTCGTTCTATCAAAAGGACGCGCCCGTCTTCGCGCCAGAATGGATGCGCACGATCCCGATCTGGAGTGAAGACACCCAGCGCGAGATCCGCTATTTCATCTGTGACTGCGAAGAGGCGCTGCTCTATCTCGCCAACATGGGCTCCATCCCGCTGCACATCTGGGCCAGCAGGGAAGACTCGCTGGAACTGCCGGACTGGTGCGTCATCGATCTCGATCCGAAGGAAGCGCCTTTCTCCGACGTGATCCGCTGTGGACAAACGTTGCACCGGGTCTGCGAGGGCGTTGGATTACCCAACTATGTGAAGACGACGGGCAAAACAGGATTGCACATCCTGCTGCCGCTCGCACGTCAGTGCACCTATGAGCAGTCGCGAATGCTGGGCGAGCTGCTAGCGCGCATCGTTCTGTGCGAGCTCAATGACATTGCGACCATCACGCGTCACGTCACGAAGCGCGGCGACAAGGTCTACTTCGACTACCTGCAAAACCGTCACGGTCAAACGATCGTCGCGCCGTACAGTGTTCGTCCACTCCCAGGCGCGACCGTATCGATGCCGCTCGTCTGGGAGGAAGTGAATAACTCACTCGACCCGCGCACCTTTACCATAAAGAACGCCGTAGACCGCATGGAAAATCTCGGCACCGACCCGGTGCTCCCGGTGATGGACGTCAAACCAGACCTCGCCCAGGTGCTCGAGCGTCTCGCGGAACTATGGGCGAAGCAGTAGCGGCCGCTCAAGGGCTTTCATCGGGCAAGTGGAATCTGCCGTCGCGACCCTGCATCGGTTACTGATTTCCCGGGGCGCCAGCAGTCCTGCGTGTGTAAGCAGGCGGTGCTGCCTTCTTCGGCATCTTGGCGACGGCGGCCATGACCTCCTGAATCCCCCGCTCGAGCTGCGGGTCGATTCCGCGCGCCATCTGCGACGGATCGTCGACCACATCGATGTCAGGATCGACGCCGTGGCTCTCGATTATCCATTTTCCGTCGGTGCTGTAGATCGCAAATGAAGGGGCGGTGACGTTTCCTCCATCGACGAGATCTGGCGTCCCCGAAATTCCGATCAGTCCTCCCCACGTCCTCCGCCCGATTAGCGGTCCAAGTCCGGCTTTCTTGAAGTAGAACGGAAACGCGTCGCCGCCTGATCCGCTCCAGCCGTTGATCAGCATCGCCTCGGGGCCGTTGTGCGCAATCGGCGGCCACTGCCAGTCGGCGCCCTGTCTTGTCTTCCAGTAATTGGTGATCGGACGGTTCAGCAATTCGACGAACCGATCCGGGATCTGATCGCCGCTGTTGAAGCGCTCGTCGATTATGAGGCCATCCTTCTGGGAACTGCGCGGGTCAAGCAAATTCGTTGTAAAGAGCTCTGGTCTACTTCGATTTGGCGCGCGGAATATCGGCGAGTGTGGCTTTCCAGCCCTCTCGCGCGCTGGAGTATTTCGGTGCCCAGCCAGTCGATCGAAGCTTCTGGTTCGAGATGCGCTGCGATCTGCTGAGAAGCTCTCCGAGCGAGCCGAGTAAATGGAAAATCCAGGGCGGAGGAAATCTCAGCTTCTCGACGCGCAGCAACCGCGCGAGCGACTGGTAGCATTCGCGCTTTGTCAGTGGCTCGTCATCGGCCACGTTGTAGGTTCCGGCCGGCGCGCTCAGAAGGTGTACGACGGCTCTCGCCGCGTCGTCGTGCGTTACCAGCGGGATGTATCCGTCGGCCGACCCAAGTACAGGCGCCCATCCTTTGCGGACAAGGTCGATCTGGTCGCGGGTGAAGTCGCTGTCGGGTCCATAGAAACCCGCGAAGCGGAGAATGATTCCCGTCCCGCCGCTTGCCGAGAAATTCGAAGCCGCGCGCTCGGCGTCCAGAACTGTGCGGTTGTAGCGTACGGGCTTAACCGGGGAAGTCTCGGTGAGCCACTTGTCGCCGCCACTGGCGTAAATCGGACCGAAAGATTCCTGTAGAAGCCGCTCGACGCCGGTCTGTCGTGCGGCCGATGCTACGTTCGCGGAAACGTAGCGGCGGATCCGCCCGGTCGGTCGCCACGCCCACGGAAGAAATACCTTGGAGCTCGGCGGTATGCTCGTCGCGAGATTTATGATGGCGTCGTGGCCCTTGACGGCCGCGCGAACTGCGTCGAGATCGAAGAGATCCACCTGCACGGGTTCAGCTCCCGCGCGGGCGAGCTCCGAGCTCTTCTGCGGTGACCGACTCACGCCGGTTACGTGGTGCCCGCGCTGCACGAGGAGTGGCACGGCTCTTCGCCCGATGACGCCGGTTGCGCCGGTTACGAAAATTTTCATTCGATATCGGCGACGCAAATCACATGCGTGGTCTGGCGCGGAGCGATTGCCAGCCGGACATTTGAGTGAACGACAGACCATTGCTGAAGAGGCCTCAAATGCTGCGTCGTCTGCTTCTGTTTTTCGTTGCGGTCTTATTTGCCGGCACAACCTCTGCCGTTGCCCAAACGGTGAGCGCGCCACTCAGTAGTGGGTTGCCTGCCGGCGTCGGTGAAGCGCTCGCCCGCCTCGATTCTGTAGGGATGCGGGAACCGGGAAGCGGGACGCGCGAATTGGGGGGCGGGTCGCTTTTCGTTGATGATGCCGTCTTCGTCGACGAGTTCGGCGGTCAGACCCAATCCCGAGCGGCTATGGATTCGACGTTGTGGGCGATGTACGGCGCGCCCGTATCTGGCGGTGCGAAAATCGAGATCCTCGATCGGAAGGCGCGGGTTCTTGCGCCTGATCTGGTCGTCGTCGATAACACCGATAGACTCAGCGGGCAGAAAGACGCGCGCGGCAGAGCGATGCCACCGCGCACGATACACAGCACGCTCATCCTCAGGCAGCTGCAGCCCCGCGACTGGCGCATTGTTTACTATCGTGCCGGCGACGACCGAAACCTGAACATGGAGAACCAACAACGCGTGACGCTCGACGCGCTCGAAAACGACTGGCCGAATCTCGCCAGGTATCGCGATGACAACTCCAGGCTTCCGCCACCGGCGCGCGGTGAGAACCGCGTCGTCTTCTACGGAAACTCCATCACCGATGCATGGGCAAAGGATTTTCCGACGATGTTTCCGGGCAAGCCGTACATCGGGCGCGGAATCTCGGGACAGACGACGCCGCAGATGCTGGTGCGATTCAATCAGGACGTCGTAGCGCTCAAGCCGAAAGTCGTCGTCATCCTCGCGGGCACGAATGACATCGCCGGTAACACCGGGCCCTCCACGCTCGAGATGATCGAGGACAATCTGCGATCGATGACGGAGATCGCGAAGGCGAATGGCATTCGCGTAGTACTTTCATCGGTGTTGCCGGTCTTCGACTACGCGTGGCGGCCGGGTCTCGAGCCGGCGCCCAAGATCATCGCGCTCAACGCGTGGATGAAACAATACGCCGCAAAATCGGGCGCTGTTTACCTGGATTATCACTCAGCCATGAAGGATGCGCGCAACGGACTGCGCGCTGAGCTCACCAATGACGGAGTGCATCCAACCGAAGCTGGATATCGGGTGATGGCTCCGCTCGCCGAGAAGGCGATCGCAGAAGCACTGCGTCGCTAGGCTACTGAGCGATTCGCTCTTGCACGAGCGACAGGGCTTCTTCGTCCTTCGGAACACCGCCAGTGCATTTCTCGCGGCGCATCCTCCAGAGAGCTACCGCGAGCGACAGATTCACGTCGATCGCCTGACTTCGCGATACTCCCGTGGAAGGCGCGACGAGACTCCGTGAAACGGAATCGAGAGCCGCGGCGACTTCGGGAGCTTCCGTACCAAGACATTTTCTGGCGGAAGTGATTGTCATCTGGACCAGATTCCTGCTTCGACGAATCTGCTCGTCGAGTCCGAGCCCGCGCTGAGTGGGATCGATGGCGATGACGCTGTCGGTTAGAACGATTCGTTTCTGGATCGAGCTGTCGTTCGGCGCCAGACGCGCGGCCGTAGTGAGATCGGCGCGCGCAGTCGGATAATTACCGAGAGAGAGCGCTGCATCCGCCAGCCCTACGTATGCATCGGCATCGCGCGAATTGTGGCGGAGCACGTCGCGGAAGATTTCGCTCGCCCTCGCCGGCGAGCCGGCCACGACGAAGAGGTGGGCGATTCGTTTGCGAAGAGCGGTGTCGTCGGGAGCCGCGTCCTGAATCGGAAGAAGCTCCGCAAGCAAGTCCTGCTTCGCACCCGTTTTTGCCAGAAGGTCGATCAGCTCGAACCGCGCCGTCGCCCGATTGCGGTCCGCATCGCTCGGCCACAGTCCGTAGATGGCCCGATGGTAATACGATTTCGCTTCGTCGATTCTGCCCTCCTTCACCAGCACTCTCGCCATGGCAAGATTGGTCGCTCCGTCGGTCGCGTTGCCCTCGAGCACCGGCAAAAGCAGCTGCTCTGCGTCTTCCGCGTCGCCGACCGTTAGAATCGCCTCGGCGAGTGCGACGGTGTAGCCTGGTTTGTCCCGGTCGAGGGACGCAGCCGTGCGAAAATGGTCAATGGCCTCGGCAGTCTTTCCATGCACGCTGAGACTTTCACCCTGCTGGTATTCACCGGTCGCGTGAGATCTGTTGGCATCCCTGTCGACTTTCGCGATGCCCGTGTCGAACACCAGTAGCAACGCGATCGCGGCGATTACGGCAGCGAAAGTCGCGATGAAATCCGAGGCGGTCGCTGTTGGCGGCGCCGGGAGCGGCTCGGCGGTCGGATCAGTCACGGACGCACGATTTCGCCGGCACTCATGGTCGCACCATACCGCGAGGTGGCGTCATTCGGGCGGTGTCGACGCCGTATGCCTCCAGAACGTCGGCGAGCGTGACGATTCCCACCACCAGCCGCGCGTTCGCGCGACTAACCACCGGAAGCACGTTGTGTCCGCTGTCTCCCATTCGTGCGAGCGCAAGTCCGAGCGGCTGATCACTGTGGACGTGCGGGATCTGCAAGCCGTCGGCGTCGGGTCCGCGCGCCCTCTTCATTATGGTAGCGATCGTCACCGGTCGCTGTGATCCGGATGTCGCGTCCGTGATGTCGCTGATGCGAACCATGCCGAGGAGACCTTCTTCGTTCGCGACGGGCCACGACTCGAGGTCGGTGTTCTTCGCCAGGCCAGCCGCTTCGTCGACCTTCATGTCTGGAGTGAACGCGAGGGGAGGCTTGCGCATCGCGGTCGTGACCCAGAGACCGGCGGGCGACCGGAATGCGCCGTGCGGCAGATGCAAACCATCCTGGTGCGCAAGAGCTTCGTAGATGGGTTCGCCCTGGAGCTTCTGCGAGATGAAGAACGCGATCAGATTCGAGACCATGAGCGGAACGATGATCGTGTAGTCGCGCGTCACCTCGAATATCATGATCACCGACGTGAGCGGCGTCCTGATGATTCCCGCGAACGCCGCGCCCATTCCCACGAGGGCGTACGCGCCCGCTCCGGCCGTCGACGACGGAAATAACATGTGCGCGACCGACCCGACTGACGCCCCCACCATCGCGCCAATGAAAAGGGCCGGTCCGAAAATTCCTCCGGCGTTGCCGGACGCGTAAGCGACCGCTGTTGCGATGATCTTGAGCACCGCGAGGATCGCCACCACCTTGAGCACGACGTCGCCATTCAGGATTCTTTCAACCTGATCGTAGCCGACGCCAAGGACCTGCGGCACAAACAATCCGAACAGACCAACGGTGAGCCCGCCGGCGACCGGCTGAATCCACAGTGAGGAATTCGGAAGTCGCGCGAATCGCTCGCGCAGCCACAGCAAAAGCTTGACGAAAGCGACGGATGCAAATCCTCCAACGACGCCGAGCACTGCATAGACGCCCAGCTCCCACGGACTCACGAGGTGATATCCGGCGACGTGAAACAATGGATTGTCGCCGAGGACGAGGTGCAGCACCATCCACGACGTCGCTGATGCGAGAACCACGGACCCCAGCACCGGCGCATGCAGGTCGCCCATGATCTCTTCGAGCGTAAAGAGCACCGCCGCGATGGGCGTATTGAATGCCGCCGAAAGCGCGGCCGCGCCTCCTATTGGCACGAGCCACTTCGTCTGCTCCTTACTGAGCCCGAGACGGCGCGCGATCACGGACGCGAGCCCGGACCCGATATAAACCGATGGGCCTTCGCGTCCGAGCGCGATTCCACTGGCGAGCGAAGTCGAGCAGCAAAGGAATTTGCCCAGGACCGAGCGCAGCGAGATGCGTCCGTCGTTGATGAACATCGCGGCACGCGTCTGTGGAATTCCGCTTCCACGGGCGAGGGGAAAGTATTTGTAGAGCAAATACCCGGTGCCGAGCGAGCCGAGCGTCGGGATGAGAATCCGGCGCCATCCCGCGCCGCCGGCGGGATACATGTGCGCCGCGAGCCGACCGGTGAGGAGGATGAAAGCGACGACTATTAGTCCAACCAGCGCACCGATAACGAGGCTCAGGACGAGCGCGAGATGGGTGTCACGGTGACGGAGATCTTCGATTAACCTGGCAATGCGGGGCGGAAGCGGCAGGTCGAGGGAGAGATTGACCCGCGGAATTCGGAGGCTGCGCATGCGCTGAAATTAAACGCTTCGGCGGTCAACCGCAGGACAAGCGTCCGTTTATGTGCTCCCGGTGTCAGCGAGCCTGGGTCCTTATCCGCGGTGCGTTGCCGATGTCGTCGACGCAATATCAAAAATCTTTGACACGAATGTCGATCTGGGGACGTGCCAATCGACGAACTAGTATGAAGACCCTTGAATCCGAACCTGCAGAGAGGCTACAAGCGAGCCTGCCGCTCGTCGCGGCTGTTGGCGACCATCAGGTTGACGACCTTGACGAGGTCTTCGCCGATCTGCCTCATGCCAACGCACTGGACACAGGAGTGCGCGCCCTCGAGAAGCATCGAGAAAAGGTTGGCGGCGAGCCCGGGGTCCTGGAAGCCGGCGTCCCTGCAGATGCGCATGATGCGCTTGTGCTCACGGAGCTTGTGCTCCTGGATTACCTGGCGGGCCGGATGGTTCGGATCGGGAAGCTCGGCGAGCGCGTTGCCGAGGGCGGACCCACGCTCTTCCATCGCGCGAAGCTTGGCGGCGAGGCGCTGGCTCCAGTCCTGGAGGAGCCCGTGAGGGTCGCCCCGATGCTTCGCCTTGAGGTCCTTCCACTCTTCTTCCTTGTTGCCGATGATGCCGCGCACCCACTCGGCGATCAGCGCGTCCTTGGAGCTGAAGTAGCGGTAAAGCGTCATCTTGTTCGTTCCAGCCGCCTCGGCGATTGCCTCGACGCCGACGCCGCGAATGCCCTGCCGGAGGAACAGATCTCCGGCGGCAGCGAGGATGCGCTCGCGCACTGGGAGAGCGGATGCGCGCTTCTTTCTGGTTTTGGTGCCGCGGTCGTGAATGTTTGTTTGCACGATCGTGTAATACCCCTCCTTGACTAAAATGTTACCGAGCGGTAACATTTGTTCGCCGGGCAGATGTTACCGTTCGGTAACATACTGCGATCCGGCGATGATGTCGAGAGTGCTCTGCGAAGCCGTCGGTGTTTCGAATCTTTTTTCTGCTGTCCGATAAAAGGAGTAGTGCAACATGAGTTCCACTTTCTCGCGCCCGCGCTCCGTCTCCATGAGAGCTCACTCCGCCGGCTTCTCAGCCGCAGCCGTCTTCGTCGTCGCTGGATGTCACAAGGATCCCCCACCCATGCAACCGCCGCAGGTGACGGTCGCGCCGGCGATCCAGCGTGTCGTCGGCGACTGGGATGAATTCACCGGTCACTTCGAGGCGGTCAATTCCGTCGAGGTGCGTCCGCGTGTCGGTGGGTTCGTGCAGCGCATAGGATTCACCGAAGGCGCGACCGTGCATCAGGGCGACGTTCTCTTCGTCATCGATCCGCGCCCGTATGAAGCCGAGGTGTCGCGGGCCGATGCCGTGCTTGCGCAGGCGCGCACGCGTAACGACCTCGCGAAAATGGAGGTCGAGCGCGCCGAGAAACTCGTGAGCACACAGGCGATCTCACGCGAGGAGCTCGATGCGCGGACCAGCGATCGCGCCCAGGGCGATGCCGCAATTCGCGCCGCTGAAGCGGCACTCCAGGTCGCCAGGCTGAATCTCGAGTGGACCGTCGTGCGCGCGCCGATTACCGGCCGCGTCGGGCGCGCCGAGATCACGCCGGGGAATCTGGTACAGACTGGACCCGCGGCTCCAACCCGTCTCACGACGATCGTCTCTCTCGACCCGATTTACGTGTACTTCGACGCCGACGAGCAGGCATACCTCAAATACATGGAAGGAAAATCCGCGGGGCCCAATGGACGTCAGGTGCAAATCGGTCTCGCCAACGAAACCGGATTTCCGCACGAAGGACGTCTCGACTTCATCGACAACCGCGTCGACGGAAGCGCGGGCACGATTCGCGTTCGCGCGGTGCTGCCCAACAGCGACCGGATCTTTACTCCGGGGCTTTTCGCACGCGTACGACTTCTGGGCGGCGATCGGCATCCGGCGACGATGGTTCAGGACGCGGCGATCGGAACAGATCAGGATCGCAAGTTCGTGCTCGTCCTCAAGGCCGACAACACGGTGGAGTACAGACCGGTCACTCTCGGACGTGTGATCGACGGGCTTCGAGTGATCGACACGGGTC
Organism: Gemmatimonadaceae bacterium; assembly: GCA_050733435.1. Lineage (GTDB taxonomy): Bacteria > Gemmatimonadota > Gemmatimonadetes > Gemmatimonadales > Gemmatimonadaceae > UBA4720. Next base: position 18,639 of record JBOHTB010000151.1, on the reverse strand, counting down.
TCCAGCCGGGAGAACGAGTAGTGATCAACGGACTGATGCGCGTTCGTCCGGGGATGAAGGTCGCTGCCACCAATTCCGCAATGGTTGCCGAAGCTCCCGCCGCGCCCGCGGCGGCAGCGCGGTAATCCGAGTCTTTCAGGGTCAGTAACGTGCGCTTCTCACGCTTTTTCATCGATCGGCCGATCTTCGCGGTCGTCATTTCGCTCGTGATTCTCGCCGGTGGAATACTCGCCGTGCGCTCGCTGGCAATCAGTGAGTACCCGGAGGTTACGCCTCCGACGATTACAGTGAGCGCCAGATATCCGGGCGCGGATCCGACGGTACTCGCGCAAACTGTGGGCACTCCGCTCGAAGACGCAATCAACGGCGTCGAGCACATGCTCTATATGACGTCGACGGCGACGGCAGACGGTTCGCTCAATCTCACCGTCACCTTCGAGATCGGCACCGATGTCGATCTCGCACAGGTGCAGGTGCAGAACCGCGTCGCTCAGGCACTCGCGCGCTTGCCCGAAGAGGTGCGCGCGCTTGGTGTGGTGACCCAGAAGAGATCGCCGGACATCACGATGGTCGTGCACCTGTTCTCACCGGACGGGCGCTACGATCCCGTGTACCTCCGGAATTACGCGCTGCTCAACGTTCGCAACGAGCTCTCGCGCATACCTGGCGCGGGCCAGGTGATCGTGTTTGGCGCGGGCGACTACGCGATGCGCGTCTGGCTCGACCCGAACCGCGTCGCTGCACACGGGCTGTCCGCGGGCGACGTCGTTCAGGCTATTCGCGAGCAGAATCTGCAGGTCGCGGCAGGAACGGTCGGCGCGCAGCCGATGAATGATCCCGTCGCATACCAGTTGACGGTGAACGCGCACGGACGGCTCGCGGACGAGAATGAGTTCGGCAACATCATCGTGAAGACGGGCGACGACGGTCAGGTCACACGCCTTCGCGATGTCGCACGCGTCGAGCTCGGTGCGAGCGACTTCGGTTTGCGCGCGCTTCTGGACAACAAGCCGGCAGTCGCGATCGTGATCTTCCAGGCTCCAGGATCCAACGCGCTAGCACTTTCCAGTGGGATTCGTGCGAAGATGGCGGACCTCAAGACGCGATTCCCGGAGGGCGTCGATTGGTCGGCGGTCTACGATCCGACGCTGTTCGTGCGCGACTCCATCCACGAGGTGATCAACACACTTCTCCTCGCGACGCTGATGGTCGTCATCGTGGTCGTGATGTTCTTACAGACGTGGCGTGCCTCGATCATCCCGCTCGCGGCGGTTCCGATCTCGATCGTCGGCACCTTTGCGGTCATGCTTGCGGCCGGGTTCTCGATCAACACACTGTCTCTCTTTGGATTGGTGCTCGCCATAGGAATCGTGGTCGACGACGCCATCGTGGTCGTCGAGAACGTGGAGCGCCACATCGAGGAAGGCATGTCGCCGCTCGACGCGAGCCATCGCGCGATGGAAGAGGTGAGCGGTCCGATCATCGCGATCGCGCTGGTGCTCTGCGCGGTGTTCGTTCCGGTCGCGTTCATCAGTGGTTTGACGGGGCAGTTCTACCGTCAGTTCGCGCTCACGATCGCGTTCTCGACGCTGATCTCCGCGTTCAACTCACTGACGCTTTCGCCAGCTCTCGCGGCGGTTCTGCTTCGTCCGCGCGGAATTCCTGCCGATCTGCCAACGCGCATCATGAATCGCTGGCTCGGCTGGGCCTTCGGTCCATTCAATCGATTCTTCGGACGCGGCTCGGCCGGCTACGGAAACGTCGTTCGGCGCCTGACGCATCGCTCCGCGTTTGCGTTGGCAGCGTACGGAGTGCTGGTGCTAATCGGCATCGTCGGCTTCGCGAAGGTGCCGAAGGGGTTTGTGCCGACTCAGGACAAGCGATTCCTGGTGGCGATTGCACAGCTGCCAGATGCGGCGTCGCTCGACCGAACCGATGCGGTGATAAGACGCATGACCGACATCGCGCTCAAGCAGCCCGGTGTTGAACACGCGGTCGAGTTTCCGGGGCTCTCGATCAGCAGCTTCGGGCCAAAGACGAACGCTGGAATCATCTTCATCGGGCTCAAGCCGTTCGACGAGCGCAGGTCGAGCGACCTGAAGAGCGGTGCGATTCTGGCCGCGCTCAATCAGAAATTCTCGACCATTCAGGACGCCTTCGTCGGAGTTTTCCCACCGCCGGCCGTGAACGGACTTGGCGCGATCGGCGGCTTCAAGATGATGTTGGAGGACAAGGCTGGTCTCGGCGACTCAACTCTCTATGCGACGGCGCAGGCTTTGGTCGGACGCACTTATCAGACTCCGTCGCTTACGGGCGAGTTCTCGAGCTACCAGATCAACGTTCCGCAGCTGTTTGCCGACGTCGATCGCGACAAGGTGAAGCAGCTCGACATCAAGCTCAGCGACCTCTTCCAGACTCTGCAGATCTATCTGGGCTCACAGTACGTAAACGACTTCAACAAATTCGGACGCACGTATCAGGTGATCGCGCAGGCAGACGCGCCTTACCGCGCGAACGCCGAGAACATCACGCAGCTCAAGGTCAAGAACGCGCACGGCGAGATGGTCCCCCTCGGCTCGGTGCTGACGATGAAGCAGTCGTACGGGCCGGATCAGGTGACACACTACAATGGGTATCCAGCGGCTGACATCAGCGGCAGCGCAGCTCCTGGAGTGAGCGCGGGCTCAGCGGTGCAAACGATGGAGCGGCTCGCCGACGCGACGCTTCCGAACGGCGTGGGCTACGAATGGACAGAGCTCACCTACCAGCAGAAGCTGGCGGGCAATACCGCGGTGTTCGTTTTTCCGTTGTGCATCCTGCTCGTGTTTCTGGTTCTGGCCGCGCAGTACGAGAGCTGGTCATTGCCGCTCGTGATCGTGCTCATCGTTCCGATGTGTCTCGTATCCGCGATCGCGGGAGTGTGGCTGACGCGCGGCGACAACAACGTCTTCACGCAGATCGGACTGCTCGTGCTCGTAGGTCTCGCTTGCAAGAACGCGATTCTGATCGTCGAGTTTGCCCGCGATCTGGAACGAAAGGGACACGATCGATTCCACGCGGCACTCGAGGCAGCTCGAATCAGGTTGCGTCCGATCCTGATGACGTCGTTCGCGTTCATCATGGGTGTGGTTCCGCTCATCATCGCCAGTGGTGCGGGCGCTGAGATGCGGAGGGTAATGGGTATCGCGGTGTTCTCGGGCATGCTGGGTGTGACTTTCCTGGGGCTCGTGTTCACGCCGCTCTTTTACGTGCTGGTTCGTGGCGCGGCGGAGAAGGTGCACCTGCCCGCGCACAAAGGCGGGATACCGCACGGCGAGAAGCCGGTCGCCATTCCCGACGACGTTCAGCCGTTGCGTCCATGGATTCCGCCGTTGGCGGCAAGCAGTGAGGGTGTGGGTGGCAATCATGTATAAAAAATTCCTGACGACTTCTGTCGTCCTATTCGCCGCGTGCTCTACTCCGGCGTATCGCGCCTCTGAAGTCCCAGTTCCCGCGACGTACGGCGTTGCGAGAACGACGGCGCTAACGACCGTGCCGGTCGCGGCGATCCCGGATTCAGCCGCGCAGGCGGTCTATCTCAGTCATGCCGTGGCACCCGCTCCTTTCTGGAGCGAGCTGGGCGACACCGTTCTCGTGAGTCTCGTGCGTGAGGCGCAGCGCGCGAACATGGATGTGCGGGTTGCTCAGTCGCGTGTGGTGAGTGCACGGGCGTCGAAGCGCCTCGCGGCGTTCGATCTCGTGCCGACGGTGACGGGCATCGGCAGCAGCTCGCGGGTGCAGCAATCTGTCGCGCAGATTCCCGGAATCACGAGCCAGCTACCCGCGCAGCAGTTATGGGACGTTGGGTTCGATGCCTCATGGGAGCTCGACGTGTTTGGCAGAGTCGGACGAAAGGTGATGGCTCAGTCCGCGCTCGTTGAATCCTCGGAGGAAGGGCTGAGCGACATGCAGGTGACCGTCGCCGCTGAAGTCGCGAGAACTTATTTCGAGCTGCGTGGCGCGCAGAGACAGCTGGCCGTCGCCCAGCAGAACGCGAACAATCAGCGCGAGACCGTGAAGCTCACGGAAAACCGTCTCGGCGCCGGCAGCGGAACTGCGTTCGACACTGAGCGCGCAAAGTCGATCTTATACCTGACGCTCGCCTCGACGCCGCTTCTCGAGGCGCAGATCGCGCAGGATCGGAATCGCATCGCGGTTCTGCTGGGCCGTTCTCCGGACGCGCTTCCAGCTGCACTGATCGACTCGGGTGTACTTCCTCGCTTGCCCGACACTTTGTACGTCGCCTCGCCAGACCAGCTCGTGCGTCATCGCCCCGATGTTCTTCAGGCGGAGCGACAGCTGGCGGCAAGATCTCTCTTCGTCGGCGCGGCGCGCGCAGAATATCTGCCGCGCATCACGCTGAATGCGCAGGCGGGCTACGTCGGAACTTCCGCCGACTCGGTGTTCAAACGCGGCAACTCCCGGCTCCTCATCGGTCCGGTCCTGACCTTCCCGCTGTTCGACATGGGTCGCGTTCGCGAGCGGGTGCAGGTCGCGCAAGCGGGAGAACAGGAAGCAGAAGCGCAATACAATTCGACAGTGCTACGCGCGCTCGAAGAGAGCGAGTCGTCACTCGTCGCGTACGACAGGGCGCACGCACGTCTGGCGATACTCGAGGACGCAGTGAAGTCGAGCGAACGCGCGTCGGATCTCGCCAAGCAGCGCTTCGAGGCGGGACTGACTGATTTTCTTCAGGTGCTCGATGCCGAGCGGACTTTGCTCGACGCCCAGAACCAACTTGTCGAGGGACGCACTACCGCGGCGGTCGCGCTTGTCGCCGTTTATAAATCCGTCGGTGGTGCGTTTCCCGCGCGGACGAAGTGAGCTAGCTCACGGAAATTCCGGCCATCCCGTGGGCGCGAGCAGCGTGGGATGGCCTCCGAGCGCATCGGCTCGAATCGTATCTACCTGAAAATCGATGCCCGAGCTGACTGACGAATCCGTCGGGCGCCGCGACTGCTTCATCTGCAATCCGCGGACGGCCGGATACTGATCCGAGTTGAGATTGTACGCGCCCCAATAGTGTGTGAAGCGCAGCGCCCGATAGAGTTGCGTCGGAGTGAGTCCGGCGTGATAGCCGACATACAGACCCGGGAGATATCCAGCGCTGCTCACGGAATGATGCCAGTTGTTGCAGTAGTCGATGACTTTTTGCGATGCAGTACCTCGGGCGACGCCTTCGAGATCACACCAGACTGTTACCCCCCACGGAACTCCGAGCTTCGCGGCTTCGGACCCCGCCACGCGACCGTTGGCTGTGCCTTTCGTCCCGCCTGGAATCCAGGACGTGTCCGATTCGACGTACTGCACGAGCATTAACCCGATGCCAACGCTGAGAAGCGATCGCGCTTCGCTCGCAGTGAGCGCGGATGCGTGCGGCTTGTCGCGACGAACGTAGCGGACGCAAAAGCGATATCCGCGCCTTCTGAAATCGGCAGCCGCGCTCGGCGACACAGATTCGGCGGTATCGAACCCAAACACTCCGTCGGGCGCTGTGAAAACGTGGCCGGGAAGCGACATACGAGCAAATTACTACGCGAATTGATGCGCGGTCTCTAAAACCCGCTTCCGCCCCCGCCGCCGCTTCCACCGCCACTCGAACCGCCGCCGCCGGAGCCCGACGAGCTCGGACTGGATGCCATGCTGCTCGATGCGGCGGTCGAGAAAGTACTCATCTGCGACGAGAAATTGATCGGGCTGAATGGACCTGTGCCTCCGACGTACCACGTCGGCGGCTCGGTCAACATCCCTTCGAAAGCGTGCGCCCATTCGTCGGCAACGCCGAACGCCATCGCGTACGGCAGGTAGCGCTCGAACAAGTCAGGCGACGTGATCATCTGCCTGTATCGCTCGCTCTCCACTCTGCCAAGGAATTCCTTGAAGCCGAGCGTCGCTTCGCGGGCACGCGCGCCGGCGATGGTTCGCGCGGGCATGATCCAGCCGAAAAAGATGAGAGCTGCCGCCGACGCTGCCGCGGCGAAGCCGATCGCAACGGGCGCAGTGGTGACCCATCCGCGAGCCGCGCCGGTGATCGTCAAAAAGAAACCGCCGATCAGACAGAACATCCCCATCACCGTCCACGTGCTTTTCACCTTGTCCGGGCGCGTCAGGTAGTAGCCTTTCGCGACGAGGGCGTCGTAGATGGCATCGCGGATTCCGCGCAGGGATTTATAGAACTTGTTTCTGAGGTCGGACAACTTCACCGTCGTTTCGTCGAGCGGCGCCGCCGCGGCCAGTCCGTCCATGTAGCGTTGTTCGTGAGGCGCCAGATCGCTCCACTGAGTGCTCGGCTTCAGTATGTGAAAGATGTAGTCGGTGCTCGATGTGAGGCCGAGCAGATGCTTCTCGGTTGTTTCCTCGATGCGGACGTATCCGCGCACGGCGAGGTCGACGAGAGTGGCAGTGATGTCTTCCATCCCCGCGTCGTTGTCGATGAGTGTGCCGGCCTCCGCAGGGGAGAGCTTGGCGATCGGCTCATAATGCACGACGAAAGACAGCTCCTCGGGATCCCGGCCGCGCGCATTCCACGCCCTGTAAGCGAAAAGCCCGATCAGAAAGGGAATCACGACGGGCCAATATCTGACTATGGCGAGCAGCCTCTCCGTTGACTCGCTGGGCCGCGATGAGATGTGCCCGGGCGGCCAGCCGACTGCGATCGTCATTCCCTGATAAGCCGATAGCGGGTGGTTGAGGGTGAAGCTCACCTCGTTGCCGCTCTTGACGATTGTGGCATCGCCTGCTTTCGATCCGGCGCTCCCCGTGTAGACCGCTGTCTGTGTTGGAATCACGCCGGTCGGGAGAACGACGCGCGCATGCGCTTCGTCGATCGGCATCGTCCACGAATTACCGGTGACGTTCCAGTAAAGCTCGTCGAGCGCGCCGGACTTGCTGTCCGCGAAAAAGAAACGGATCGCGTTGCGAACACGATACCTGATGACGACGGTGCGGTTCGCGTCGATCGCCCCAGGGATGTAGATCTTCAGCCCCAGGGTCCAACCGTTGTCCAGACTCTGTCGCTCGACGCGAAGCGGCGTACCATCGGAATCGGTGACATCGACATTGTCGATCGCCAGCTTCGTGGCGCGTCCCTGCGCCGTGTTGTGGTGGAGCGACAGGGCGCGATTGATCCCGTGCCATTCGCCGGTGAAGCCGATGGTCAGGGTCTCGACGACGTTCGTCGCTCCGTCGGGTTGCACTGTGAGCAACGCGTCGAAGTCGCGAATGCGGATCGCGGTGCCCTGAGCTTCGAGGGGCCGACTGAGCGCCAGTCCGAGCGCAAAAACGACAAGGAGCGCCCGGCCCACGCGAACCAATCCAGGCTTCATAAGCGCGGCGAAGAGCTGCGTGTCTAGAAGCTCACCTTGGGCAGCTCGCGATCCGCGGCTGCGGCCTCGAAGAACTCGAGCTCCTTGTAACCCATTGGACCCGCGATCAGGTTCGAAGGAACTGTCGAGATCGCCGTATTGAAATCGCGGACGACCGCGTTGTAATAGCGTCGTGAGTTCTGCACCGCGTCCTCGATCGACGCGAGCTGCGCCTGCAAATCCCGAAAGCCCCCGGAGGCCTGGAGCTGCGGATACGCTTCCACAGCGACGGTGAGCCCCCGCAATGCGTTAGTGAGCCCCGCTTCGGCGTCGGCGCGCGCCGCGGGTCCGGCGCTCTGCGCAGCAACGGCCTTGGTCCTCGCCTGCGTCACCGCGTCGAGGGTTTCGCGTTCGTGAGCCGCGTAGCCCTTCACGGTCGACACCAGGTTCGGCACCAGATCCGCTCGGCGCTTCAGTTGGACATCGATGTCCGACCACGCGTTCTGGGCGCGCACTCGAAGCGATACGAGCCGGTTGTAGAGACCAACTACTGCGAGAACGAGTATGACAACGATTACGAGGATAACGACTAGTGTCATCGCGAGCTGGTGAAGGTGTCCGAAAATGGCACCAGCGCTGTTCACGGTCAATGCGCTAGCGCATTACGAGCGTACTATCGGTCATTACGCTCTTGAGTGACGCCGGTCCGAGAGCTAAAATCGATGTGCACGCGCCCGACTCACTTGACCAAGACCGATACATGGCAGCTACTGTCATTGCAATCACGGCGCTGCTAGTCATCGCCGTCACAATCATATTGACGATGCGAGCCGTAATCCGTGCGCGCGTCGTGGCCGAATCCCGCGCCATCCAGCTCGAGCGGCTCAACGAGGAGGTGCAGCGCGTGGCAACGCGCGCGACTCGTCTTCTCGAGGTCACGACAGCTCTGTCGGAGACCAGCTCCGTCGAAGAAGTCACCGACGTCGTGCTCGGAATGGGACTGGCGGTGGTCGAAGCCGCGCGCGCGGTGTTCATCTCCGTCGAAGGCGGACATTTCCGTCTGCTCGGCACCTATGGAGTTACTCCGGAGCTCGAGGCATCGCTCGCGAACCTCGCCCCCGACAGCAGGATTCCGATCGCCGAATCACTTCGAAAAGGTGAGATGGTCGCGTCGGAGTCGCCGGAGGATTTCCGCAGACGGTTCGGGGATACCTTCGCTGGATTGAGCGAGCTCGGCGACATGCAGACGTATATCTCGACGCCCCTCATTCACGACGGAGAGGCAGTCGGGGCGCTCGCATTGCACTTCAAGGATGCTTACGCGCTCGGCGCCGCGGACAGAACTTTCACGAAGTTGTTGGCGCAGAGCGCCGCGACCGCGCTGTACCGAGCGCGCAGTTACGAAGCCGAGCGCGAGAAACGTCGAAGCGCGGAGGTGCTCGCGCACGCTCGCGAAGACGTGCTCGGTGTCGTCGCGCACGACTTGAGGAATCCGCTCAATCTCATTCTGATGACGGGCGAGCTGTTGCTGGAGGAAAGCCTGTCGCCCGAGCGCAGGCGCGACATGCTTCAGATCGGGATGCGCGCCGCGAAGCAGATGAACCGGCTCATCGACGATCTGCTCGATACCGTCAGACTCCAGGCGGGGAAGCTGTCACTTTCCGTGGAGGAAGTGAGCGTCGACTCGATTATTCGGCAGGCCGAGGAAACTTTCCGGCCGCTCGCGGCGCAACATCACGTGACGCTGGAGACGGTCGTCGCCGATGGCGCGACGGTCCGCGCGGATCCGACACGAGTCTCGCAGATCGTTGGCAACCTCGTGGGAAACGCGATCAAGTTCACTCCGGCGAAGGGGACGATCAGACTGCGCGCGAGCCCGGCGGAGAAGCAGGTTGTCTTCGAGGTGACGGACGACGGTCCGGGAATTCCCGCCGACAACATGTCCCACCTGTTCGACAATTTCTGGCAGGCGCGAAAGGACGATCGTCGTGGCGTCGGGCTTGGGCTCGCGATCGTGAAGGAGCTCGTCGAAGCGCACGGCGGAAAGATCTGGGTCGAGAGCAAGCTCGATCAGGGGAGCACGTTCTCGTTCAGCCTGCCGGCGGTCGTTCCGATGACGACGTTGTAGTAGGGCAATGCACTGCACTGCACTGCACTGCACTGCACTGCAAAGAATGGGATCCGAGATGTCAGCGGAGCAGGGGTTAGATGTTAGTTGCAATCTCCCAGACCGTGCTCGGGGGGTCCCGCGTCCCGCGTCCCGCTTCCCGCGTCCCGAATCCCCGCTTCCCGCTTCCCGCTTCCCGCATCCCGCATCCCGCTTCCCGCTTCCCGCTACCAACTCTCCGGGCTCGAGACATACTCCGCCCCGCGCCCCATCAACGAAGTGAATTCTGCTTCGTCGCCGTTGGCGACGGCTTCGCTGAGGCGTGCGATTGCTGAACGGAGACCTGCGAGCGCCGATTCGCCGTACTCGTTGAGCGACTGGATCTCGAAGTACAGATGCGGGTTCTCGCCCGCCACTCGTCGCGCGACGTCCAGCTGCGCATCGAAGGTCGTGCTCGAGAGGCGCTTGAGACGTTCGGCGTCCTCGCCGCTCTCCGCCAGCGCCGCGAGGAAGGCGATGTTCACCGCGTGCGAGAGGCCAAGGATGTAGGCGACGGTCCGATCGTGCGAGTCGAGATCCATCTCGACCTGGACGACCATCGTCGATGCAAACAATTCGCGGGCGATCCGCGTCGCCTCAGGAACGCCGACGTCGACAAAGATGACGTGACGCCCGGACAGGAGCTCGGTGTCGGGGCCGAACATCGGATGGACGGAGGTCACGCGCACACCGGCCTCGACGAGCTTGCGGAGTCCGCGACGGAGCGGCGTCTTGAGCGACCCGACATCGAACACGATTCCTTTCGGCGAACGCGTCGCGAGCTCTTCCAGTATTGCTGCCGATTGGCGCAGCGGCGCCGCGACGATGATGATGTCGTGGTCGAGCGGCGAGTCACGCCAATCCTTCACGTGCGGAAAATCGCCGACACTCCCCGCCGGGTCCGCGATCTCCACTGCGAATCCCTGCGAGTTAAGAAAACGCGCGAACCAGCGGCCCATCTTTCCGGCACCGCCGATGATGAGCACGCGCTTTCCTTCACCGCCCGCGCTCGCGTGCACCCGATCCTGCTCCTGCACCGTCAGCGACGCGCGAATCAGCATCAGCGAGAGCTGTTCGGCTAAATCCGGATCGAGATCCAGAGCCTTCGCCGCGCGCCTCACCCGTCCGATTACTTCTTTCTCCTGGGCGTAATCGCGAGTCGAACGGCCCATCTTCGACTTGATGCGGCCGATCTCGCCGGCAAGTGCCTGACGCTGCGCGACTATGCGGAGCAGTGACTCGTCGAGTGCGCCCAGCTCGGCGCGCAGCTCCGAGAGTCGCGCTGGCGCAGATTCGGTCATCGCAGCTCCCGAAGTCGCGGTGGCGCAGGGTCGGTCATCGCAGCTCGAACGATCTCATCGCTTTCGCGATTCCTTCCATGCGCCGAGTGGGTCGAACCCGTTTCGGATCCAGACGTGGTCGGGCACGGACATCACCAGCTCGACCTGTTGCACGAGCCATTCGTCGGAATTGGCGCTGAGCTTCCTGAATTCGGGATACGCGACGCTCTCGAGTCCGTCGCGGATGATTCTCGCAAAGCAACCGACGACGTCGTGCTCCGGCATTCCGCCGTGGAATTCCCGCGTTGCGTGAATCTGCTGCAACGGACCCGGTGCGGGGATCATGGGGACGCGGAGAGTGAATGTACTCATGTCGGAGAATTCTGGCGAAAGAGCGGGCTGCTGTGAACGTGCATGGTGCCGGTCAAACTTCGGCCGCGCGTGGCAGGGTTACGGACACAACGCTTCCCTGGCCGAACACGCTTTCGAATGTGATCTCGCCATCCATCGCGTGCGCGAGATCGCGCGCGATCGCCAGACCAAGTCCAACTCCAGAGTACTCGCGAGTCCGGCCGCTATCGACCTGAAAGAAAGGCTCGAAGATTCGGGCCAGCTTCTCGCCGGGAACGCCGATTCCCGTGTCAGCGACACTAATCGTTACGCTGTCGAGATCTTCTCGGCCCGAGAGTCGGATGAGGCCGCCGCGCGGAGTGAACTTGATCGCGTTGGCAACGATGTTCAGAAGAATCTGCTGGAGCTTCGCCTCGTCGGCGTAGACGGCCAATCGTTCGTCGATGGGATCGCTGGTCAGCTCGAGGCGTTTCGCTTCGAGTTGAGGACGAACGAGCGGCTCCAGCCCAGTGAACGCGTCGTTCACCAGAACCGGTTGCGGAATCACCTCGGTGCTGCCTGCCTCGATCTTGGCGAAGCTTAGGACTTCTTCGATCAGTCCAAGCAGGTGCTTCTGGTTGCGGCGGATCCGCCCGATAGTGTCGGACTGTTTTTCACTCAACGGTCCATCGAGCCCAAGCGCGAGAAGCTCCGAATAGCCGGCAATTGCGTTGAGGGGAGTTCGGAGCTCGTGACTCATCACGGCGAGAAACTCGGCTTTGGCGCGATTCGCATTCGCGGCGACTTCGTGTGCTGTGCTCAAATCGTCGACGGCTTTGTTCCGCTCGGCAGTTGATGCACCCAGCACGAGAAAGGTCGCGGCCGTGACTCCCATGAACGTCTGCAGCGCGAACAGGCTGCCGTGCAGCGTGGAGTGCAGGAAAGGTCCATGTCCGAGCGCTGTCCCCCAGACAGCGATGATTGATACCAGGAACGTCATCGACACTGCGCCGCGCGGTCCGAACCTCACCGCCGCCCAAATCAGTAGCGGAAAGAACACATAGGACTCATTGAATGCGACGTGCACCGTTGTCGCCGGGGCGACGAAGACGAGGAAGCTCGTGACCAATACAGCGGCGGTGAGCGCTGTTACTTCGACTGTGCGCCGGAGCGGAGGCATCGCGAATGATCTCATCGCCCAGACGAGAATCAGGGGCGCAACGAAGACAGCGCCGATTGCATCGCCGAGCCACCACGCGCGCCACGTTTCACCAAAGTGCGAACGATCGACGATTCCGCCGAGGTAGAGGCTCAACACGCCGATGCTGGCGGAAAGGAGTGTCGACAGTCCGCCGGCGAGCACGATGAGCGCGATTGCATCCGTCACTCTATTAAGCGATCGCTTGAATCCGGGAATTCTTTTTAGTGCGTATGCTCCGCTCAATGCTTCGAGAGTGTTGCCGACTCCGATGCCGAGGGCAACTGCGATCGGTGCGCCGGTCAGCACATTTGCGACGACGGCTCCGATGAGCACTCCCGGCCAAATCTCATAGCCCGAGAGGAGCACTGCGGCGAGCGCGAGGCCGGTCGGAGGCCAGACGAGCGTCGCGAACCCAGAGACCGCATCGAGCTGAAGTCCCGCGCGCGCTGCGAGGACATAGAGGAGCGCGATCCCGAAGATGCGCGCCGCTAGCCGGAAGGTTGCCTTCGTGCCTTGGGTGGGCGTGCGCGGTGAAACCACTTAACCCGTCGAGTCCTGCATTGGCGAAACTGAATCCTAACACCAGCCCCTATCGATTGCTTCCCGCCGAGCAAAATGAGCACTGCCCAAAATCGTCTCGACGCGCGGCGTCGAGCGACGTGTACGGCATGTCCTGCCCGGCGCGGATGATCTCGTCGATCTGACAGTTCCTGTTCTCGTTATCCAGATCGTGGACCTCGCGCCGGTAGGGACTCGTGTTGGCGACGTATTTCTGGCCATTCATGTTTCCCTTGTACTTGCGAGCCACTTTGGTCTCCTGGAACCAGGTTCCGATTGAGTTAATTGTGGGTGCTCACAACGAGATCCAGCCATCGAGCAACGCTCTCTCCAATCGCGAGATCGTGCTCAAAAAATAGGGTTGCCCGGCAACGATGTCATGAAAGCATCATGACTCAAAAGTCATGGTCGCCTTGCTGCGCCCTGGACTAGGCGACTGAGGGCGTGGCCCGCCTCGCCGCGCTCTTCCGAGCTGCCCGCCCGTTCCACCACATCGTAGTTCCGGTAACTGCCTGCGATGCCAGGATCCACGCCGCCAGAAACCAGATGATCTGTCCCAACGGCCCGAGGATATCGCCCGTATGCAACGGCCGTTGGATGTTCATCAATCTTGTTCCGGCTTGAGCGGTGCGCGTATTCGCTGCGCGCAACACCGTACCTCGAAAGCGGTCGATCGCCACTCGGCTACGGCCGCCCGGCGTATGATCCTCGGGATGGCGCAGCGCGAGAACCACCGGGGACTTCTCTGGCAGGTCCATCAGCAGAATTTGCGCGTCCGGGATCGCACTGTGTGCGAGTGCCGCCACCGAATCGAGCGAGATTGGCTTTGTGCCCGGAACGGGCGGTAAAAGCTTCGGCGGTCCGGTCGGGGTTGCTGTGGAATTGAGCGCCAGCACGAGGGGATCAATCTGATGCTTGTATCCCATCCACACGCCAGTGCCTGTCACGATCAGCAGTACCAGCGCGGCGAACACACCGAGCGCGTGGTGGATGTCGAAGACAATCCGCTTCCATGACGCGGACCAGTTGATACGCCACAGCCGGTCGCGCCACCAAACAATCAATCCGGTCAGGACCAGGACGAGCGAGGCGAGCGTAACGAACGCAACGACCCCTTCTCCGATCGAGCCGCCGAGTAGTGACGTATGAAATAGATGGACACGTCTGACGAGCAGCTGGAGATACGACGGCCCCGGCGCGGGTCCGAGGACTTGGCCAGAGTACGGATTCACGAGGAGATCCCGTTCGGTCGTATCGCTCCCGACGGCGATCACGAACGCTTCGTCCGCCGCGCGGCCGGGAGCCACGCCGATAACGTCACCGCTCCCGATAAAGCTGACCGCCCGAGCGCCGAGCGAATCCAATGAGAGTGCCCGAGCGCCGGGAGCGACGTGCGTCACATTCGCCGCTGCGATCGGGCCCTCGAACACAAGCACCGATCCGCTTAGCGCGATGAGGATCAGGATGGCGCCGGTGATCAGCGCCAGCCATCGGTGAAACACGATCAGCGCGGAATACATGTGGCCGGGAAGTTGAGGGGTGAGTGCAGCGACTGACAACTCTCGCTGATGCGGTCAAGTGACATAGTGCCCCTGACGTCTCCATGTCATAAGCGCAACCCAAACAAGAAAAACTCTGACCTCGAGTGGGATTGAGGACGCTCCCTCTACGGTCCCGCGCCGTTTAAAAATTCCGGTGGGCCTTACTGTTCCTAATTGTTCGTCGTTCTTGAATAACCCGAACGTTTGAGTCCAGAGTGAGAGCCTGCGTAACACGATATTATGGTCGGCCCACGCGACATCGAATTGAGAGCCGAATGTACTTGAGCTATTCGCGCGGACGACTACCTGACCGCCGCGTTCCATGACATAGTTTGCCTTGAAGAGAGTTTCGCGGTAGAGCGCATAAGTTGCCTTCCCAACCGTTGCGCTCGCGCGCTGTCCCCAAGGCGAGCCATCGATCTCGGCGACGAGCCGCGTGTTCTCTTCGATGAGGATGTTCCTCGAGAGCCAGCCTGTTGGGGTTGCTATGAGCATTTGTTGTTAGAGGTCCAATGTCTATCTTGAATTTGTCCCATCCAGTGTGCGAAGGGATGCCGACAGAATGTAGCTCAGGAGCTGATCATGATAGAACGACAGATTGACATTGCGACAAAGGATGGAACCGTAGACGCGGAGCTGTTTCGGCCGGACTCCACCGAACGATTCCCAGGGGTGATAGTCCTGACCGACATCCACGGGCTTCGCCCCGGTGTTACGGATTTCTCGAGGCGAATCGCCGAGCACGGGTACATCGTTCTGACGCCGAACATCTTCTATCGCACGACGAGGGCGCCGGTGTTCGATTTCGAGGCGGATTTCCGGAACGAGCGTACGCAGGCACGATTCAAGGAGCTCGTCGGTCCGCTCACGCCGGACGCGATGGCGCGCGACGCGTCGGCATACGTCGATTTCCTGTCATCGCAAGAAAAGGTCGGGAGCGGTCCCATGGGTGTCGTCGGCTTCTGCTTCTCCGGCGCGTTCGCGCTACGCACCGCCGCCGCTCGGCCCGATCAGATCGCCGCTGCGGCCTCATTCCATGGTGCCAGGCTGGTCATGGATACGCCGGAGAGTCCGCATCTCGTTCTGCCGAAAGTGAAAGCGCAACTCTACTTTGGCCACGCCGAGAACGATCAAAGCATGCCGGCGGAGATGATCGAGAAGTTCGATCGCGCGCTCGAGGAATGGGGCGGGACGTACGAGAGCGAAGTCTACTCGGCCAAACACGGGTGGATGTTTCCGGGCAAGGTGTACGACGCCGAGCAGGCGGACCGCGGATTTGAGAAGTTGATGGAGCTGTTCGACAGCGCGCTGCGGACGCCCGTCAACGCATGACTTGACCCGACTACTGTTGCGCGAACCTACCGATCTTGAATGGTGACAGATCGAACTTCGAGTTTCCTGTTGTAAGCAAGTCCGCCTGAATCTCGCCGATAGCGCTCGCGAACTTGAAGCCGTGGCCGGAACAGGGACTCGAGATGAGCACCTGCGGAAAGCCCGGATGGAAGTCGATGATGAAGTCGTGGTCCGGCGTGTTGGTAAAAAGGCAAACCGCGCTGTCGCGGACCGCCGCTTCGGCCAGCTCGGGAAGAATGGGACGCAGCGCTGCTCGCAGCGGGTCGACTTCGCTCGCGTGAATTTCGCGATCGATCTGAGATGGATGATTGCTCAGCACGCCGTCATGCATGACCGATGCTTTCACTCCGCGCGACAATCGTGGAAATCCATAGCAGATCGTGCCCGGCTTGAACTCGTATGCGTAGATCGGAAAACGTGACGAATCGTAGCTCGTTGACTCGGCCGCATCGAACCAGAACAGAGTTTGGCGCTCTACGATCAGCGGCAGATCCAGACCTTTGAGTGCTTCGCTTGTCCACGGGCCCGCAGTGAGCGCCAGTCGATCGGCTGTGTAGGTCCCGTTGACTGTGCTGACGCGAACTCCGTCTCCGTCCGCTATCCAATCCGTAGCACGCTCGTTGAACCGGACCTCGGCGCCCGCTGTTCGTGCGACGTCGATGTGCGCCCTGTTGCAGGCCTCCGGATCCAGAATTCCCGCCCGCGGATCGAAGACGGCCGTCAGATCCTGTTTGATGCGAAACTCAGGAAACCGCGCCCGGATTTCTTCTGCCGTCATAACCTCGTGCGGCAAGTTGTGCTCGGCGACACTACGCAGCGTGCCGGTCACGACCATGCCGTCGCGCGGGCCGATCATGAGTCCGCCCGTGATCGTCATGAGACGCGCGCCGCTCCGTTCCTCGAGGTCTCGCCAGAGTTCGTGGGCGCGCTGCACGAGCGGCACGTACAGAGGATGCTCGAAGTAAGTCTCCCGAATGATGCGACTGTCGCCGTGAGATGATCCGAGCGTGTGGCCCTGCGCGAATTGCTCGAGGCCGAGCACGCGCGCGCCGCGCAGCGCGAGATGGCAGAGCGTCGCGCTTCCCATGGCGCCGAGTCCGACGACGATGGCGTCGTAGTGTTTCACAGAGCGGTCGTTGGAGGAAGTCTCAAGTGAGAGCCCTACCCTTTACAGCCACTGATGACCTTGCGCAGATTGAAAACCCGTCTGGCGTGAGGCGTTTTGAAAGACAGCGTACTGGAGGAATCGGCGCTCAAGGAGCCCGCAGAGCGTGGAGTGCGTCTGGTCGCGCTGTCGCTCGTCGAAGATGTACAGGAAGCGGCTGAGAAGCTAACAGGTCTGTCGAAGGAGCTGTTGGGCGGCGAGGCCGAGGGTGATGACGCCGTCCACGACTTCCGCGTCGCCGTTCGTCGACTGCGCAGCTGGGTGTCTTCGTTCAAGCCATGGATCGACGACGACGTGCCGAAGAAGAGGCGGCGTCGGTTGTCGAAGATTGCGGATGCGACGAGGGAGAGCCGCGACTCCACCGTGCATCTCGAGTGGCTCAAGAAACAGCGCGAATCACTCAGCGCGCGTCAGCGAGTCGGCCAGTCGTGGTTGAGCGATCGACTCGAGAAACAACGCAAAGATGGCGCAGAGAAGGCACTCGAGGCCGCCGACGAGTCGGCGGCGACGTCGTCGAAGCTCACTCGAAAGATCGAGTTTTATCGAGCCCCGTTGCGCGGAGACGGGCACTCCAATTTGTTCGGGATAGTGGTCGCCGAGCAGATTGTGACTGCTGGCGAGAAACTGTGGCAGCGCCTGGCAGCGATAGATGGCTTCACTCACGTCGAGACCGCGCACCGCGCCCGCATCGCAGCCAAAAATCTTCGCTACGTGGTTGAACCGGTTGCGAAGCTGTTTCCCTCCGGCGGCGCAATCATCGATACGCTCAAGAAGCTGCAGGATTCGCTTGGCGATCTGCACGATGTCCACGTGTTCGCCGCGGAGCTGGTGCGAGCGACGGAGAAAGCGGCGGGCGAGCGGGCGAGACGCGTGTCGGAGGTGGTGATGGCGGATGACGAGACCGAGAGCGAGAACGATCGCATCCGTAAGGCGCGGTCGCGCGATCCGGGACCGGGCCTGCTCGCACTCGCGCGTCTGCTGCATGAGCGCGGCATGCAGGCGTACAAGGAGCTGGAGCGAGACTGGCTGTACGATGCCGGCGCCGAATTCTTCGACCGGTTGCGGGCCTTTGCCGCGGAGATCGGCAAGGGTGCGTCGCGTGGCGAGGAGATCGAGCACAAGTATCTATTGAAGGCACTGCCAGCGCTGCCCGAGTCTGCTTCGTCGACGGAGATCGAGCAGGCCTACGTTCCGGGCGAGAAAGTAGTGGAGCGGATACGCCACGTGAGGTACGCCGACGGGGGAGAGAAGTGGTTTCGCACGATCAAATCGGGCAACGGTCTTGAGCGCATGGAGCTCGAGGAGGAAACGGACCCGAATCTGGCGCGGGCGATGTGGCGGCTGGCGCCGAGTCGTGTGTGCAAGCGCCGGTACACTTTGCGCGAAGCAGACGGTTTTGTCTGGGAGATCGATGAGTTTGTCGATCGGGATCTGGTGCTGGCGGAGATCGAGCTGCCGACGGCGGATACGGAGTTCGTGATGCCGTCGTGGTTAGCCGACGTGATGGTGCGCGAAGTGACGGACGATCCCGAGTACTCCAACGCGCGTCTCGCTGAATCGCCGGCGCCGCCTCGCGATCTCAACGGAGCTGAGAATCGCGAGGGGCAACCAAGCAATCAATAATGCTGAGGGCGATACTACCCGGTCGGGCTCAAAGCCCGAACGTCACCTTACCATAAATAAAGCGCCCATCGATGCCAAAGGGTGCGATGCCCGAGTACG
>JBOHTB010000150.1:0-4634 GCA_050733435.1 Gemmatimonadaceae bacterium | reverse complement strand
CTCTAACATACTGGCGAAAAGATATCGGCGCGCCGCAGGCAATAGGCTAGAAAGGCGATCAACCCACTATTCCTTAACATTCGCGCTCGTCTGCTGCAACGTTCGTTAGACCGCAGCGGATGATGATGAGCGTCTGGGCCGACGGCGTAGAACTAGGAAGAGAGCGATAGAAAACGCCACCAGCGCTTGAGCGACCACGCCAATCTGACGAAGCTGGCTCGCATCGGGATGGTTCATGGGTGATATCAACCAATTGCCTGAGAAAGCAGCAAGAGCGAACAAGAAACCGGCTGCCATCCCGCGATCAAAAGCCTTTTGCTCCATGTGGCCTCCTTGTCGGTCTAACTGGTAATTGTACTGGCTGTTTATACTGCGGAGAAAACGCAAATACTGCAACCGGTCCGCGAGATACCAACGCGTCGAAAATTCGCTGGCCCGCCAAGTCATTCCGGAGAAAGAGTTTGGAACCCGTGGCGTCCGGGCAACCGAGGATTATCCGGCGAAGGGGCCGCAGTATAACCAACGTTGAGAGAAGGGAAGGACCAGAGAGGATGCCAAATATCCCCACCTGGCTAAAGACGATCGGCTGGACTCGTGACACCCAGCCCTCCTTTGTTCAAGACGTGTGTATAGATCATCGTCGTCCGAAGACTCTCGTGCCCGAGCAGCTCCTGGATGGTTCGAATATCCGAACCGCTCTCCAATAGGTGGGTTGCGAATGAGTGCCGCAGAGAATGACACGACGCCGGCTTTGAAATGCCACTCGCGCGCACCGCCTCCGCCAACGCCCGCTGTATCACCGTGTCGTGAATATGATGACGTCTACGTTTTCTGTTATCCACGTCCACGTAAATCCGGGAAGCCGGAAACAGGTATTGCCAACGCCAATCGCGCCCAGCGTGCGGAATCTTCCTCTCCAGCGCTTCAGGTAGCGCCGATCCGGCGACACCCGAATGTTGATCTCTCTCGAATTGTGCGCGCACCCGCTCGATCTGGGCCCTTAACGCAGGAACTGCAAGACGCGGAAGCGGTACCCTCCGATCCTTATCACCTTTTCCAGAACGCACCAGAATCTCGGCGCGGTCGAAATCGACATCCTTGACGCGCAGACTGCTGCATTCGGCCAGCCTTAGACCAGAACCGTACATCAAGCTGGCACAGAGTCGTGGCACGCCTCTCATCCGCGACAGGACTGATCGCACTTCATTAACCGATAACACTACAGGGAGCCGGTGCCCGCGCTTGGCGGGCGTGAGTCCTGCGACAAGCCCCAAATCTCTCTTTAATACATGTCGGTAGAGAAATAGAATCGAATGGAGCGCCTGATTCTGGGTTGACGCGCTCACCTTCCCTCTCGTCGCCAGATCACTTAGAAACGCCGCGATCTCTTCCTCGCCCATATTCGATGGATGACGTCGACCGTGAAACAAAACGAATCGACGAATCCAGCCGGAGTAGGCGATCTCCGTGCGACGACTGTAGTGACGCGATCGTAGCGCTCGCCTAACCTGTTCAAGCAGTCGAAAGCGTCGATCAGGATTTTGGGCCGCGTATAAATGTGAATGCGGTATGGGAGGAAGCCGTGGCGCACGCATGCCCCACGGTCGCCACTGCGCCCATCAACCTCGCAATCGAAAGGAATCGCGGAGTGTTAAACCACCAGCCCCAGCCGCACAGTGCGACAACTACTTCATGCTAAGAGCGCGCGCTCGGATTCCAATGGCTGCCCGATCTCGATCGCCGCTCGCACCCCGCCGTCACCCAGGGCAGAAACGGACGCCGAGCCCAGCTGCTTGGCAAAAATCAGCTTGTCATCGCCCGGCTTGTAATACTCCTTCACCCTTCCCACCAACTCGTACCCCGACCTCTCGTAGAACTGAATCGTCCCGCCGTAAGTCTCCTGCGACGATGTCTCGATCAACAACAGTCGTCCGCCACGGCGCACGATCTCTTCCTCCGTGAACTTCATCAGGCGTTTGCCAACGCCGCCCCGATGCTTCGACTTGTCGACGGCGATCCAGTACAAATCGTAAGTCGACTCGGTCAGCGGCGTGGGCCCGAAGCAGACATAACCCAGAACTTCCGCCAAATCTTCTCCCTGGGCCTCGAGCACGTAGGTCAGATATCCGCTGTGCTCGCCCAGCTCGAGCCACTCGTCGATCAGCTCCAGCGCCGTCGCGACTTCGTCGGGCGTGAAATTCCCCGCGTTCTCGAGAATTCTGAAAACGCCGCCGCGATCGGCTGCCACCATCGGCCTGATGATCTGCTTCATCGACGGTCGCCGCTACTATATATGTATCGATCGCCCAAGTACGCCGAGCGCGGCTTCCTTGATCGCTTCGCTGAGCGTGGGATGAGGATGCACCGTGATCCCAATGTCCTCCGACGACCCGCGGAACTCGAACGCCAGAACCGCTTCCTCAATCATCTCCGACACATTCGCGCCGATCATGTGCGCGCCGAGCAGCTCGTCGCTGTCGGCGTCAGCAATGAACTTGATGAAACCCGTCGTCTCAGCGGCCGTGCGCGCGCGGCCGTTGGCCGAGAACGGAAACTTCCCAACCTTGTACTTCCGACCACTCGCCTTAACTTCGTGCTCGGCCAGTCCTACCGTCGCGATCTCGGGCCACGTGTACACGACGGACGGCATCGACTTGTAATCCATGTGCACCTTGTGCCCGGCGATTACTTCCGTCGCGATCACGCCCTCTTCCTCTGCTTTGTGCGCGAGGAGTTTCCCCCCGACCGCGTCGCCAATCGCATACACGTTCGGAAGATTGGTGCGCATCTGCGCGTCGGCCAAAATCTCGCCGCGCTTTCCGAGCTTAAGTCCCAACGCATTGGCGTCAATACCCGTGAGTACCGATTTCCGTCCGACTGAAACGAGCACGTAATCGGCCTCGATACTTTCCTTCGCCCCTTCCTTCTCAACCTCGACAAAAACCCGACTCGCCTCGAGCTTCGCTCCGGTGACCTTTGTGCCCACACGAATGTCGAGTCCCTGCTTCCGAAAGACCTTGTCGGCTTCCTTGATGATCTCTTCGTCGTTCCCGGGCAAAATCGTCGGCATCAGCTCGACGACCGTCACCTTCGCTCCGAGCCGGCGCCAAACGGAGCCCAGCTCGAGACCGATCACTCCGCCACCAATGACGAGCAGATGCTTGGGCACTTCCGGAATTTTCAACGCGCCGACATTCGACAACACTCGCTTCTCGTCGAACTTGAGAAACGGCAGCTCGATCGGCAGCGAACCAGTCGCGATGATGACGTTCTTCGCGCGATAGGACTCCGTCTTTCCATCCGCGCCCGCGACGTCCACTACGTTCCCGGACTTCAAAGTCCCCCGTCCCTTCGCCCACGTGATCTTGTTCTTCTTGAAGAGGAACTCGATTCCTTTGGTGTTTTGAGCTACGACGTTGTCCTTGCGCTTCATCATCGTCGGGAGATCCAGCTTCACCTCACCGACCGTGAAACCGTGCTCGGCGGCGTGCAATCGGGTGAACTCGAAGTGCTCGGTGGAGGTGAGCAGCGCTTTCGATGGGATGCACCCGACGTTGACGCACGTCCCGCCGAGCGTCTTGTCCATCTCGATGCAAACCGGGTTGAGGCCGAGCTGTGCGGCGCGAATTGCTGCTACATATCCACCGGATCCGCCGCCGATGATCGCTACATCGCAATCGATCATCTATTCGATAAGCATCGCGGCCGGATCTTCGATGAGCTCCTTCACGCGTACGAGGAATAGCACCGCCTGTTGGCCCTCGACAATGCGATGGTCATACGAGAGCGCGATGTACATCATCGGCCGGATCTCGACTTTGCCATCGATTGCGACGGGCCGATCCTGGGTCTTGTGCAGTCCGAGTATGCCGACCTGCGGGAAGTTGATAATGGGCGTCGAGACCAGTGAGCCGAACACGCCGCCATTCGTAATTGTGAACGTGCCGCCGGTGAGATCGTCCATCGTCAGCTTTCCGTCGCGCGCTCGCTTGGCGATTTCGCTGATGTCCGCGCTGACCTCGATCAAGCCTTTCCGATCCGCGTCCTTCACGTTCGGCACCACCAGTCCCTGCTCGGATGCGACCGCGATCCCCATGTTCACGTAGTGCTTGTAGATGATCGAATCACCATCGACCTGCGCATTGATCGTCGGGAACTGTTTCAAAGCCTGACACGCCGCCCTCACGAAGAATGGCATGAACGTCAACTTGACGCCGCGCTCCTTCTCGACGCGCTCCTTGTACTTGTCGCGTAGCGCATTGAGCGCCGACATGTCGACTTCATTGAACGTCGTGAGGTGCGCCGTCGCGTGCTGGGACTGCAACAGATTCTCAGCGATTCTCTTGCGTCGCGTCGACATCTTCTCGCGCGTCTCGCGCTCGCCGGGCGCCGCGCCATTTCCACCGCGCGCCGGGGCAGGCGCAGAACTGGGCGCGCGCGTCGGCGGCGGAGGCGCGGGTCGCGTCGCGGATCCAGCCGCGCTGACGCCGAGAACGTCGGGCTTGGACACGACGCCACCGCGCCCAGTCCCGGCGACCGCCGCGATGTCGATGCCGCGCTCGTCGGCAATGCGACGCGCCGCGGGCGAGCTCTTCGTCTGTTCAGACTGTCGAGGAGCGGCCGGGGTATCTGCG
>JBOHTB010000149.1:0-16543 GCA_050733435.1 Gemmatimonadaceae bacterium | reverse complement strand
GGACAAGGATACTTACGAGACCGAGATTTTCGTGGTGCCCGCGGATGGGAGCGCGCCACCTCGTCCGCTGACGTCAGGGCGGAACGACAGGAGTCCGCGGTGGTCGCCCAACGGCCGTGAGCTCGCTTTCGTGCGCACGCCCGAGCCGGTCGATGGAAAATCAAAACCCGCGCAGATCTACCTCATATCGATGGACGGCGGGGAAGCACGTGCTCTTACTGGCGCCGCGAACGGCGCATCATCGCCGGTCTGGTCCCCTGACGGCCGGACGATTGCCTTTCTCTCGAGTCCCGATACCTCCGCCGCCGATTCGACAAGGAAACAGAGCGATACCGCGCAAAAAAAACACGTGAGCGATGTTCACGTCATCACGCGCGCGCAGTACCGATGGAATGGTGCCGGATACACGGATCCGAACGAGCACACGCACATCTGGACGATCCCCGCCTCGTTCGCGGCGACTGGCGCGTCGCCGCAGGCGAAGCAGATCACCTATGGCGAATTCGACGAAGGCGAGCCGATCTGGTCGCCCGATGGATCGCGACTCTACTTTACTTCCGACCGGCGGCTCGAGCCCTACTACTCGTCGAGTGGCGCAGCGATCTACTCGGTTCCCTCGGCCGGCGGAACAATGGCGAGCGTCGCCGCGATCGACGGCTACATCGGCTCGATTGCGCTTTCACCCGATGGGAAACGAATCGCATTCAGCGGCGCGTACAACACCAAGCCGCTTCGCTTTTACGACGAGCCGGATCTCGTGATCATGGATCTCGCTTCCGGAGGACAGCCCCGGAATCTCACCGCGAGCTACGACTACGATGTCGAGGGCGGACTAACCGCCGACCAGCATCCGCCCCGCGCTGATGCCGGCGGCGGTCTGATCTGGAGCAAGGATGGCAAGAGCATCGTCGTCGTCACCAGCGAAAACGGACGCGCGAACCTCGAGCGTTTCTCGGCGGCCGACGGCAAACCGGAGCCGGTGACGACCGGCGATCACGACGTCGTCGCCTACACCGCCAGCAGCGATGCCTCGAAGATAGTGGCGCTGATTTCGACGCCGACCGATATCGGCGATCTCTTCGTCGTCGATGCGAACGCCCCGCGAGCGGTGTCGCGTCAGATCACGCACGTCAACGAGGCCCTTTTCAGCACTCTGGATCTCACCGCGCCCGAGGAGTTCTGGTACAACAGCTTCGATGGGAAACGAATCCAGGGATGGATTCTCAAACCGCCGCACTTCGATCCGTCGAAGAAATACCCGCTCATTCTTGAAATCCACGGCGGGCCGAACGGCGCGTTCGGGTTCACCTTCACCCACGAATTCGACTGGATGGCGGCGAAGGGCTACGTCGTGCTGTACGTGAATCCGCGCGGCAGCACGTCGTACGGAGAAGATTTCGGCAACGTCATCCAGTTCCATTATCCCGGCGACGACTACAAGGATCTGATGGCCGGTGTCGACGAGGTTCTCAAGCGCGGGTACGTCGATTCAACTCGAATGGGCGTCACTGGCGGAAGTGGCGGGGGCGTTCTCACGAATTGGATCGTCGGCCATACCCATCGGTTCGCGGCCGCGGTATCACAGCGCTCGATCGCTGACTGGGCCGGCTTCTGGTACTCCGCCGATTTTACCATGTTCACACCGACGTGGTTTTCGGGCGCGCCGTGGGAAAATCCGGAGCAGTTCAAGGAGCTATCGCCGATAACCTACATCACCAACGTCACGACACCGTTGATGCTGATAGAGGGCGAATCGGATATTCGGACGCCGCCGGCGCTGGGCGGCGAGCAAATGTTCAGAGCGCTGAAGTACCTGCACAAGCCAACCGTAATGGTGCGGTTCCCCGGGGAGACTCACGAGCTCTCACGATCGGGAAAGCCGTGGCACCGCGTCGAAAGATTGGAGCACATAGTCGGCTGGTTCGACAAGTACCTGGATAAAATGGCGACGACGGTCTACGACATTAAGTGAGTTACAAGCAGGCGAGTTATAAGTTACGACCCCGAACACCGACAAGGCTCTTAGCCAAGCTGCTGCCAAGCTTGCAGCTGCCCGCTTATGTTCTGTGGGTGCCGGTCGCAACGGCGGGTGCCATACGCCGAGAAAAGCTGAGTAGCTATTAGCTTTTCTCGGCGTCGAGCTCCGACTGCTCACTAGCCCATCGAATACATAAGCGGGCAGCCCCAAGCTTTGCAGCAGCTAGGCTGAGAGCTTCTTGAATCGAATGGTAAATGAATGTGAAGAGGTGGGCGTTACTTCACTGCTGCGTCGACCGTATAGCCGTCCTTAGCGAACAACATTCTTAGCAGCTCGACGGCGCTCTCATTTGCGTGGCGCAGTAACTCCATCTGATTTCCGGCGGCGGTGAGCTGCACCCGCGCCTGACGCTGAATCGCATCGCGATCTTCCGGCGTGAATGGGTTCCAGAGTCCCCCGCTTTCATCGTACGTCCGCATGTCGGTGATCTCGACGGCGATCAGCTTCGCTTTCGGAATCCGGATAGTGATGCGTCGCTGCGCATTGTCGATCGATACGTCGGGATTGTCGCGGAGATCGATACCAGCGAGAAGGCGACCGGTGACCACTACCAGCGAACGCTTCGTCGAGCCGTACCACGTATTCGTGTAGACGACGACGTCGCGCACCGTCGCCTCGCTCGAGACGAGCTTGGCCACCGCGCGCACCTGCTGCACGACGACGTCGTGCGTAATGCTCGTCGAGTTGCGTCCGAGCAGCCCGGCTGGGACCACGCGAGTGGCGCAATAGCCGAATGCGATCAGAATGAGGAGTGCTACGACGACGAGTGCGCCACCAATTCCGACGAATCGGCGCGGCTCTCGCGCGGCATCGGGCGTCATCCCTCAATATACGGAAATCATGAATGGTCGTCCGCGACAGGAACGGGCGCGAGCACGAACGTCAACTCCATTAACTGATCGCCCTTCCGCCGCTCGTAGTCGGCGCGATTGAGCAGGGTCATCGCCGCCTGCAGATGTCGGTTTATGTCGCGCACCTCGCGCGGCGAAAGCCACTGCTTCGACCTCGCTGCCCAAAGGTTGCGATCGGCTCCGGCGACGACCGCGACCTCCGGTCGGTACGAACGCGCAAAGCTGCGCGCGGCGCTCGACACCATCGCGCGGACGAGCTTAACCATTAACGGTTTGGTCTTCGCCTGCTCGGGCTGGTAGACGACCTTCAGGGGACGGCCCGGAACATCGTACAATGCGAACGGGCGACCGCGAGCGCCGGATCCCCCGCGCCGCACGAGCAACCCAAGTCGCTCCAGCTGGGCGATGTGGAAGTAGAGCGCGTTGGGGGCGCGACCGAGGGCGCGCGCGAGGGCGGCGATCGAAGCCGGCCCCATCCCCGCTACGGCATCGACAATCTCCTGCCTAACGGGCGAGGCGAGCGCGCGGAGCTGAGCGAGGCTCGTGATTACGTAGGCGCTCTTGCGGACACGAGTGACAGGTGACATTATTAAAATAATGGCGAAAAGTTGAAATAAAGGACGGGCATCTTCTGTGGGAAGGCCTCAATAGTCGGAGTCAGCTATGCGGGATCGTCTGGGAATATGGTTTCTCCTTCTTGCCCTTGCTCCGCTGTCGGCAAAGGCCCAAATCGCGCCACGTCAGGCTCGCGTCGAGGTCATAGCGCCCAAACCCCCCATCCCGGTAGTGGTCGATGGGAAAAGGGTCCTCGTGTACGAGTTGCACGTCACCAATTTCGGACGCGGAGCTTTGCGATTCCGCGATATAGCAGTCATGTACGGCGGGAACCACCGCGACGCTCGAGGCGGGATCCCAGCCCAGCAGCCGATTGCTTCCTACCGCGACAGCGCGCTCAAGGCATTGCTCCAGGCGCCGGGGATGCAGCATAGCGAAGACGCGGCGCGACTCGAGCCGGCCCAGCTCACGATCGTCTTCATGTGGCTGTCTTTTCCACTCAATGCTGATGTCCCGACGATGCTACGGCATCGACTCACGTTCGACATCCTCGACTCAGTTGATGTGCGCCGCGACGGCGGCACCATCTCGCAAATCGACAGCATCCTGGTCCCCGTCTCGACCGAATCGGTGCCGACAGTGAGGGCGCCGCTGGATGGTGGCGAGTGGGTGGTAGGCAGCGGACCGTCGAATACATCCGACCACCGTCGCTCGCTAAACGCCGTAAACGGAGGAGCGTACATCTCCCAGCGATTCGCCATCGATTGGGTGAGGGTCGGACCGAATGGCAACACCTTTCAGGGCGACGAGCACCGCAACGAAAGCTACTGGTCGTTCGGGCAACCCGTCCACTCCGTTGCGAGCGGTGAAGTCGTCGCGGTAGTCGACAGCATCGCCGATCACACCCCGCACGCGCCGCTTCCACCGGTCACGCTCGCGAACATCGCGGGAAATTATGTCACGGTCCGAATCGCGCCGAACAGGTACGCGACGTATGCGCATCTCGAGCACGGCAGCATTCGGGTTCGCGTTGGCCAACGAGTGCAAACGGGAACGGTGGTCGCATTATTGGGCGACACCGGGCAGGCAACGGCGCCGCACCTCCACTTCCAGATTACCGATGCGCCCGGCGTTCTCGCGTCCGAGGGCGTTCCATTTCTGCTCGACCGTTTCCGTTTCCTCGGCTACGCCGCGGACTTCGAGGAGAATAAGCATCCCGACGCCCCGCGTCGTCACGAGCTCCCGGCGGAAGACGAAGTGATCGGCCTTCCGTAGCGCCCGTCAGGGGTCGACTAGATGCATACGTTCAACATGAAGCTTCCGTACACGACGATTTGCGTCAGCGGTTCAGCCAGTACGACACCTTCACGAGAAACGTGTTCGCGGGATGTAGGCTGAAGAGATCGCGCACGTCGCCCTGGAAGCCGTTGGTGCCTCGAGCCGGGTCGAATCCCTGACGACCCTCGTTCCACACGAGGAACAGCGTCGATCCCGGATCGTACTCCCACCGGAAGACAACGTTCGACTGAAGCTGCTTGAAGTTGAAGCCGCCTGGATTGTCCGTCACCGCCGGATTCAGATAAGGAGCGTAACGATCGTCGTACGCCACCGCTCGCGGATCTGCGGATAGCTGACGCACATCACTGTAAACGCCCTTTGAGACGAATGGCTGGAGGTACGTCTGGAGCGAAGCGTTCGGCGTAAAGGTGTAGTTGAGTCGAGCCGTTACGGACGTCGTTACCTGATCCAGATGCGCGAAAGTGTAGTGCGTCCCCGCGGCGTCCGAGAAATTCCCGAACCACTGATTGTCGGTGACGTTGTGCGTCCAGTTCAGCGAGAGCGACGAGCTGAATCGGCCAACCGCCTTGAAGTCGAGCTCAGGGCCGCCGTTCCACGACCAGTCTCTCCCGTTGTCGCCCTTGAAATAGTTGACGCTGAGAAAAGGCACAACGGCGCGTCGATCGTCGCCGTTGATGAACAACCACGGCGCTAAATAGGGATCTTGCCGGATCGCCGGCCCTCCTCTCGCCGAGCGATCGTCGTAGGTGGTTCCGAGCTGACCAACCGTGCCGCCGGTGTGCAAGCTCCAGCTGTTCTTGAAAGTGATGTGCACATTGGTGTTGTAAGCGGCCTCGAGCGGGAGCCCGTCGGTCGTCCAGTACTGCCACCAGTTGTTGTTCCACTGGAAGCTGTTGTAGTACTTGCGCGCGTGCCGGTCGAAGTATCCGACCCACGTGTTCCACGAGGTCTGATCCGCGCGACGCAGAAAGCCGAGGTCATTGCTCTCGAATCCTGGCGATCTGCGCTGCAGCGCTGACTCGAACAACAGATGCTGGCCGCCGATTTTGTCGAACTTGAATTCCTCGGCGTCGCCGGAGAGGACGGTCCGATTCGGGTCGAGAGGCAGGTTGGCATCCGGACGCTGGTACCCGTGCACACCGTTGGTCTGGAGCGAGAGGATCTCCGCGGGAGTTCCCTCGACTCTGCTGCCGTCCAGAGTGCCGGACACCTCGTACGCGTTCGCCAGGAACCTGTGACGAAAATCCACTGCACCGGTGTATGCGTTGGACGAGAGGAACGGCGAAGACCACGAGTCGAGGCTGCGATTCACGCCAGTGATGATGGCGCCGACCGCGCTCGCACCACCGCGGAAATCCTGCGTCGCGCGCGCAACCAAATAGTTGGTGGTCGGCTCGAAAGTGGTGTCGCCCGGACTCTTCGCCCGCTCGGTCACCGCGTCGAGAACCCCGAGCGTGAACCCACTGCCGAATCTGCCAAGCAGCTTGGCGGCACCCAGGATCGTCGTTGGCTGTAGCGGAACGGTGTCGCCATAAATACCGGCGAGTTGCGGAGTCCTTCCGATGCGTCGGCTATAGTAGAGACCTTCGCTGTTGCAATTGACCTGGCTGCAGTTGACGTCGAATCGAAAGAGACCGCGGCCGGCGACAAAGAAGGGTCGCCTTTCGTCGAAGAATGATTCGTACGCCGACAGGTTCAGAACTGCCGGATCGGATTCCACCTGACCGAAGTCCGGATTTATCGTTGCGTCAACGGTGACGTTCGGCGCGAGCCGATATTTGATGTCGCCTCCCACCGCCACGTTCGACTTCTGGGCGAACGCATTGTTGACGATGCTCGCCGCGTTCTTCGTGACGACGTACGGCATCGCTTCGATCTTGCGCGGCGGCTCGAGATCATCCATCCCGTTGAGCGCTCCGAACTGGGACACGAAACCGGTCTTTGACTGCCTGAGCAGCGGCCAGATGTAGCGTTCGCTGTACCGGTAAACGTCTCTGTCGATCATGATGCCGAAGGTGTGCATCCGATCTCTGCCGTAGCGCATTTGCGAGAGCGGGATCCGGAACTCGGCTGACCAGCCAGTGGAATCGATCCGTGTCGCGACGTCCCACACGGCGTCCCACGCCTGGTCTTCGTTGCCATCGTTGTAAATCGCCTGATCGATCTTCACTCCCGCCGCATTCACGCCGAACTCGTAGCCGGTTCGCCGGTCGTGGTAGGAATCGACGAAAATCCAGATCATGTCCGAAGGCGTGAAAGTGTCGCGCCGCTCGAGGAGCTTGATGATGCTGTCAGGATGCGGATCGAGTGCGTGAACGAAGATGTAGAGGTTCGCCGCATCGTAGGCGATCTTCGCTTCAGTGCGGAAGCGGGCAGCCTTACCCTCAGTAGGACGCCACTCCTTGAACGCGTCGATCACGGGTGTCGTCTTCCACACGGGATCGTCGTCCTTACCGTCGATCGTCGGCGCCGACTGGGCGCGTACCGCTGTCGCACTGGTGTCAGTCGGCGGTGGAACCGCAATCGTGGGAGAAGACGAGGTGCTTGGGTGAGACGCCTGAGTTTGCGCCGCAAGCTGGAGATTCAGCGCGAGTCCGAGTAGGGCGAATGCGTTGACTATCATACGGCCGTTCTTGCGAGGGGTTGTCGGGGGTGTGTCGGGCAACACCACTTTGATACCGTATCGGCCGAAAGGGTTGGAAAGTTTCAGCAGGAACTATGCGGGAACGTCTGGTTTCGGCGACCAGAATCGCGGCTTTCACTGTCCGGAGAGGCTCGTTGATCGGGGGTCTCCTTCCGGCCTTTTCGTTGGCGGCTCGAGTGCAACTGCTACGGCCGCGCCGACTACCAGAATTCCGCCGATCAATCCGTACGGTCCAAGGACATCGTGGAGGATCGCGACACCGAGTATCGCTCCGACCAACGGTTCGAGGTTTATGAAGACACCAGCTTGCGACGCCGGCACCCGGACCAATCCCCAATTCCATAGGTAGGTCGTCGTCGTGGTCGCGAGCAGCCCCGACGCAGCAACCGAGATCCAGGTCCTGGCCGACAGGTGGATTGGCGGCCATCCCTCGGTGCCGATCACCCAAACGGCGAGCAGTAGAGCGCCGACGCTCATGACGTATGCGCTGGCATTGACGGGCGAATATTTGCCGGCCTTCATGAGTCTCTGACTCATCAGGACCCAACCAACCGCCGCGATGAGGGATGCCGCGACAAGGAGGTCGCCGGCGAGACTGGCCTGGTTGCCCGCCTCGCCGCTCGATGCTCCAAACGCAATGAGTGCCGCGCCGATTGTCGATGTGATGAGCGCGATCCACCGCCGGCCGGTGACGTGTTCGTGCGCGAAGAGCGCGGATCCAGCGGCGAGCAGCACCGGCAGGTTACCGACCATCAGCGACGCATGGGTCACCGTCGTGCGCGCGAGCCCGGCGAACTGCACCAGAAACTGGATCGGAACTCCGACCAACGCGGCAATGAACACCAGCGACCAGTCTCGACGCGCGATGCGCGTTTCCGGACGACTCAGACCACGCCAGATGGCGGGCGCGAATCCAATCGCCGCGAAAAGGAATCGGTACAGAACCATCTGCCCAACCGAAAGCTCGGTCAGCGCCCACTTACCGAAAAGAAATCCGGTTCCCCACAGGCATCCGGCCGCGGCGAGCGAGGCAAAGGCTTCGTTGCGTCTTGTCGTTGATTCCACTGTCGTCACCGGTGCTCGACTCGATCGCGAAGATTGTCGCGCTGTTCCCGTGCATATTAATGGCGCAGGGAAGCCTCTTCCCTCGACGAGGCGACAACATTCACCGCAGGGATTTCATGATTCTCCGCGAACCGCTAGCCGTTGTGCGCGGCATTCGAGCGACGGCCGTTTATCCTATCTCGCTCGCTAAGCCGGCGAAGGCCGCTTGCCTGATTTCGCTCGCTGTCTCGCTCACCGCGTCGACGCTCGTCGCCCAGTACTCGCAGCTGCAGGTCGCCGATAGCTCTCCATTCCGTCCACTCGTTCTGCCGACCCCGAACGACGTCCGCACCGGGAGTGGTCGGCCCGGCGCGAAGTACTGGCAGCAACGCGTCGACTACAGGATTGCCGCGACGCTCGACTCGGCACGCAACGAGATCCGGGGACGCGAGACGATCCACTACGTCAATCGATCGCCCGACGCGCTCCCGTATCTCTGGCTCTTCGTGGAGCAGAATCTCTGCGCGCCAAATAGCGTCACCAACCAGCTCAATCAGCCTCCTCTCGTTTTTCTTGGCACGAGCTTCGACTTCTCGTGCCAGGGATTCGCCGGGGGCGAGCATCTGTCTTCGGTGAAAATCGGCGGAGTCGAAGCGAAGCGTACGATTTACGGCACGACGATGCGGATCGATTTGCCGGCTGCGCTCGCTTCCGGAGCCGCGATCGACATCGACGTAGCGTGGAGCTTCAACGTTCCCGAACAGGGCGGTGGACGGATGGGGCACGACGGTCCGCTCTACGAAATTGCGCAGTGGTATCCGCGCATGTGTGTCTACGACGATGTCCACGGCTGGAATCATGAGCCGTACATAGGCGCCGGAGAGTTTTATCTCGAGTACGGAAACTTCGATGTCTCGCTGACCGTGCCGCCGTCCTACATCGTGGCGGCGACAGGCGAGCTCGCAAATCCGGAGCAGGTGCTGACGCCGACCGAACGGTCTCGTCTTGCAGCCGCGAAGAAATCGGCAACACCTGTCGCCATCATCGCCGCAAACGAGGTGGGAAGTGTACGTCTAACGCGTCCGATGCCGTCGCCGGCCTGGCATTTCACCGCGACCAACGTTCGCGACTTCGCCTTCGCTGCCGGACCGAATTTTCGCTGGGACGCGAGTGGGTATAACGGAATCCTCATCGAGGATCTCTATCGTCCATCGGCCGACAAGTGGGCCGAAGTGAATAGAATGGGACGCGAAGCCATCAAGTACTTCAGCGAGCAGTGGTACCCTTATCCGTGGTCGCACGCGACAACCATAGAAGGACCGATCGAAGGAATGGAGTACCCGATGCTGACCTTCACGCCAAACAGCCCGACGCGCGAAGACCAGCAATGGGTGATCGCGCACGAGTTCGGGCACGAATGGTTTCCGATGATGGTCGGCTCGAACGAGAGGCTCTACCCGTGGATGGACGAGGGCTTCAACACTTTCATCGATCTCGGGAACGCCGCCAAATATTTCCAGGGCACGCCATATGGCGACTCGATCGAGGTGCACCCTCTGCATCTCTACGCCGATCACGCGAAACCCGGAGAGGAACAGCCGCTAATCACGAACCCCACGCAGGTGCGCGATCTCTTTTGGGTCGGATACCAGAAGCCGGCCCTCACGATGCAGATGCTTCGCTACGAAGTCCTCGGCAAGGATCGTTTCGATGCGGCGTTCCGTGAATACATCAGAACGTGGGCATTCAAGCATCCAACGCCGGCGGATTTCTTTCGAGTGATGCGCGATGAGTCAGGGATGGACCTCGACTGGTTCTGGCGGGAGTGGCTGTACTCGACCGCGCGTCTCGATCAATCGATTGACTCGGTGTCGAATCGGGAAGATGGTGGATCGAATGTATTCGTCGGGAACCACGGTACGATGGTGATGCCGGCGGAGCTGTCCCTGACATTCGCCGACGGATCGCGCGCGACTGTACGCCTTCCAATCGAGATGTGGAACCTCGGCTCGACGTTCCTGTACCGGCCGCCCGAGAAAAAAAGGGTGACGCGCGTAGAGGTGGATCCCCGCAAGGCGCTGCCGGACGTCGAGCGGAAGAACAATGTATGGCCAAGGTGAAGCGGAAGCGGGAAGCGGGAAGCGGGAAGGGGGAGGTGCTTCACTGCGGACGCGGACCAAGTGCATTGCTGATCGCGGACTGATTGAGGATCGAGGGCTCGGACTACTGCGGACGGTCCTCGATGGTCCGCGTCCGGATTCCTGAATCAGTCCGCAATCGTCGATGCCGTTAGTCCGAGCCCTCGGTCGTGCCGCTTCCCGCGTCCCGCTTCCCGCTTCCCGCTCATTCTTTCTCCAGTTTGGCGAACAACTTTGTCGGCGCCGTCATGCGATAGCTGTCGCGCAACAGATCCTTCAGCTCGGCCCAGTTGCAGTCTCCGTCCAGCCAGACTCCAATCCATCCACTCGGCCCAACGTAAGGCGGTTTGAAAAATCGATCCGGTAGGGCGTCGATCATGAGTCCCTGATTCACGGGCTTCGCCTTGCACCAGACGGCGTTCCGGCCGCCGCCGTGGTGATTGTTCGCCTTGGCGTACATCGCGAAGATCTTGTTCTTGACGCGGAAAGTCGGCTCGCCCCAGGCCTCCACCTCATGTGCTTCGGGAAGAGTGAGACAGAGTTTGCGAAGGCGGGAAAGTGGACTCGGAGGCATTAGTCAAGGCGGGGCTTCGACTTATCGTCTTATCGTTGCGGCGCTCTCTCGGAAGGCACCGAAAAATTGTTAACCGCAGAGCGGCCAAGTCGTCTAACAGGTGTAGAAATATTACTTCGAAATCATGCTTTCCGGCGACGATTCTGGTCATCGTCGCGGCAACCCATTTTCCCGCTCTCGCTCATGCAACGGCCTTTCCTGTTCTCAACGGGGATCGAAAACAGCTATCCCCTATTGCCGGGCGGTCGACGTGTCGACGAGATGGAGAAATGCGGACACTACGATCGCTGGCGCGAGGATTTCGGACTCGTGCGCGAGTTGGGCGTCCAGGCGCTGCGATACGGGCCCGCATACTATAGGACTCACATCGGGCCCAACAAGTTCGACTGGAGCTCCGCCGACGAGCCCATTCAGGATCTGCGCGCCCAGGGCATCGAGCTGATCGCCGATCTTTGCCACTTTGGCGTCCCTGATTGGCTCGGTGGATTTCAGGATCCGGCGTTTCCTGTTCTTTTCGCCGAATACGCTCGGCAGTTCGCACGCCGCTATCCGTGGGTGCGCTACTACACGCCTGTAAACGAGATCTTTATCTGCGCCAGCTTTTCGGCGCTCCGCGGTTACTGGAACGAAGGTCTGCAGGACGAAGGCGCGTTTGCGAGAGCCATCCGCAATCTTTGCATGGGTCACGAGCTAGCCGTCGAAGCGATTCTCGCTGAGCGTCCTGACGCGGTAATCGTCCAGAGCGAATCGATCGAGCACTTTCATCCCGCCGGAAAAAAGGCGGAAGCCAAAGCGGCGCGCGAGAACGCGTTCAAGCATCTCTCGCTCGACCTGACGCTGGGCCGCGAGCTCGCGCCCGGAATGGCCAGCTTCCTCAACGAGAATGGAGTGACGTCGAACGACCTGAGCTTCTTCCGCGAGAAGCGCGGTATCGGCCAGCGCTGGCTCGGGCTCGACTACTACCCGACTTGCGAACATAGAATGTCGTCGACGGGGAAGTGCACGACTGCGCGGAAGGGAATGGGATTCAGGCTGCTCGCCGCGGAGTACTACTCGCGTTATCGGATTCCACTCTTTCACTGCGAGACGAACCGCGTGAGCTCACTCGCGGTCGATTGGCTGCAAGGCCAGTGGGAAGACATCGTCGCGCTGCGCACCGCGGGGATTCCCGTGATGGGTTTCACCTGGTTCTCGCTGACGGATCAGATCGACTGGCAGCACGCGCTGAGAGTGGAAAAGAACGAAGTGCACCCGGTCGGGCTATACGATCTCAAGCGGAGGATCAGGCCAGTCGGTGTCGCGTATCGCGAGCTGATCGCCGCTAACGAAGGAATGCCGGCGCTGCCAGCCGCAGGCACGGTGAAGCGCGAAGCTTAGGCACCCAATCGTGACGGTTGTTCGGATGTTCTGGATTTTATCGAACGCTCCGAATCGCATCCCTTCGACGCGAGGCTCCGTGTGGCGGAGTCTTTTCTTTTTGTGTTTTCGCATCCAAAGCTTCCTGGCGGGGAGTAGCATCCTGAGCGGCCGTTCCCAAAAAATCCCGGCCCGCCAGGATGCTCTCTTGCGCCAGTAGGAACGATTCGAACGATTCGTCTCGGTTGGAAGCATCCCAATAACCATAAAGATTGGATGCTTTAGAAACGGTAAACGCTGGCTGCCTTAGAAACGCATCAAGAGGTCAGGGCGACCGCGGCGGAGGCGGCGCGAGAACGAGAGTGTCGCCTACCACCTCGAAGTGGGCCTGAAGCGTCTCGTCGGAATTGGTGCCGACGAACACCGTGAACGTTCCCGGCTCGACGACCCGCCGCAGCTGAGTGTCATATAGCGCGAGTGACTCGGGGTTGATCCGGAATCTCACCGTGCGCGATTCGCCCGCGCGAAGCGTGATGCGCTGAAAGCCCTTTAGAGACTTTATCGGCTCCTCCACGCTCGCGACGTCGTCACGGATGTAGAGCTGAACGACTTCGTCGCCATCGCGATCACCGGAATTCCTCACGTCGACAAATACGTCGAGCGAATCATTCGCCGGGATCCTCGGCGCCGAGATGCGGAGATTCGAGTATGCGAACGTCGTGTAGCTGAGTCCGTAGCCAAAGGGGAACAACGGACCGAGCGGCAGATCGAGATACTTGGATGTGTAGTGGTTGCTCGTATCGCCGGGGCGGCCAGTGTTGCGATGGTTGTAGTAAATGGGTATCTGCCCGGTCGAGCGCGGAAACGTCGCGGGCAGCTTGCCGCCCGGGTTGTAATCGCCGAACAGAACATCCGCGACGGCACCGCCGTGCTGGCTGCCAAGGAACCAGCTCTCCAGAATTGCCGGCGCTTCGCGAGCGAGCTCGGGTATGGCGAGCGGGCGACCGTTCATCAGAACGACGACCACAGGCTTGGCCCCCACAAACATTTGCGCCGGCGGCAGCGAGCTCGAAGTACCTGCCGGTTGAGTGGAGACCGGGATAGGAGTTTGCCTCGCCGCGCTCAGCACCGCTCGCGCGAGCGCGAGCTGCGCTCCGGGCAACTCAATCGACGAGCGACTCGACGCTTCACCCGACATATCCTGTCGCTCGCCCAGAACCATCACGACTGCATCCGCGCGTTCCGCTGCGGAGCGCGCCGCCGCGAATCCGGTTGTGTCGGAGGAATCGACGGACGACCCGCGCGCGTAGATGATTCGCACCGCCGGTCCGAGCGCGGCACGAATGCCCGCAAGCACGCTCAGCGCTTCGTTGCTTCGACCGTCTGCTGCCCAGCCGCCGAGTGCGGATTTCGCATCATCCGCGAGCGGGCCGATCACTGCGAGCGTGTGAATGTCTTTGCGAAGCGGAAGCGTCCTGAGCGTGTTCTTGAGGAGGACGATTCCCTCGAGCGCAGCGATCCGGCTCGCGGTGATGTGTTCGCGGGCGAGAGTGTAGTGTCGCTCGCGCGCGGTGTCGCTGAATCGGTATGGGTCCTGAAAAAGTCCCAGCGCGTACTTGATGCGCAGAACGCGACGAACGGCGGAGTCGACGAGCGCTTCGGGCACGCGACCGGCTCGAATCGCTGCGGCCATGCTGTCGGCATAGACTCCGTCAGACATATCGACGTCGACTCCGGCGCGCAGCGCGAGGATGCCGGCTTCGGTTTTGTTTGCCGCAACTCCGTGCACGACCATCTCCTGGATTCCGCCCCAGTCGCTTACGACTGCGCCCTTGAAGCCCCAGCGATCGCGGAGAATGTCCTGGAGTAGCCAGCGATTCTCGTGCGAAGGAATTCCGCCGATGTCGTTGAAGGAAGGCATGACCAAAGCGACGCCCGCTTTCACCGCCGCTTTGTACGGGGGCAAATACGTCTCGAGCATTGTCCGTTCGGAGAGCTCGACCGAGTTGTAGTCGCGGCCGCCTTCGGCACCTCCGTACGCCGCGAAATGTTTGACCGTTGCGAGGAGCGCATCCGTCGATCCGATGTTCAACGCACTGTCGCCGCCCTGGAACCCGCGTACCTGCGCCGCCGCCATCGCGCTGCTCAGGTAGGGATCTTCTCCAGCGCCTTCGACAATTCGTCCCCAGCGAGGGTCGCGCGCGATGTCCACCATCGGCGCGAACGTCCAGTGAAGTCCGTGCGCTGTCGCCTCGATCGCGGCGTCGCGCGCCGACACCGCTACTCGCGCGGGATCGAAGCTCGCCGCCTGGGCGATGGGAACCGGATAGATCGTGCGGAATCCGTGGATGACGTCGAGCGCGAAGAGCAGGGGAATCTTTAGCCGCGATTCCTGAGTGGCGATTCTCTGGAGCTCGCGCGTGTACTGCGCGCCGAAGATTCCGAGGAATGATCCGACGCGTCCGGCCCGAATCAGTGCTTCGCCGCCGGTGGGAACGCGCGGCCCGGTCTGCGAGCCCTGGCCCGGCCACTGGGCGAGCTGGCCGAGCTTTTCCTCGAGGGTCATCAGGGCGATGATCGAGTCCGCGAATTGTGAAGCTCGCGCGGAGTTGAGCGGAGATTCTCGCGGCGCCACGACGACGGGAGTTGGCGTCCCGACCGGCGGAGTCTGAGCGGCGAGTGGCGAGATCAAACCAGATCCCGCTACGATCAGTGCAACCGCGAACCGACGCACTATCTCAATTGCTCCAATTCCTGCCGCGCGGGCTTCTTCCGTGTATTGCCTTGCGGTCCTTCCCGTGATCTGGGCGGGTGCGCGGATCGAATCCGATGTCGTTCACACCCGAAAAGCTATCCCGCCGGCTCTGCTCCGGCCATAAGCGCATCGAGTGCCGCAAAAATTCCGTCCGCCCCCGGATTCACGTTCATCGGGGAGAGATAGCTCCAACGGATGGTTCCGTTACCGTCGATGACGAAAAGCGCGCGCTTTGCGACGCCGCCCTGCTCTTCGTACGCGCCGTACGAGCGCGCCACCGCGCCTTTCGGCTCGAAATCCGACAGCAGCGGAAACTGGATCTTCCGGGCTTCGCCGAAAGCCTTGTGACACCAGGATCCGTCGACGGAGATGCCGAGCAGTTGAGCGCCGTAATTGGCGAACTCTTCGCGCATCTCGTTGTAGAGCGCCATCTGGTCGCCGCACACTGGACTCCAGTCGGCCGGATAGAAAGCAAGGACGACCGGATGTCCGCGAAAATCGGCGAGCGAATACGATTTGTCGGGTGTCGACCTGAGGGTAAACGCCGGAGCTGAGGCGCCTTCGCCAAGAATGGAATTCGTCGCTGGGTTGCCCGCTACGCTCGGCGTGCCTGCGGACTCGCTCGGGTTTTCACTCACTACTCCTCCAGGATTATTCGGGTGGCGCCGAAACGCATCAGCGCCTGCTCACATTTTCCCGCAACAACCGTGCTTCGCTTCGTGATGGAAGATTGCGAAGAAGAGATCTGATAACGGCGCAAACAATGCAGGTTCTCATTCTCATCTTTTCTCGGTAGCGCGCATGCAGTCAGCCCATCTGGTAACGCCCGTCGGCGAGCACGACCACACCATCGGCTCGGGAACGGCCCCGGTGACACTCGTCGAGTACGGCGACTTCGAGTGCCCGCATTGTGGGCGCGCGCATCCGATCGTCCAGAGCGTGAGACGCTTCATGGACGACCGCCTCCGATTCGTGTTCCGTCATTTTCCGCTCTCGGAGGCGCATCCGCACGCCGAGCACGCTGCGGAAGCCGCAGAAGCAGCCGGCGCGCAGGGACGGTTCTGGGAGATGCACGACATGCTGTTCGACCACCAGGATGCGCTCGAGGATGAGGATCTCGAGATGTACGCGGCGAAGATCGGCATCGACCCGCACAGGGTCGCGCGCGAGCTTGCGGCGGCGACGTACGCAAAAAGGATTCGCGCCGATTTCCGCAGCGGAATCAGGAGCGGAGTCAACGGCACTCCGACTTTTTTCATCAATGGCGTGCGGTACGACGGAAACTGGAC
>JBOHTB010000148.1:0-27104 GCA_050733435.1 Gemmatimonadaceae bacterium | reverse complement strand
CGCGAATACGCTGAATCGATTGGCTGCTGCGCGGACGCGTTCAGTGCAAACACAGCGCACGCGAGCAAAGCAGGCGCGGCGGAAAATCTTTTCGGGGTCATCGGATCGGCGGGTGGGTGGGAGACACGCCGATTAAACTGCGTTCAAAAACGGTGAAGCGGGAAGAGGGAAGCGGGAAGAGGGAAGAGGGAAGAGGGATACTCGACTAGCCTCTACCAGGCCGAGGGTTTGACCCCAGGGTCCCACATGGCGGGGAACGGACTACTACGTCATTTGACGCATAGAGGTCGAGGGCCGCGTTTGCCACTGTAGGGGCGCACAAGGTCACGTTTGCCACCCGAACCCCCGCTCTCATGCCAAACTCACTTCGCCACACCCTGTTT
The DNA here is from genome assembly GCA_050733435.1 of Gemmatimonadaceae bacterium. GTDB lineage: Bacteria > Gemmatimonadota > Gemmatimonadetes > Gemmatimonadales > Gemmatimonadaceae > UBA4720. Next base: position 26,721 of record JBOHTB010000148.1, on the reverse strand, counting down.
GCGCTCGTCGTGATTCTTTGCATTGTAGCGGCGTCCACTACCGTGGGCGCTCAAGCGTCCGCAAACGTTCGCGGCCGGCTGACGGTCCCGGATAGCGCGCACACACAGCTTCTGACGCTGGCTGATGGCTCGACGATTTTCGGACGGATCGTCGCCGTCAGCGGCGATACGGTCACCTTCCAGAGTCAGGCGGGAACGATGCAGCTCGCGGCCGCTAGTATCACGCAAATAAAGGAGATTGCGACGAGCGATGTGCGCCAAGGCGATTACTGGTTTCCGAATCCGAATTCCACACGCCTGTTCTTCGCGCCGAGCGGACAGATGTTAAAGCAGGGAGAAGGGTACTTCTCGGATTACGAGCTGTTCTTTCCGGGATTCGCGTACGGACTCACGGACAACGTGGCGATCGGTGGTGGAGTGTCTATCCTTCCCGTCGGGGTGGAAGACCAAGCCTATTACGTGACGCCAAAAATCGGCTTCAGCGTGAACGACCAGGTCCATCTTGCGGCCGGAGTGCTGTTCGCTGGCACGAGAGGCGGAACGGGCGGCGTCTATTACGGTGTCGGCACCTTCGGCGATGACAACGCGAGCGTGACCCTGGGCGGAGGCTACGGCTTCGCTGGAGGCGAGATAGAGGCGAAACCCGTTGGAATGATTGGCGGCGAGCTTCGAATCGCGCCGAGGGTTGGAATCGTCACCGAGAACTATCTGCTGCCGATTTCGGAGAACAATTTCCTGTACTCGTTCGGTTTCCGCTTCATGGGAGAGAAGATGACCACCGATCTCGCTCTCGTGAACGTTTCCGGCAGCAACATCATCGGCGTTCCCTATGTCGACTTCGTTTTTCGATTCTAGCGGCCAGCGCCCGCTAGGCAGGTCGATTTACGAAACTTTGATCTTGAGCAAGCCGGCCATGACGCCCGCGAATGAATCGGTGAGCGTGTGCGCGATCATGCCCGGTCGCAAACTTCTCCTCCAGTAAGCGAGAATACCGAATAGAACGCCGAAGACCGTAATCTGAAGCGCGCCCACAACGCCTTTGTACGCGTGACCGAATCCAAAGACGACCGCGCTCAGCAGAATTCCGACCGCAGAGCTCCCTGTGAGGGCGATAAACTGCCGCTGCAGATAGCCGCGGAAAATCGCCTCCTCGCAAATGCCGGCGCTCACGGAGAGGCCTATCCACAGAATCGATTCGACCGGTCCGTGAGGCAGGATAGCCTGAACGATTCCCCCGGGCGCTGTGTCGCGTGGATGACCGGCCGTAACCGACAACACGAAACTCGAAACGATCAGGAATGCCACGGCAATGCCGATATCCCGCGCTACTTCTCTGATCGACTTCCATCGCTCGCCCAGAACGGTGGACAGCGGCGTGTGGTGAAGCCTCAAACCGAGCAGGACAATGCCGAGCATCGCCCACTCGAAGGCGATCGCGATCACGTAGAAGATCGCTCGATTGAAAGTCTTTGCCTCGGCGATCGCCGTGGCATTCACCGAGCCGCGGTACGCGCCAAGGGTCATCACACCCACAACGATCAGCAAATGGAGCCAGCTGGCGATCTGGCCCTCGCGTTCAGGCTTGGGCGCTTCGACGACTGCGTCCGTCATTTCACTCTTCAATACCGCGAGACGTGCTACACCCTCGCCTGCAGATTCGCGAGGCGCTCCGCTGCTTTCTCCAGTGTCTCCAACTTCTTACAGAAGGCAAACCTCGTAACTGACCTTCCGAGCTCCGGCCGTGAGTAGAAGCTCATCCCGGGCACCGTCGCAACTCCTCCTTCCTTCGTCAGCCAAATCGCGAACTCCCTCGACTCGAGATCAGAGATGTCCGAGAAATCGGCGAGGATGTAGTACGCGCCTTCGGGCGGCGCGTACTTGAATCCCGCTTCGTCGAGCGCCGAGCACATGATGTCGCGTTTGGCGCGATACTCGAGCGCGAGATGGTTGTAGTAGTCCGAGTCGAACGCCATCCCGATCGCGCCCGCTGCCTGGAGTGGTGCCGGCGCGCCAACCGTTAGGAAATCGTGCACCTTCCGAATCGGTGACGTGAACTCGAACGGCGCGATCGCGTAGCCGAGTCGCCAACCGGTGCAGCTGAAAGTCTTTGAGAGACCGGAGATCGTCACGGTCCGCTCGCGCATTCCCGGCCACGTGGCCAGCACGTGATGTCCGCCCGCGTATCTGATGTGCTCGTAGATCTCGTCCGTTATCGCGATCGCATCGTACTTCTGGCAGAGCTCGGCGATCAAACCGATCTCTTCGCGCGTGAATACTCGTCCAGTTGGATTGTGCGGGGTGTTCACCACGATCGCGCGGGTCTTGTTCGAGAACGCCGCGCGCAATTTATCGGGATCGAGTCTCCAGTCCGGTGCTTCCAGTGGCACGAACACCGGCTTCGCTCCGGCGAGGATCGCATCCGGACCATAGTTCTCGTAGAACGGCTCGAATACGATGACCTCGTCGCCCGGATCGATCAGCGCCAGGAACACCGACGCCATCGCTTCAGTCGCGCCGCAGGTCACTGTGATCTCGCGCTCCGGATCCACTTCCATCCCGTACCAGGTCTGGTACTTGTTGGCGATCGCCACGCGGAGCGCGGGACTGCCCCAGGTGATCGCGTACTGGTTCACTTCGCCGTGAATCGCCGCGCACGCTGCTTCCTTCATCGGCTCGGGCATCGGGAAATCGGGGAAGCCCTGCGCGAGATTGATCGCGCCGTACTGGTTCGCGACGCGGGTCATCTCACGGATCACCGACTCAGTGAAAGTGCTCGCGCGTATAGCCGTCGAAGGTCGGGCCATCACTCTCTCCGCATTATCCGTCTAGAAGCGAGCATCGTACAAATTGCTGATTCTGAGTATGACGCTGTTGTAGTGCTGCTCAATATCGCGTTTGTCAATCCATTCGAAAGGGAAGGGCTCTACATTGGTTATCCCAAAGGGGATAACCAGGAATTCGTCGAAGGCTTTTCTCGCTCCGGCCTCGAGACGTTGCTGTGCTTTGCGTGATTCAGCGATTGGACTGGAAGGGTACTGCCGATCCTTTTCGTAGCTGACGTAGGAGTAGGAGTAGTTAACTCCGACTATGCCCACGGTGATTGCTTTGGAGTTCAGACTCTTGAATACGGTCGACTGGTGACGAAGGTCGTTAATGACCCTGTCTATCTGCTTTATCATTGCGGTTGCAAGGATCTTGACCTCGACACCGATCTCTATAGTCGCAACAGGTCCCCTCGCGACCGAAAATCCTGGGATTCTTTCGGCCTTCTCGCCCGGGATTAGCTCTCCGAGCGTGCCGTCTCCGCGTCGCCCGGTTTTCCCTTTTACAAGGTTGCGCGTGTTGACGACTTCCCGTGCGCTGGAAACTCGTTCAACTAACTTCGCCGATCTGCCCAAAGAGAAGAGATCTTCGTACAAATAGAGCGCCACCGTGTCGCCTGTGTTAGCGATGCGGTGGCGATAGAGTTTTCCGTTAAATGAACTTTCGAACGCTGCGAGGAGTGCGGTGGGCACAGTCTCGGATTAGGGGGCGGACGTTTCAGAGGCAATTGACTGGGGCCTTTCCGGTTGTTTCTTGCCGAGATGATACGACACAGAAGCGCCGAATGTCCCCTGCTCAAGCCTTGCGGCGGCGATCTGAAGATATCTTTCCTCGACTTCGTAGCCAATGCTCGAGCGGTTCGCTCTTATCGCTGCTGCTGTTGTCGACGCCGTGCCGAGGAAGGGATCTAGAACCGTGTCACCGACGAAAGAAAACATGTTAATGAGTCGGTAAGCCAATTCCTCGGGATACGGCGCCGGATGACCCTTCTCGCGAGATGAACCAGGGATATCACTCCAGATTGCCCTGAACCACTGAGCATGCTTTGCTTTGTCAATGACGCTCAGGGCTCGCTGCTCTTCACTGGGACTCCGGTATCCGCCTGGTTTTCGAAAAAGCAGTATGTACTCAATGTCATTCTTGATTATTGCGTTCGGCTCGTATGGCTTTCCGAGGAACGGCGCGCCGTTGCCCTCTACTTCGGTTCTTGCATTTGCAATTTTGTACCAAAGAATAGGCGTCAGGTAGTCAAACCCAATTCTTCTGCATCGGACTGAGATGTCGGCATGCAGAGGAACGACGAAATGACGTTTTGCCTTCTTGCGCGCAATACAAACGTCGCCAACGACAATGCACAGCCGACCCCCGGGCACGAGAAGGTCAAAAGAGCGCCGCCAAACTCTGTCCAGTTCCATGAGAAAGGTCTTGTATTCCTCAACGTGGCCTAGTTGACGAGCGCCTGCACTGCCTTCGTATTCCTTTAGCGTCCAGTAGGGCGGCGAGGTGACAACGAGATGCAACGATTCCGGCGCTGATAATTCCGGCATTTCCCGCGCATCACCCAGGTAGATCTCGTGGCGTGTTTGCAACAGTGCGGAGCCTGCAGCGTGAGCCCGTTCTTTTGCCAAAATCTTGTCATCGATACTTGGCTCTGACCGCGGATGGATAGAAGTGGCCATACTTCGGAAATTAGGCTGAGGAGTTCCAACTTGCCAGCCAATTACCTGCTGACTGTAGTGCTTGTCGTTTCTCAGTTCGCGTGATACGAAAGGTGACCCAAGACTCAAGGAGCGCTTCCGGGTGTAGGCTGCAGTCCTACACACGCCGTATCGCAACACGGATCGGACAAGTCGCGATGGACTGACTCCGCCGCATCGTCACGTGTTATAGCGTCATTGCTCGACGGGATCACGCGCAACCAAAGGTCGCCACATGAAGCGCTCCATAGCTCGAGACGCCGCGGTCGTTTTGCTTTTCCCGATTGCTGTTCTTTTTCTGGTGCTCGCGGTTGCCTGCGGCTTGCCGGTCAACTGATGCAGCCCACCGTCCTTCTCATAAAAGAGCGCAGCGGCAGGATCGTACCGCGGATCGTGCGACCGCAGATGATTCTCGTCGCCGGACCGTATCGCTCCGGCACGAACGACGACCCGTGGCTCATGGATGCAAATCTCGCAGTGATGACAGAGGTATCGCTCCGTGTTTTCCGCAAAGGACATCTGCCGGTTATGGGAGAGTGGTTCGCTTTCCCGCTCATCGACCACGCCGGCTCCGGAGCCATGGGCGATCGCATCTTCAACGAGATCTTTCATCCGGTCGCTCGGCGCATCGTCGAAAAGTGTGACGCTTGCCTGCGCATCGGCGGCCCGTCAGAGGGCGCCGATGAGATGGTTACGCTCGCCTGGAATCAGGGAAAGACGATCTACCTGTCCCTCGAGGAGGTCCCCGCGGTCAACGCGTGACGCTATTTGATCAGGCCGTGTGACGCTACTTGATCAGGCCGTGTGACGCTATTTGATCAGGCCGTGCGCGACGACGTAGCGCACGAGATCTTCCTTCGACTTCAGTCCCATTTTCTCGAGCAGACGCGTTCGGTAGGTGCTCACTGTCTTGGCGCTCAGCCTCAGATGCGCAGCGACGTCCTTCACCATCATCCCGCTGCCGAGCGCGCGGAGAACCTCGAACTCACGATCGCTGAGAAGCTCGTGCGGCGAGCGCGTCACTCCTTCGTCCAGCATCCCCGCCAGACGCTCCGCCATCGACTCGCTGACGTATTTGCCGCCCCGCGCGACGCGACGCACGGCGTGGACGAGCTGCTCGGGCGAATGATCCTTCGTGAGATAGCCCGCCGCGCCGGCGCGGAGCGAGCGCATCGCCCACTGGTCTTCGGGGTGGGCGCTGATCACGAGGACGTTCACCGTCGGGTGCACCTTGCGGAGATCCTGAAGCGTATCGATGAACGTCGCGCCCGGCATGCTGACGTCGAGCAGCACGACGTCGACCGCGGTCGCACCGAGCAGACGAAAAAGCTCGACGGCGCTGGACGCTTCACCCGCAACCACGATTCCGGTGTCATCGCTGACGATTCGGCGGAGGCCTTCGCGGACGATCGGATGATCGTCGGCAATCGCGACGCGAATCACTGTGCGCTCCTCGTGTTCCTGACGACGCGGGTCATCGGATGCCCTGTCTCTCGAGAGAAATAGCCGTCATCACGCCCTCCGCGCGTCGAGCGGAACGCGGAGCAGCACCGTGGTGCCGCGGTCCGGCCGTCCTGTGATGCTGAACTGCCCGCCGCACGCGAGCGCCCGCTCACGCATGCCGACGACGCCAAGCGATTTCGTGCCTTCGAGGCACATGGTTGGCGCACCAACGCCGTCGTCGGTGATTTCGAGCGTCAGCAGCGATTCCGTCTGTTCCAGGCGAATCGTCACTTTACTGGCGTTCGCGTGCCGAAGGACGTTCGTGAGTGACTCCTGTAGTATCCGAAACGCGGAGCTGCCGAGGTAGTCTGGAATGGCCGCACCGTCGGTCGAAACGTCCATTGCGACGTCGATTCCCGTGCGGGTGCGGAATTCCTGCCCCTGCCACTCCAGCGCAGCAGCCAACCCGAGCTGGTCGAGCACGCTCGGCCGCAGCGCCGTGGCGATGCGACGGACCGCGTTCAGCGTCTGGTCTATGCGCTGGATCACCGACACGCACTGCTCCATCATCTCGTGGTCGCGCGGCAATCGCTTCTTCATCCAGGCGACGTCCAGCTTGAGCCCGGTGAGTGCCTGACCCAGCTCGTCGTGGATTTCTCGCGCGACCTCGGTGCGCTCTTCCTCACGCACTTTCTGCAGACGTACCGCGAGCGCCCGCAGCTGCTCGCGCGAAACGCGGAGCTGCTCGCTCGCGTGGTGTTTGTCTGTCACGTCGCGCTGGATTCCGAAGTGTCCGGCGATGCGGCCGAGCTCGTCGTGGATCACCATGTAGTCGCCTTCGATCCGCAATGGAGATCCATCGAGTCGTCGCTCGTCGGTTTCGGTATGGAGATAGCCCTCGTCGAAGAACTCACGCCAACGCCCTTTCGCCATCGATAGGTCGTGGGCGAAGAATTGGGCGGGTGTTCTGCCGAGGAGATCGTCCGGTGTCGCCGCGTTGAATTGGGTGAGTATCGCGGAATTCACTTTCGTCATTCGCTGGTGCGCGAAGACGTAGTCGAGCACCTCGTCCTTGTCGACGCTCGCATTCCATTCGACCGGCTCGTCGAGCATCATGAAAAAGAATCCATCCAGAGACTGGGAAAAGAACAGCTCCAGAAGTCTTTCGTTCTCGATGCCGGCGGGAATGCCCATTGTAGCTGAGTCACCGATTGGGGAATGAAAGGTACGGCTGGGCTTGTTCGATTACAAAGAGGGCCGAGTCTGCGGCGCTGTGTAACTCGACGCCGAGTCTGCGCTCGACCCTCTTTGTCGGAAAGTCTCAGAATGCTTTCTTCGGCTCCCCGTAAATCAGATTGTCGAGCACTACCAGATCCAACGTGCCACCGTCGCTGATGTCGTCCACGTTGGCGCCAAGCGCGCCGGTACCAAGCGTGATGCGAACCCGCGCGATGATCGCGTTGTCGTACGTGACGCCGACGAACGAAAGACCAGCCGCGTCCGACCTAACCGGAGCGGAATAAATCCCGAGGCTCGAGCCGTCCTGCGCGAAGAGCTGGATCGTGGTCTTGTCAGCGATGTCGACGTCGCTCAACACGATTCCGAATCCGCGGCTAACCGCCGGTGTTGGCTGCCCTGCAACCTCAAAAAGCTGGTCCAGCTGATTACTGCCGACTGGCGCGAAAATCTTGTTGGCGCTGAAGAAGGTGAAATCACCGGCGTAGGCAGGATTGATCTCCGAGAAATCCGTGGAGTCGTTCCGGAAACCCGTGCCCGAGGTGGTGAAGATTGCGCCCGACTTGACGTTCGTGTTGAAGAAGTTCGCGGGGAAGTCGTTCCGATTGTCGAACGGATTGGCACCGGCGCCGTCCCAGGTGATCTCCCTCCGACCGGTCGGCTGCTCGCCGGCCGTCGCACCGTTCGACGTGCCGAGCGCATTTCTGAACTCGTCGACCTTTGCGGCGATGTTGCCGGTAGCACTGAACACCGTCACCGCCGGAGGTGGCGGAGCGGGATTCGTAACCGTGTCGCTTCCGCAGGCGCCGAGCGCGAACAATCCCGCAAGCGCCGTAAATCTCATGCTGTGCATCTAATGTCTCCGATTTGCGAGCGCTGTTTCGAAGCGCACTCGCGCTCCTACTTTCGCTCTGTATGTGGCCGGCGCTCGCAGGACGTCGACTAACTGGGCGAACGGTATGGCTCCTGCCGATGTCGCGGGATCGGCTGAATGCGAGAAGTGGGTTTCTTTCGCGCGAGTCTCCGTGTAGGACGTGGGATTACACCACGCGCGTCCTCGAAGCCGTCGCGCCGCTTATATCTCATGAACAGTGTTGCGATCCATTGTCTCCCGACGCGTCCCTGAGGCGCTTTTTCTGTGCAGCGTCTCCAGCCCACTTACCGCACAGGTAACTGACACTACGGCCGCCCGCGACACCGCCGCCGTCGCGCTGCCGGCCGTCACCATCTCGGCGTCGATCGCGCCGAGTGCGGGCCGAGAGGTCGGATCCGGAGTGCCCGCGCGAATCTCGATTGTCTCGAGGCGCGAGCTCACTGCGTGGCAGCCGCGAGTTCTCACCGACGCGCTCCGGTCCGTTCCCGGGATCACTCTCTACGACGACATTGGCTCGACGCGCAAAGTGACTTTCGGCTTGCGCGGCTTCAACGCCGGTCCGACGGTCGGTTTGCCACCGGGCATTTCGGTTTTCCTCGATGGAGTCCGACAGAACGAGCCCGATGCGCAGGAGGTGAACTTTGATCTCCTGCCGATGGACAACGTCGAGCGCATCGAAGTCCTGAGCGGAACCGCATCTCTTCTCGGTCCGAATTCGCTCGGCGGAGCCGTAAACCTCATCACGTATCGGGGCGACCGGGCCGATGCCGGCGGCGAGATAGAAGCGTCGCGCGGATCTTTCGGTGATCGATCCTTGAGCGCCAACGCACGCGGACTGTCGAAGAATGGCGTCGACTATTACGCCAGCGGCGCTTACGACCGCGAGAACGGCTGGCGCGACGCGACCGGGGCCGAATCGTACGACCTGTTCGCCAACTTTGGCCGCGCCACCGATACGCATGGCATTCGGCTCCAGCTACTCGGCGCAAAATCGAGAGCGGAGACCGCTGGCTCGCTGCCGGAGAGCATCTTCCGCATCTCGCCGCGGACGAATTTTACTGCCGGCGATTTTGACGACATCAAAGGCCTGCAGGTCACGCTCAGCGGATTCCAGTCGACCACTCACGGAAGCGGGAGCATGAACGTCTACGTGCGGCGATCGGACGCCGAGCGATTCAACGCGAACCAACCTCCCGACGACAACGTCAGGAATTTCACGAACAATTCGACGGTCGGCGGCAACGTGGACTGGCGCTGGGTCACGCCACTCTCGCGGAAGGCCGTCGCATCGACGCTCGCTCTGCGCGCGGGAAGTGATATGGCGGTCAACAGCGTTCGGGTCCGGCTCTTCTCCGAGCCACAGCAGGCAGTATCGAGCGCTGACACGTTGACGACGAACGTCGAGAGTCCGAGTGTCGACCTCGCCGGCTACGCCATTGCCGATCTCCACGTGAGATCGATGACCCTCTCGGCGGGTCTTCGACACGATTACGTTCGCATTCCGTTCCGGAATCGGCTCGTCGCGGCGGACAATACCACGAGCAGTTACGCCGAGACGAACCCAAGAGGCGGAATCAGTATGGACCTGGGTGGTGGTGCTTCCATCTACGCGTCGGCCGGCCGAAGCTTCCGCGCACCAGCGATCCTGGAGCTCGGATGCGCCGACCCTGCCGCAACCTGTCCGCTGCCATTCGCATTGGGCGAAGATCCGCCGCTCAAGCCGGTAACCGCGACTACATACGAGACCGGCGCGACCTGGAGCCGCGGACCGTTGTTTTTCTCGGGGTCAGCGTACAGAACTTCAGCGCACGACGAGATTTTCTTCGTGGCCTCGAAGCAGGCACTCCTGTCGGGATTCTTCACGAACATTCCGGAGACTCGTCGCGTTGGCGGAGAGCTGACCGCGCAGCTCACTGGATTCGGAGACAGGCTGCACGAATACGCCAGTGTCGACGCGGTGCGCGCGACGTTCGAGAGCAATCTGACCTTGTTTACGATTCGCGCCGATTCAGCCTTTGCCAGTAGTCCCCTCGCTGGTCCGAACAACGTCGTCGCCGGCGACCGATTGCCGCTAACGCCCGACCAGATAAAGAGCGGTGCGCTGTTGCGCGTTGGGCGCGCGAATTTTGGAGTTGACTGGCGCCTCGTCGGGAGGCAATGGGCTCGGGGAGACGAATCGAACGAAACGGCGCCCCTTCCGTCGTATGCCATTACCGACGTACGATTTGGGTCGACTTACGGCGCCTGGAAACTCTCTGCGGTGATCGAGAACCTGTTCGATGACGAGAGCGCATCGTTCGCGACGTTCAACGAGAATCGGCAGACGGGCGAGCTGGAGAGATTTCTGACACCGCTGAACGGACGAACGGTGCGCGTTACTTTTGCTTTTGGCTTTGGGAATCGCGCGCGGGATTGACGCGCGAAGTTTGACTTACTTATCTGGCACCGGGAGCGGAAATGTCATTGACGCTGATCATCGTCGTCCTGGTCATCATCATCGTCGCAGTGTGGCTCTGGAAGAGAGGGAAGCCGCCCGCACCATGAGAACCGGCGACTAACCGAGTCGCCGGTTCGGGTTCGCGGATCTACCGGTTCGGACCCTTCATCAGGACTTCGATCGCACCGGTGACGCCGGCTCTCACACCGAACTTGGCGCCGGCCTCAGTGACGTTGTAGTAGTGCAGGTCACCGACCTGGTACGCCTGGATGTTCCTCAGCGCTGTGACGTCGCCCACCTCTTGCCCGTCGACGAATACGATTGCGTAGTCGCTGGCGTTATTGCTCATAGTCGTGGCGCCGTGCGGTGCGAGCCAATTTGGCCGGAGACGGCTAATGGCGTCGTACGCGCTCAGGTTGTCGGCGTGAGCGGCAGAGATCTCTTCGGCGCTCAGCATATTTCCGCTTGGCACACCACCCACCCGCGGCGTAGCCGTGGTCGCGCAGCCGACCAGCGCCGCAGCTGCCAACAGATAAAGATTTCTCACCCTCATGACATCCTCTCGGGTTGAATTGCGGCTTCGCTCTACTCTGCTGTTAATGACGTTGCTGCGCCAGTACCAGTTTCGATGTAGTGTAACTATTTCGTCGTAGTGTAACTATTTCGTCTTGATCTCGATTACGCCGGACCCGGTCTGCATCCCGAATTTCAAGGCCGCGCTCGTGCCGCCGTAATATCTGATCTCCTGAATCTGCTGCGTCGGGATGTTTCGCAGCGCGGACAGGTCGCCGTACGGCTGCCCATCCATGTAGACCGTCGCGTAGTCACTCGAGCTCGCGGTCGCCGAGCTGCGCCCATGACTCTTGAGAAACATCGGACGTGAACGACTAATCACATCGTACGCGTTGGATTCGTGCGAGTCGGCGATCTCCTGCTGCGTGATCACATTCGAGTCGCGTCCCGCGCCCGATGTCGGCGCGCTCGCGCACGCAATAGCGCCCGCAAGCGCGAACAGATATAGCGGCCTGACCGACCTCATTACTCCTCCTCGCATTCGCGCGGCCTGAATCAACCCGCGGTAGTTGTGACTTCGATTGCTCCCGAGACGTTGCCCAACCCGAACCTGTTCGAGGCTTCGGTGCCGTTGTAATAGTGGATCTCGCTGATGGCGTTGACCTCGAGCGACTTGAGCGAGTCCAGATCACCGTAGAACTGGTGATTGAGATACACCTTGGGGTAACCGTTGTCGGCGCCAGAGAGGGTGTTCGGGCCATGCGATTGCAGGAACGAGGGTCGGAGCATTCTTACGGCCTCGTAGGCGTTCGACGCGTGCGAGTCGGCTATCTCTTCGCGGGTTATGACGTTTGAGTTGCGCGAGCCACTGCCGTTGCTGAGGGTCGAGCTCGGCGCGCATGCGAGCGATGCGCCGGCAATCAAAAGCATCAGAGATCTGGTAAGCATCATCTACCTCCTAATTTGGCTAGCGCGGCACGAATAAGCTCGGCCGCCGACTTTGAACTTGCACCAGTGTCCAGCGCGGCGCGAACTCCCCGCTCGGCATCGACGCTTGAATATCCCAGCGAAACCAGCGCGCGCATGGCGTCGTCAGCCGCCGCGCTCGCTGGCGCCGCCGAGGTTCCCGTGGTCTCTCCGAGACCATCGAGCTTGTCGCCAAGATCGAGAATAAGTCTCTCTGCCTTCTTTCGACCTACGCGCGGAACGCTTTGGAGTGTAGGAATGTCTTTCTCTCTTATCGCCCGAATGAGGCGCGTCGCCGAGAGAGCCGAGAGCATGCCGATGGCGAGCGAAGGTCCAACGCCGTTCGCAGTGAGCAGCTTCTCGAACAGCTTCTTCTCGAACACGCTGACGAACCCAAAGAGCTGCCAGGAGTCCTCCTTCACTACCAGAGAAGTATGGAGATCCACATCCTCGCCGGCGCGCGGAAGCGCCTCGTACGCGCTGAGTGGAATCGTCAGCTCGTATCCGACGCCGCCGCTGGTCATCACCTCGAGCGAATCGAGATCCTTCGCGACGAGCTTGCCGTGGATCGATGCGATCAATGCTTCAACGTCACTTCGATGATGCCGTTGAGGCCGTTTGGATTCTGCATCCCGTACTTGGTGGCGGCTTCAGCGCCTCTGTAGAAATGGATCTCGTGGACGTTGCTGGCCACGATGTTTCGAAGTGTGCTCGGGTCACCGTAGCGAACGGTTCCCACATAGACATCGGGCAAGCCGGAATCGGAGCCAGAGGTCGTCGCCCCGCTCGAGCGCAAGAATTCCGGATGCAGCTTTTCGATTGCCTCGTACGCGTTTGTTGCACTGCTCGACGCGATTTCCTCCTCGGTAATCACGCTCGAGCTGCGATGCACGCGAGGCGACCCGTCGGTACTCGAATTGCCCGCACCGCTCGCGCACCCGGCGGCGGCTGCCACGATCGCGACGAGCGCCAGATATCTCATCTTCATAAATCTCCTCCACGGTTTCGGAATCCCGATCATCAAACCTGTCGCGCATTTTCGAGTGCCGCCAGCCGCCGAATCGGCTCGATTCTCGGGAGGTCCGGAGCGAGCGCATAGGCGAGAGCAGCCGCGACGCCGTCCGCCGCGTCGGTCGGCTGCGGCGCCGATTTCAATCGCAATAATCGGGTGACCATGAACTGGATCTGGAGCTTCGTCGCGGCACCGGTTCCAGCTACGGCCTTCTTGATCTCGGCCGGGGGATATTCGTGGATGTCCAGCCCGGCTTGAGCCGCCGCGAGGAGAATTACACCGCGCGCGTGTCCAAGCACGACCGTCGTGCGAACATTCCTGGCGTAAAAAATGTCCTCGATCGACAGAACCGTCGGCCGGTGCTTTCGGATCAGCTCCGCCACTCCGTCGTGGATCTCGGCCAATCGCTGGGGCAGCGCGTCGCGTGGCTTGGTGCGAATTACCCCGCACTCGATCAGCGTCAGCGGGTTCCGGCCTTCCTTTCGAACGATCCCGTAACCCATGACCGCCGTTCCCGGGTCGATCCCAAGGACAACGACGGGCTCGGCGTCACGCACCGGTCATCTGCTCGATGTCCATGTCGAAATTCGCGGAGACTTTCTGGACGTCGTCGAGCTCCTCGAGCTCCTCGAGGAGCTTCACCAGTGATTCGGCGTTCTTTCCGTCGACGTGCACCGTGGACTTCGGAATGAACGCGACTTCCGACTCGACGATCTCGATTCCGGCTTTCTTGATGGCGTCCTCCACGATGTGCAGCCCGTGCGGATCAGTCGTCACGACGAATTGATCACCCTCGGCCTTGAAATCTTCCGCGCCGGCATCGAGAACTGTCTCCAGAACGCTGTCCTCCTCGTACTGCTCACCGTCGATGTAAATCTGTCCCTTGCGGTCGAAGAGGTAGGAGACCGAATGCGGTGGGCCGAGATTGCCGCCCAGCCGGGTGAGCTTGTGCCGGATCTCGGCTACCGTCCGCGTGGGGTTGTCGCTCAAAGCGGAGATGAGAATCGCGACTCCTCCGGGACCGTAGCCCTCGTAGGTCACTTCCGTGTAGTGAACTCCCTCGAGCTCGCCCGTGCCTTTCTTTATGGCCCGCTCAATGTTCTCCTTGGGCATCGACTTGGCTTTCGCGGCGTCGATCGCGGTGCGGAGCCGTGGATTTCCAGCCGGGTCACCGCCGGCGAGCTTCGCCGCCATCGTGATCTCACGAATGAGCTTCGTGAACTGCGCACCGCGCTTGGCGTCGGTTGCCGCCTTGTAATGCTTGATCTGCTTCCACTTGGAATGACCAGCCATGGTCAGCTCGCTCCGAGACGTAGTACCAATTTCAGCTCGGTTGAAAAGGTGTGCTTGTCGGACGCACGCGGGCCGGAGTGGGCGGACCAGCAAGCTCCTGGATCAAGCCGTTCAGCTCCATGCGTGATGCCTCATCTAACTGCCCGGTCGCCGCTTTGACAAGGTCCTCGAAAGCGAGCGCGCAACGGGCGCGATCGTGGCCGGTCAGACCGCCAAAAATCCCGAAGGCAGTAGACCGGACACCGCTTGGGACCGCGATCGCCGAGAGCCACTGCTTCGTTTGCTCGGTCCTCTCAACCATGAGGTCCCGCGACAGGTTGTACGGCGGGAGAATACCCGCGCAAAGCCGCCCGAGCTGGAGGCACGTGAGGAGTGTTTCACGATCGCCGCCCAGCGATGCTCTCCCCGCGAGCGCCGCAAGCGAGCGGAACCGAAATGTGGGGACTGCGAGAGCGAAACGCGGAAGCTGACCGAGCACTCTCCGAATCTAGGCACGGACTCGACCCTCGGCTACATTCCGCCATATGGCCGCACCGGTCCTGAACCCCCCAAAAACAATCCTGTGGGTAGACGACGAAGGCGAGCTTCTCGAGCCTCACCGCATCTTCCTTCGCTCCAAAGGCTATACCGTAGAGTGGGCGTCCAACGCCGATGACGCGATCGAGCTGCTGAGGCGGCGTCCGTTCGACATCCTGCTCCTCGACGAGCAGATGCCGGGCAAACGTGGGCTCGAGGTCTATCGCGATGTCCGGGAGATAGCGCCGACCCTGCCGGTTGTCATGGTGACAAAGAGCGAGGAAGACTCCACGCTCAAGGAAGCCATCGGCGCCAACATCCGCGACTACCTGGTGAAGCCGATAAATCCCCGTCAGGTGCTGACAGTGGTGACTCGAATTCTCGAGGGGCCACGGATCCGTCAGCAGGCGATTGCCAGAAGCTTCGTCGAGAGATTCCGCGCGATCGAGCTCGAGCGCGACAAGAATCTCGACTGGCGCGGGTGGATCGATCGCTATGACGAGCTCATGCGCTGGGACGTGGACCTGGCGGCCGCCGGAGAGATGGGACTCTACGAATCGCTCCAGGGACTTTATCCCGACATGCACCGCGAGTTCGCCGGCTACATGAAGGAAAACTACCCGGAGTGGCTCAAGCACCTCGGAGGAAATCGTCCGCCGCTGTCGATCGACATCGTCTCGGAATTCCTGCTGCCGATTCTGGAGCGCGACAAAGCGGCGGTGTTCATCGTCGTCGACTGCCTGCGTCTCGACCAGTGGCGCGTGCTCGAGCCGCTGCTCGCTCCGTTCTTCGACGTTGAAACCACGCATTATTTCGCGGTTCTTCCCACCGCGACGCCGTACTCCCGGAATTCACTGTTCAGTGGACTTTTCCCGGGTGAGATTGCGGCGCGGCTCCCCGATTGGTGGGGCAACGCCGATCGCGAGGACGAATCGCTCAACGCCCACGAGCGCGAGCTGCTCGAGGCGCATCTCGAAGAGCTGTGCGGGAAGACGCCGGTGCGCTATCAAAAAATCTCTACAGCCTCGAACTCGGACGAGCTCGAGCGCCACCTGGGCACAGCAATCGGTCCGGAGGGCGTCAGTGCCTTCGTGTTCAACTTCGTCGACCTCCTGACGCACGGGCGCAGCGAATCACAGATCCTCTACGAAGTTGCGCGCGATGAGATCGCCCTCAGGCAGATCACTCGGCAGTGGTTTCAGCGTTCGGCGCTCTTCAGCGTTTTGAAGGAAGCGTCGCGCCGGAAAATCTCGGTGCTGCTCACGACCGATCACGGCTCGATTCATTGCAACACACCCGCGACTGTTTACGCCAAGCGCGATGCGAGCGCCAACCTTCGTTACAAATTCGGCGAAGACTTGCGGCCGGAGAGACCGGATCAGGCGCTATTGTTTACCAGCGAGGACATGCTGAGGCTGCCGAGGCGGGGAGCTGGCGGCAACACGCTGCTGGCGACCAACGATTGTTTTTTCGTATATCCGACGAAGCTGCGCGAGTACCAGAGCCGCTATCGCGGATCGTTCCTCCACGGCGGCGTCTCGCCGGAGGAAGTAATTCTCCCGTTGGCCCTGCTCACTCCGCGCCGCTAAATGCCGGAGCGCGCGCCCGGCATGCCGGTTTATAAGCGGCTTCTCCCTTACCTGCGCCCGCACGGCTGGCGCATGTCGATCACCATCGTCGCAAACCTGCTCGCGGCGCTGCTCGATGGGTTCGCAATCGCGCTGCTCATTCCATTCCTGAACATCCTGTTTCACCAGCCTGCGACTGCGATCCCCAAAGGACTCGTAGCCAGGCTCATCGATGCCACGATCGGCGGACGCATAATTCCGGGCGACGAGATGCGCTCGCTCCGAAACGTCATCATCGTCGTGCTCATCGCCGTGGTCCTCAAGAATGTGCTCGTCTGGATCGCCGGACAATTCGGCGCGACGCTCCAGGAATTCGTCACCCGCGATCTCAGGAATTCCGTATACCGCCATCTCGCGCATCTGCCCCTGGGCTACTTCACCCAGATGAAGGCTGGTCAGATTCTGTCGCGCGTGATCAACGATACTTTCGAGACGCGGCTGATTCTGACCCAGATCGTCACGCAGTCGCTGCAGAGCGCGTCGCTCGTGATCGTCTACATCGCGATTCTCTTCAGTATCTCGTGGAGACTGTCCCTGATCGCGCTCATTATTCTACCGCTGCTCGGATTTTCGCTGCAGCCGATGCTGCGCAAGCTCCGTCGCGGAAATCTCCGCCGCGGCAACGTCCATGGTGAGATGACCAGCGTTCTCCAGGAGACGATCGGCGGCATCCGTCTCGTCAAGGCGTCGGGAACCGAAGCGTACGAGGAAGCCAGATTCGCCGAGGGCAGCAACAAGTACGCGCGCAGCAGCCTAAAGATGGCGCGTCTCGCTCTCGTTGCGCCGCCCGTGACGGAGATCATCGGAACGTTGATCGCGGTGCTCATTCTGTGGATAGGCGCCTGGCAGGTTCTATCGAGCGGAACGATGACGGGCGCCACGCTGCTTGCGTTCCTGACTCTGGTGCTGCGATTGCTCCAACCATTGAAGCAGCTTTCCCAGATGAGGACCACCGCGCAGTCGTCGCTCGCGTCGGCAGAGAGGCTGTTCGAGATTCTCGATTCGCCCGCGGAGTTCCAGCGCGATCGCGGCACTCGTGACACCGCTACGTTCCAGCGGGAGCTGCGCTTCGAGGACGTCACGTTCTCCTATGGCGACGCGCCGGTGCTGTCGGGAATCGATCTCACCGCGCGTAAGGGCGAAGTCATCGCGCTTGTAGGGCCGAGCGGGTCGGGCAAGAGCACTTTGGTGGATCTGATCCCGCGCTTCTACGAGCCGTCAGAAGGCCGCATCCTCATCGACGGCATCGACACCCGTGAGATCAAGCTGCCCGCTCTGCGTGCGCTGACAGGAATAGTGAGCCAGGAGACGGTTCTCTTTCACGACAGCGTCCGCAACAACATCGCCTACGGCGCGAGCGAAGAATACAGCCAGGCCGAGATCGAGGCTGCGGCCAAGGCGGCAAACGCGCACGAGTTCATCATCGAGCTCCCCGAGGGCTACGACACTCTTCTCGGCGAACGCGGTACCCGGCTGTCAGGTGGTCAGCGGCAGCGACTCGCCATCGCGCGAGCCTTGCTGAGCGATCCGCCCATCCTCATTCTCGATGAAGCAACATCGGCTCTCGACACGGAGTCGGAGCGATTGGTGCAGGAAGCGGTCGACCGGCTTTTGCACGGTC
This sequence comes from Gemmatimonadaceae bacterium, assembly GCA_050733435.1. Taxonomy (GTDB): domain Bacteria; phylum Gemmatimonadota; class Gemmatimonadetes; order Gemmatimonadales; family Gemmatimonadaceae; genus UBA4720. The sequence goes on along the minus strand of JBOHTB010000148.1, from coordinate 8,662 downwards.
GCACCGTCTTTGTGATAGCTCACAGGCTGTCCACGATCGTGCACGCAGATCAGATCCTGGTTCTCGATCGCGGCGAGATCGTCGAGCGCGGAACGCACGGAGAGCTTCTGGCGAAGCGCGGCGCGTACTATCGTCTGTATTCGCTGCAGTTCGGCGATGCCGACGAGCCCACTATGGTTCCCTCAGCGGGGTAGCGTTATTCACGTCCTATTTCTCCACTCGGCGCGGGAATGGTCGGGTACGGCGCGTTTGTTCGCGAGGGCCGGCCGCGGGATCTCCGAGCGCGGAGCGAAGGTCACGCTCCTTGTCACGCCCGATTCGAACGTGCATCTGGCGATGTCGCCACGACGCGAGCCCAACCAGCCGCGCCACACACCGATTCCGGAGCCATTCGAGATAATTCCTTTCTCGACGGACGGTTTTTTCTACTCCGCAGCGCGACGACTGAGAAAGATTTTCCGGCGCTGGGATGCCGACGCGATTTTCGTTACCACCAATCGCGAACATCTGGTCGCGGCCACTGCCTGTCGTATCACCGGGAACGGCGCGGTGGTGCGGTGGACGCCAGCCGGCAAACGACTCGAGCTCAGTTTGGGCGGCTGGTGGGCGTCACGCTTAGCGCCGACGGCCTATCTATTCGCGAGCCAGGCGGACCGACGGGCGTCCGAGATTCCGAAGAATGCCATCGACGCAGATGTCGCGGAGATCGGTGTGAATGTCGCGGACTATCCGACTGACAGAGTGAAGGAACCGGAACGCAGCGCGGAGCCGGCCGGGGATACAAACCCCGCGGACGAGAAAAAATCCGCACCGCCCGCGAGCTACATCTTTTGCGTCTACGATCCCACCGCGCGTGGTCGCGCTGCCACCGCCATTCGTACCATATCGATGCTCGCGCCGCGGCACCCGAATCTCCGACTCACGATAGTCGGACCGGGATCGGATGACGAGGATCTTAGGATGCAGGCCGCCGCACTACGGGTTCTGCATCTCGTAAGCTTCCTCGGCGAGCGCGACGACCAGGTCAGTCTGATGCAGAACGCGCATCTCGGATGGGTGGTCGCCAACGAGGACACGGGCGTCTACGGAATCCTCGATCTCATGGCGCTTGGCATTCCGACGGTTGCGAGCGAGGGAGGGATAGCGCAGCGCTACATTGCGCACGGAATCAGCGGCGCACTTTATCCGCCCGACGACTCCGCATCGACGGCGGCGACCGTCGCCGGAATGCTCAAGAGCGAAGAATCGCGTGAAGCGATGGGCAGGGCGGGGCGGACGCGCGTCGCCAGAGAATTTCCAGAGAGCGCGACGATCGAGGGGTTCGATCGCATAGCCAACACCGCGCGCACCCGGGTTCGGCGACAAGGGTGACGCCCTCAGGCCGCGGATCGGCCGGAACGGGAGTCACGGCGGTAATCGCGGCGCACAACGAAGCCGCGAACATCGAAGCCTGCGTAGCAAGCGTCGAATGGGCCAGCGAGGTGATCGTTGTGGAGAACGACTCCGTCGACGACACCGCCGAGCGCGCGCGGAGTGCCGGCGCGACCGTAATCAGTCCGCCCTTCACAACCATCGGCGCGGCGCGAAACCAGGCAATTGTTAGAGCGAAGACGCCTTGGATATTCGTGCTCGACGCCGACGAGCGCTGCACGCCTGGTCTGGGGTCGGAGATACAACAGGCAGTGCGGACCACCAGCAACTCCGCGTTTCGCGTTCCGCGCCGGAATTTCTTTCTCGGCAGGCAGATCAATTACGGCGGATGGGGAAGCGACAAGCCCGTTCGCCTGTTCAGGCGTGACCTGCGCTACAACGCGAATCTCGTCCATGAGCACGTCGACGTTCCCGCGGGCGCGCAAACCGGTGAGCTGACGAATTCGCTTCTCCACTACACCTATGCGTCGCTCGACCAGTACTTCGAGAAGTTCGATCGGTACAGCAGGTGGTGGGCCGAACAGAACTACTCGAAGGGCAGACGCGCGTCGCCCGCCGCGGTGCTCATAAAGCCGCCGGCGAGATTCCTCAGCATGTATATACTGAAGGGCGGATTTCGCGACGGTGCTCACGGGCTTGTTCTCGCCTGCCTTGCCGCCGCCAGCGTGATGGCCAAGTACGCTCGCCTCTGGGAGAAAAGTCTCCGGCGGAGCGGCTAACGGTTTTTCCGGCTCCAGTCACAGACTGCTTCGGCAACCCGGACGATCTGCGCGTCGGTGAGCTCCGCGAACATCGGCAGCGAGAGCTGCTCGCGCGCGACAGTCTCCGTCACCGGCAAATCTCCAACGCGGTAGCCGAGGTCTTCATAGGCGCGCTGGAGGTGGACGGGAATCGGGTAGTGGATTCCGGTATTGATGCCTGTCGTCTGCAGCGCCGCCTGAAGCTGCGCGCGCCGCTCGTGATAGACGCCGTAGATGTGATAGACGTGCTTTCGGCCGGACGCTTCCGTGGCGTGCGGAATTTCCCGTCCCAATAGCTCGTCGTAGCGTCTGGCGTGCGCGCGACGCGCGTCGGTCCACTGCTCGAGACGTTTCAGCTTGATCCGGAGGACGGCGCCCTGGATCGCGTCCATCCGGTAGTTGAACGCGTGGATGTCGTGGTAGTACTTCCGCTCCTGACCCCAGTCGCGGAGTAGTCGCATCTTGTGCGCGTACTTCTCGTCGTTGGTCGTGGCGATGCCCGCTTCGCCGTAGGCGCCGAGGTTTTTGCCGGGATAGAAGCTGAAACCGGCGATTTGTCCAATGCTGCCGACGCGGCGCCCCTTGTACTCCGCGCCGTGAGCCTGCGCGGCATCCTCTATCACCAAGAGATTTCGCTTGGCCGCGATCTTCATGATTGGGTCCATGTCGGCGCTCTGGCCGTAGAGATGCACCGGCATTATCGCGCGGGTCCGTGGAGTGATCTTCGACTCGATCTGGCTCGCGTCCATAGTGAACGTGACTGGATCGACATCGACGAAGACTGGCGTCGCGCCCGTGTATCTGATCGCTGATACAGTTGCGATGAATGTCATGGAGACGGTTATGACTTCGTCTCCAGGACCGATGCCGGCGGCGAGCAGCGCGACGTGCAGCGCACTCGTGCCGGTGTTCACTGCGACGCCGTATTTCGCGCCGTGTCTCGCGGCGAACTCTTTCTCGAACGCATCTACTTCGGGGCCGAGGACGTAGCCGCCGCTGGCGAGCACGCGAAGGACCGCGGCTTCGACGTCGGCCTGTATCGTAGCGTATTGCGCCTTGAGATCGAGGAACGGCACGGCGATGTCGCCCTGCGTCTGACTCGCGCTCACAGCTCTACCGCCTGACCCCGCTGTTTCATCGATTTGTCGGCTGCCTCGAGCATCCGCACGATCGCCAGGCCACGCTCGCCCGGTGTGAGCGGTTTCTCTTTTCCATCGATGCAATTTCTGAAGTGCGCAACTTCGAGCCGCAGTGCTTCGGTGTCGTTGACTTTCGGCGACCAAAGATCACCGGTACGATAGCTGATGAGGAGCTTACGAACTTCGTCCGGCGTTTCGGTTACCGTGATGCCTTTGTCGTAAATCTTCACCTTCTCGCTGGTCTCGAGATCGTCGTAGACGATCATTCGCTTGCTCCCACCGACCAGCGTGCGACGAATCTTCACCGGTGAGAGCCAGTTCACATTTACGTGCGCGATAACGTCGCTGTCGAAGAAGAGCGTCATGAACGCCACGTTCGCCGGCTGACCCGGCACGTGACTGAGCCCGGTCGCTGAGACCGCCACAGGAGCGACTCCGATCACGTAGTCCATGATGGAGAGATCGTGCACGGCGAGATCCCACATCACGTTCACGTCGTGCTGGAACAGCCCGAGATTCACCCGCGTCGAGTCGTAGTACTGGAGCTTGCCGAACGATGGCTCGCGGATCACTTCCCGGATCTTCGTCACAGCGCCGGTGAAGACGAAGGTGTGATCGACGAGCAGCACGAGATTCCGCCGCGCCGCCTCGTCTATCAGCTGCGATGACTCGTCGGAGGTCGATGCGATCGGCTTCTCGACCAATACGTGCTTGCCGGCGCGAAGCGCGTCGCGCGCGAGCTCGAAGTGCGTGGCAACGGGCGTCGCGATGGCGATCGCGTCGATCTCACTGTTCGCAAAGAGGTCTTTGGCCTCCCCCGTCGTCCTGACGCCGGGGTACAAGCGCTCCACCTCTGCGAGTCTCTCCTTCGACCGATCGCAGACGGCGACGACTCGCGTATCCGGATCGGTCATGAAATTCCGCACCAGATTCGGTCCCCAGTAGCCGTAGCCAATGACGCCCACGCCGAGCGGCGCCTGCTTTTTCCTTTCCGTCAACGGAGCTGCCGAGCGGGAACGCCTGCGACAGTAGTGTCGGGGGCGACATCGGTGGTGACAACGGCGCCGGCGCCGACCAGCGCGCGCTCACCTATCGTGATTCCACACAGTATCGCGGCACCGCTGCCGATCGATGCGCCGCGACACACCCGAGTGGGAACGACCTTCCAGTCCGCTTCCGTCTGGAGCGCGCCGCCCCGACCTGTCGCGCGCGGAAACCGGTCGTTGATGAACATGACGCCGTGTCCGACAAAGACCTCGTCCTCGATCGTCACTCCCTCGCAGATGAACGTGTGCGACGAAATCTTGCAGCGCGCGCCAATCGCGGCATTCTTCTGGATCTCGACGAACGCCCCTATTCGGGTCCCGTCGCCGATTTTACAACCGTAAAGATTGACGAGCGTGGGTTGCGCGATCCTGACGCCTTCGCCCAGCTCGACATCGGTCAGACCCATCTGCTGATTTCTCGGGAAAGGTGACGACGCGGTGTGTCGGGCAAGTCTAATTCCCGGGACTGACGGAAGCCACAGGTGCGACCCTTGCGCCGATTCCCTGCGCGGGGGACGACTTGCAAGGACCTTACATCACCCGGTCCCGCGTTTGCCAGTCCTGATAGATTATCGGGTCGGCATCGAGAATCGTCCGACGGGAAATGATCAAGACGTGAGCCCACTTTGCGAGTTCTGATAATCGGCAGCGACGATCCCTGGCGAATGGAAAAGGGAACCCAGAGGGCCCTCAGGCGCGCGGGACACGTCACCAAACTGATCGACGATCGCAAGACAAAGCGCTTCATTGGCTGGAAGCTCACCCAGCGCTGGGCAATCTCCCAGGCAAATCGGTTCAAGGCCGATTTCGTGCTGCTCTCGAAATGCCACGCTCTGTCTCCACAAACAGTCGCCGAAATCATCGCTGGTAAAGCGAACGCGATGTGGTACCACGACGCGCAGTGGTTCAAGAGCACCTACCGCCCGGACGTTGCGCACGTAGTAAAAATCGGTAAGCTCACCCAGACTTTCTTCGTCTCTGGGTTCGAGAAGCAGTGGGCGGCTCTGGGTTTGCCCGCCAAATTCCTTCCATCGTGCGCGGACATAGCGATCCAGCCGGTGAAGCCCAAAAAGAGCCTCGCGTCTGACGTCGCCTTCATCGGGACAGGCTACGATCCCACGCGTGCCAACTTTCTTCTCAAGGTCGCGAAAAAATACGACTTCAAGGTTTGGGGACGCGGGTGGGACGAATGGCGTAAGCCCCTCAACTGGACCGGCAAGCACGTTGAGGGGAAAAAATTCTCCGGCGTCTGCTCGAGCTCGAAGATCGTGCTTGGAGTCAATCCGGCTCGCTACACGGGTGAATCCGGCAACACCACCTCCGATCGCACCTGGATGGTGATTCTTGCCGGCGGATTTTTCCTCGGCCACGGCACTCCGGAGCTCAAACACATGCTCCGCGAAGGAGACCATTGCGCCTGGTACTCGGACATCGATTCCTGCCTGGCGCAGTGCGCGTACTATCTCGACAACGCAGCGGCGCGTGAGCGCATACGTCGAGAGGGCAGGGGATTCGTGCGCGAATACCACACATTCGACCAACGCATTAACAATCTGCTCACCGGCGAAGCTTTCGTGAATCCGCTCGGCCAGTGAACGGCGAGCAGAATTGAAGAAACCGACGCTCGCGCACCGTGCGGAGTACTACACGATGCGCGCGACGATCGGCGCACTTCGCGCGCTCAGCTGGGACGCCGCCTGTGCAATCGGCGAAACCCTCGGCGCATTGGGATACAGACCGCTCGGCATCCGCAAGCGCGTGGTCGAGGGACAAATCGCGGCCGCGTTTCCTGACCTCGGCCATCGCGCGGTCGTGGACTTGTCCCGCGCATCGTACCGGAACCTCGGTCGCACCTTCGTCGAGACGGCGCTCCTCGATTCCCTCGGCGCGGGAGGGATCGAGAGACTGGTGGAGAATGTGGAAGGCTGGGACGCAGTCGACGACGCAATGTCGAAAGGCAGCGGCGCGATAATGGTGACCGGCCACATAGGGAACTGGGAGCTCGCGGGTGGTTACGTAGCCGCGCGCGGGGTGCCGCTCGATGCGATTGCGCGCGGGATGGCAAACCCGCTTTTCGACGCGTACGTGACGCGCACCCGAGAGGAAATTGGAATGAACATCGTCCACGACTCCGATGCGGTGAGGCGTACGCCGAGGGCGCTGCGCGCGGGGCGAGCGGTAGCGTTCATAGCGGATCAGGGTGTCAAAGGCCTCGCCTCTACGTTCGTCCCCTTCTTCGGCCGGCCCGCCAAGACGCCGCGCGGCGCTGCGGTATTCGCCTTGCGATTCCAGGTGCCGGTATTGTTCGTCGTCGCGCTCCGGCAGCCGAACGGACGCTTTCGCGTTATCGTCGAGCGAATCGAGGCGCGCGAAACGGGGGATCGCGAGCGCGATGTCGACTCGATCGTGGCAAGATTTACCGAACGGCTGGAGCACTGGGTGCGCGTCGAGCCGGCGCAATATTTCTGGCAGCATCGCAGGTGGAAACGGCAGCCGCCGGATACGCCAAGCGAGCTGAGTGATCCGTCGAGGGACTAGGAAAACGATGCTCGATGTCAAGCAGCGACAGAGATTTTTCGGCGACAATCGCGCCCGGCTCGGCATTGCCATCGTAGTCGTGATGAGTCTCGCTGCGATTCTGGCGCCGCTGATCGCGCGCCAGAGTCCGATCACGATCGATCTCCTGCACATCCTCCAGCGCCCCTCCGCGCGCCATTGGCTTGGCACCGACATCCAGGGGCGGGATATCTGGTCGCGGCTCGTCTACGGCGCCCGAGTATCGCTCACAGTTGGCCTCATCTCCCAGGGCATCGCACTCGCGTTGGGCGTCACGCTCGGCATGCTCGCCGGATTTTATGGCCGATGGATCGACGAGATAGTGATGCGCCTCGCCGACGTCACCCTCGCATTTCCGACCTTGCTGCTGCTTATCGCGATGGTCGCGGCGCTCCAGCCTTCAGAAGGGGTCGTCTTCGCGACGATCGGAGTCGTCGGATGGGCGGGAATGGCGCGGATAGTCCGCGGTCAGGTTCTCGTCGTCAGACAGCTGGAGTATGTACAGGCGATTCGGGCACTCGGAGCGGGCGACATACGGATCATGCTGCAGCACGTCCTTCCGAATGTCGTCGCGCCGGTCGTCATCACCGCGACGCTGGGAGTCGCCGGCGCGATCATGGCCGAGGCGGCGCTTTCGTTTCTGGGTCTCGGTGTTCCACCGCCGGCGCCGAGCTGGGGCTCGATGATCGCCGACGGGCGCGATCTATTCCAACTGCAAACCGCTCCGTGGACGTCGGTTTTTCCGGGCGTCGCGATTGGAGCGGCGGTGCTGGGCTTCAACCTGCTTGGCGATGCGCTGCGCGACGCTCTCGATCCGAGGCAGTACTACAAGGTCAAGAAAGAGGAATAGCGGGAGGCGGGAAGCGGGAAGCGGGAAGCGGGAAGCGGGAAGCGGGAAGGGGGAAGCGGGAAGCGGGAAGCGAATCGAGGGCTCGGACTAACGGCATCGACGATCGCGGACTGATTGAGGATCGAGGATTCGGACCGACTGAGGACTGCGGACTCAACAGCTGCGGAGCGAAGATCTATCGATGGCGCGTCGAACTATCCGCGGCCTCTGCCGCTACGCCACCGGAACTGTCAAGATATTTGCCCAGAGCGCGCACCTACTAGCTAAGAGCCGCACCAGTGAGAGAGAGTAGTTGCCGTTATCAGTTAGTCCGCGATCCGCAGTCAGTCCGCGATAGTCGATGCCGTTGGTCCGAGCCCTCGTCCTCCCCTCACTGCGAAGCGATCGACCCAATTCCATCATGTTCGATGAACGCCACGCTCGCGTCGCAGCTTACTCCAACCAAAGCGTTATCTGAGAGCTCGGCGGCGAATCCACCAACAGCCGTATAAACATGGAGCGGCGTGAAATCGAATCTATTAGCCAGCTCGGCGGTTTTCGCGACTGGGTCTACACCCGCCTTGTACTCAATGATGAAGGCCGGCGCGCGCGAGTCGAATGTCCCGCCGATCGGCATGCAGACCGCCTTTGGCACAAGGCGTTTCACAAGGTCGGGAATTTTCGCGGGGGCCGTCGGAGAACTGCAGGCCGCCAACGCAACTCCAATGAGCACGAACTTGAAGAGTCTCATCATCACCTCCGGTTGACTGAAGGTATGTCCCCGCGTCGGGAATTTGACAAGACGAACGACGCCGTTACACTCCCGCTTCCCGCTTCCCGCTTCCCGCTTCCCGCTTCCCGCTTCCCGCTTCCCGCTTCCCGCTTCCCGCTTCCCGCTTCCCGCTTCCCGCCTACAGATGC
>JBOHTB010000147.1:0-2965 GCA_050733435.1 Gemmatimonadaceae bacterium | reverse complement strand
GCGTGGAGCGTTGTCCCAGTGGAGCTTCTGGACTAGCTTTCCGTTCCCGCTGCCCCTTCGTCCAATGGCAGGACATCGGTCTTTGGATCCGGTAATGGTGGTTCGAATCCACCAGGGGCAATTGATCCAAGTCCTTTGCCCACCTAACTTGTAAGGCTGCATGGACGGATTATCCGTACCCGCTCATGGCTTCAAACTCATCGCCGGGCCCGGTAACCCGGAACTGTGCGCTGAGATCGCGCAAATGCTGGATGTGCCGTTCTGCAAGACGACGGTCAACCGGTTTGCCGACGGCGAGATTTTCGTGCGCATCGACGAGAACGTCAGAGGCAATGACGTCTTCATCGTGCAACCGACGAATCCGCCGGCCGACAATATCATGGAGCTTCTGCTCCTGATCGACGCGGCACGAAGGGCGTCGGCGGCTCGAATCACTTGCGTGATGCCCTACTACGGATACTCGAGGCAGGACAGGAAGGACCAGCCGAGAGTGGCGATCGGGGCGAAGCTGCTGGCGAACATGATTACTGTGGCGGGCGCAAACCGGGTTTTGGGGCTGGATTTTCACCAGCACCAGCTCCAGGGGTTTTTCGATGTTCCGGTGGACCATCTTTACGCCGCACCGGTTTTTGTATCGCACTACAGGAAAAAAAATCTGCACGATCTCGTGGTCGTCGCTCCCGATGTCGGGTCGGCGAAGATGGCGAGGGGGTTCGCCAAAAGGCTCAACGGCTCGCTGGCGATAATCGACAAAAGGCGTCCGAAGGCGAATGTGTCCGAGGTGGTCAACGTCGTCGGTGAAGTGGAAGGAAAGGATTGTTTGCTCGCGGACGACATGATCGACACCGCGGGCACGGTGTCCGAAGCTGCCAAGGCGCTGAAGGATCTTGGTGCGCGCGACATTTACGTCTGTGCAACCCATGCTCTTCTGTCGGGGCCCGCGAGGGACCGGCTTTCGGCGGCGCCGATAACTGAGGTGACGGTCACCGACACGGTGATGATTCCGGAGTCGAAGAGGTTTCCGTCGCTTTGCGTGTTGTCGGTTGGCGAGCTTCTGGCGAAGGCGATTCGCTACATTCACAGCGAGCAGTCGGTAAGCTCGCTGTTCGAGCAGTAGAGGTTTTTATGGCGGAAGTGATTGAAAAGGTCGCGAAAGAGTTCGCGGCTGCAGTCTTGGACATTATCGAATGGGCGTGGAAGAAATTCAGCGCGCCCCAAGGGATGAAATAGCAATGGCAACCGTTTCTTTGAACGCGACCGCACGACAGGCCTCCGGTAAGGGCGGTGCGCGCAGCCTTCGCAGCAGGGGCGAAGTTCCAGCCGTGATCTATGGACACGGTCGTGAGCCGCAGGCGCTCTCTCTCAACGCGCGCGACCTCGACAAGATGCTAGGACACATTCAGGCGGAAAGCACTGTCATCGAAGTGTCCGTGGGCGGCTCGACCTCCAAGACGCTGATTCGCGAGATCCAGCGCCACCCGATCAAGCGCCAGATTCTGCACGTCGATTTTCAGGCGCTCGTAGCCGGCGAGAAAGTCACCGTCAACATTCCGATCACGCTCACGGGAATTCCCGAAGGCGTCCGTCTCGAGGGCGGCGTGCTCGACCAGACGCTTCGCGAAATAGAGATCGAAGTTGATCCGGCGAGCATTCCGGATCACATCGAATTCGACGTCACGAACATGGTGATCGGTGACTCTGTGCACGTGAGCGATCTGAAGGTACCGGAAGGCGTCGAAGTGCTCGACGATCCGGAGACCTCGGTTGCGGTACTCGCCGCTCCACGCGCGGTCATCGAAGAGACTGCCGCCGCCGAGCCGGTTGAAGGCGCTGCAGCTGCCGGCGAGCCGGAAGTCATCGGGAAGGGCCCGGGCGAAGAGGAAGAGGGCGAGGGCGGCGAAGAGTCGAAGAAGTAAGCCCTGGCTTTTTCAGAGTCTTACTCGACCTCGACCATCCCGGAAGGCTTCGCACTTTGAAAGTCATCCTCGGCCTCGGCAATCCGGGCCGAGAGTACGCGGCAACGAGGCACAACGTCGGCTGGTGGTTAATAGACCATCTCGCCGGCGTTTGGCATTTCGAGGGTTGGAAGAAGAGTAGCGACCTCGTTTCCTCTGACGGCATCGTGGACGGGCAGAAGGTGCGCCTCGTGAAGCCGCTCACGTACATGAACCTGAGCGGCAAGGCGCTCAAGAATTACGTCAGGCGTCCATTCTGGAGTGCGGCGAAGGATCTGCTCGTGGTCGTGGACGAAGTGCAGATACCGGTCGGCAGGTTCAGAATCCGCGCGCGCGGGAGTGCCGGCGGACACAACGGCTTGAAGAGCGTTGAGGCCGCGGTTAAGACGCAGGATTACCCGCGCCTCCGAATAGGAGTCGGGCCGAGTGAAGACCGGAAAGGGATTTACCCGAACCTTGCCGATTTCGTGCTGGCCCCGTTCGCGCGTGACGAGCGCGAAGATGTCCTGGCGTTATTGCCGGAGATGACCTCGGCTACCGAGACGTGGCTGTGCGATGGAGTTGAAAAGGCGATGAACCTCTTCAACTAGGCGCGCGACTTAGAGATTGCGTCGGGCGCGACTTAGAGATTGCGTCGGGCGCGACTTACAGACTGCTTCGCTAGCTGGCATTCTCAATACTGAAGCAGGGAGCCGCAAGCGTGGAAGCCGTAGCCTTTGGCTTTCATACTCGCATTCTCTTTCGCTCCGGCTGGGCACTCTGACAGAAGTTCTTCGGATAATAAGGTCGGATTGACCAGAATCAATCGGATCGATCGCGTTGGCGTTCTGGATCATTGCGCCCGGGTTCGGATTTTTTGTTGTTTGCATTGAAAGCGCGCCTCGGCGCTCCGAGCCAGCGGAACTGCAAGGTCAACATAACACTACCCGCTGCCGGCGAATCGCGGCCGGCTGTCCGCTACTCGCTCGAGACTCCGCCTTCCATGCTTGAGAACCTGTGACCGCTGGGGT
>JBOHTB010000146.1:0-26792 GCA_050733435.1 Gemmatimonadaceae bacterium | reverse complement strand
GGAAGCGGGAAGCGGGAAGCGGGAGGACCGAGGACAATGCTAACCCCGTACCGCGTACCAGGTACCCCCTGCCTTCCCGCCTCCCGCTTCCCGCTTCCCGCTTCCCGAAAGGGCAGAGCTTGTGGCGCGAGTCATGCTTGTTCCCGGCTGGATATCTCACTCCCATCATGGAGATGGCACGATGCGAAACGCACGCTTTGGACTAATGGCTAGCGTGGTGGGGGCGGCAATAAGCCTCCTGGCCGCGACCAGCTACGGTCAATCCAACAATCCGCCGACCACGACGGACCCCGGTGTCTCCGCTCAGACGACACCCAGTACGCCCGACGCAAATGCGACCCAGCAGCCGACGACCCCGTCAGCGTCCGCCAACTCGCCGGCTCCGACGACGACTGACATCACCACCGGGTCGCGCACGACGACCACGTCTACCGACCTGACGACTCCGGCTCCTGCCACGACCACGACCAGCACCTTTTCGTTTGGGCCAGTGGCGATCATCGTAATCGCGCTAATCGTAATCCTGCTGCTCTGGGCACTCCTTCGGCCACGGGATCGCACGGTGGTTCGCGATAATTACCCGGCGGCAACGAGCAGGAGTGTCGGCACGACCACTACGACCGAGCGTGTCGTGAGTCCGCGTGCAGCGGGCGGGACCGAGACGACGACCCGAACCAACGAAACGGATACTCGTCTTTAGATTCTCGCGATCGAATCCATAGATCGCGCGCCCGCGCGTTAAGAACTCCTAGCCAGGCTGCTGCAAAGCTTTGCAACAGCTTGGCTAGGAGCTTTTAATTCGTGGTAGTCCTGTCCCTTGCTGTAACCCGGCCACGGTCCGCAACGTACGACCATTATGCAAGCAACCCCTAAGTCGGACGCGCCCGCTCTCGCCGGCGCCCTCCCACAGACGAAGACTCCGACCGTCGCGCCATTCGCCGTTACGACCGCACAATCGTTCCAGATTCCTCGGAATCACGACGAGATGATGGGACTCGTGATGCAACGACATCAGCTCAACGAGCAGCTCGACCAGGTAACGGAACGCCGAGACAACATCATCGAGCAGTTGCGCTCGGCGCCGGAGCCCGCGCAGAAAGGATTGCAGGACGAGCTCAACCTGCTCGACGCGCGCGTGATCCAGATCCAGACCCAGCTTGCAACGGTCGGCAGCGAAATCTCCCAGGCGTCGCCCCCTCTGATCACGATGGCTGAAGAACCGTCGACGCCACGAGATGACCAATTCGGGAGCGGCGTCGCTGCTGGGGTGGGTGGCACGTTTGCGGTGATGTCGATTCTTTTTTTCTTCGGCTTTCGGCGGTGGAGGAGATCCGCGCGCAAGCGGGCGCCACACATGCTTTCGGCCGACTCGGAGCGCCTGCAGCGTCTCGAGCAAGGAATGGAAGCGGTGGCGATCGAGGTCGAGCGCATCTCGGAGGGCCAGCGCTTCGTCACGAAGCTATTGTCCGAGTCGCGGAGCACGGAGCCTCTGCCCCGCTAATTCGAATCCTTTGGGGTCTTCACAGACGCCAATTGGAACCGCTCTTAGCCAAGCTGCTGCAAAGCTTGGCTAGGAGTTTTCTACACCCGGTTGTTGGACTACACACCGAATCGAATCAACCCATCACGACATTCCGCTGTCCAATCGTTGGAACACCTGGAGCGGAGATGCGCAGTAAGGATCGCAATCGATCGACCGGTTTCGGGGCCTGGATCGCGGTCGTCATTTTTTCAGTCGGCCTCTTTGGCGCGCGTGCCAATTCGCAAACCGTCGACGTCGTCGACCTATCGCCGAAATTTCTCGCGTTCTACCACAGCGCGGTCGCGCGGCATCTCGATCCAGACGCCCGTTGGGCGCTCTGGAAACGGACTTACGACTTCGCAGCCGTTCCGCCAACCCCGTTCGGAGATTCTCTCGCTCGCCGCTTGCTCGACAGCGCCTGGTCCCGCTACCCCGATTCACTCTCACGAATTCGACGGGGTGTCGCTGCGCTCGGCGTTTCGCCGACGGTGGAGCTTCAGCGCGTCATCGCGCTGCTCGGTTGCGGCGCCGGCACCAAGGCCAGAATTGTCGCCTTCGTCGGCGGATTCGAAAACAATGCGTTCGCCTATTCTTCGAAGGACGGACGCCCGACCGTTGCGCTTCCCATCGAAGCCGGTGATGCAAAGCGATCCGTCGATCATGAATTCACCCACGCCGTCCATCGCTCGTCCGGCTGCGCAAACATCGTCCGCGGTTACGATCAGAGTCTGGCCGAGCTCGTCGTTTCGGAGGGACTGGCGATGCGAGTCGTGCAGGCGCTCGTGCCAGGACAGCCCGACATCTATTACGTGAACGGCAGACAGGAGTGGTTCGATTCCGCGCAGGCGCACCAAACTGCGATTCTGCGCGGCGTCCGCGAGCACTTGACGGAAGCGGGCGTCCCCGTCGTGCAGCGCTTCACCTTCGGTAATGGAACGACCGGACTCGGCCGCGAGGGTTATTACGCCGGCTGGGTGATCGTGGGAGCACTCTTGCAGCACGGAATTTCGTTCCACGAGATTGCGACGACGCATCCTGATAAGATCCCCGCGCTTCTGTTGCGAGGGATGGATTTTCTCGTGAGCGCGCGGTCCGAGCCCCACCGAGCGGCGATCATCGCAGAATAGTTTGAGCCTTCCCCCTTCCCGCTTCCCCCTTCCCGCTTCCCGCTACGGCGCGGTCGCGTCCGTGAGTGGAGGCGCGTCGGTGACCTGCGAACTAGAATCCGCTGGCAACGGCGTCGTCACTCTGTCGAGGAACGCGAGAAGTCCCATACTCTCGGTCGCGATCCTCCAGGTGTAGCGTTGGCCATCGAACCGGGCCCCCGAGTACCAGAGCGTGATCTGATCCGACGCCGCGTCGTACAACAAGCTCGCGCGGTAAACGATGTCGGCGAACTCGGGAATCACGCCGCGCGACAGCACGGGCCCGGGTTGAATTTGCCAATGGACTCCATCAACGCTCTTTGCGAAATGGAGCGCCGACGTTGTGCACGATCCAGGAACTTTGACGTTGTAAATAGCCCAGAACTCGTTTCGCGAAGGAATCCACTGCACGTCGATGTGCCACGCGAAGCCGCCGTTCTCGGTCAGATCGGTCGTCGTTGGCTGAGACCACGAAACGCCGTCGTTGGACGTCCGGACTTCAACCGTCGTTGAAGGACCAGCGCATCCGGCCGTTCCGCTATTCACCGACCACATCATCCAGTCGCCGTGATTTCGCCGAACCACCGTCGGCGAAACGACCGTGTGATTGATGCCGCTCGCAACGAGAGTCGGCTCGCTCCACGCCGTCGGCGATCGCCCGCGAATGAGAAAGATCTGGTTCTCGGTCGTGACCGATCGATAATAGAGCCACAGCTCGTTCGTCTCCGGATTGAAAACTTCGTCCGGATCGGACAGGTAGCCTTCGGTTGGTCGAGCAATCGGATTCGTGACGCCCGGAGGCACTGGCCATTCGAGAGGGGAGTGTCTCGAGTAGAGCGAAGGATTCTCGAACGTGGCGTTGCCGTTCGGATAAGGAGTGGCGAAGAGCTCGATCTCGCTCAAGCCCCACCCGAACGGCGTGACCGCGGCGTCGGGATGCACCGCTTGACCAGATCCGTCAAAAGTCGAGAGCGTGAGCAGCTGCACCGGGCTCGGCGGAGGAGGCGGTGGGGGCGGAGGCTTTGGGCCCGCTCCGTCGCTGCACGCAATGGCGGCGAGGAGCAGCGAAGCAGACGCCAGGAAGACTCGAGGAGATACGAACATCGGTCGAATGTAGGACTAGGACGCTGGCTTGACCACAGGGCGCAGGTAGCGAACGTCAAAGCGGGGGCGAAGCCTACCTCCGAAGCGGCGGCGGTTCCGACAACGCGAGAACGTCAAGGCGGCGCAACGTCGTTGTATATGGTCGAAGCGCTTACCTGCATACGCACCCGGATTGTGTCGATGCGGCCCGCGATGCCAATACGCGTAGCTCGAAATGCGTTGAAGCCGATTCTCCGGACAAGTAGATCATAGTTGCCTGCCGGCAAGCGCCCAAGAACGAATCCGCCCGAGTCGTTGGTGTACGCGAAAGCTGGTTTGTCGACGCCGTTGAACCTAGCCGAGACGATTGCGGCCTGAACGGCTTTTCCCGAGACTGAATCGCTGACGGCTCCGACCAACGCATAGGTCCGCTCTCCCGTAGCAGACGTGGTGAGGGAATCGGCGTTGAAACGTGGAATTACCGCGCCTCCGGGCTCCGTTCTGTTGGGTGTAGATGCGCACCGAAGCGATCCGGCGAGCAGAATCGTGGCGACAATTATTCGACGCATGTGGAAATTAGACGAATGAAACTTGTCGATCTGCACGCTGACGCCGCGTTAATGATTAGCCGATGTGCTGGCGAATCCACGAGGCCGCCTCTGGATCGCTCAACTTCTTCGTCGCGATCCGAAGTGTAAGCTGGTACAGCTCCTCGGGCTCGGCCTCGAGCGGAACGTCGTTGAGCCCCAAAAACACGAGCGCACAAGCTAGTCCCGTGCGCTTGTTTCCATCATTGAATCCCTGCGCTCCTGCAAAACCTACCAGATAGACGGCCGCGAGATCCGCAAAATCAGAAGTGTCGTCGTACGCCCACCGATTGAGCGGTCGAATCAGAGCGGAAAGGACGGTGTCAGCGTCGCGAACTCCGTGCATTCCGCCAAACCGCTCGATTTGCTGCGCGTGGATCACGAACAGAATCTGTTCCGAGATCCATTGAGGCGAATCCTCCTCTTTCGGAGGAGAGTTCACTTAGCCAAAGCACGGAAGACAGCGTCGTACTTTTTCATAATGCCTTCATGGAGCTCGACCGCCTGTTGCGTTTCGGCTACGAAGGGACTGACACGAAATCCGCCAAGTCCATCCTCCACCCAGGCGAGTGTCGAGCCGACCCCGATTCCGAGGCGGCGAACAATCTCGTTGGGCAAAGTCGTGACGGCGGAAGAGCCTTGCTGACGGACTATGGTGATCAAGGCAGGCACGATTTCAACTCCTGGCGTTTGTATTGGTAGGACGTTCCCGTGCTATTTAAGTTACACTGCGCTCGTTTTCACGCCAACTGGAAGGTCTCGCTTCCTTCGGCGTTCTCGCTTCCTTCGGCGTTGGCCTCCGATCCGCCTGGCTCGAGGGCCGGCCTCGGAGGGTTCTTGCCTATGCAAGCGAATTCTCCCCATTCTTGAGCATGATCTCTCCCATCCTGAAACTCGGTGTTGCCGCGGCCGCCGTTCTCGCGAGCGCGTTCGGCGCGGCCCGCACGTTCGCGCCCCCGCGCGTCACCATCGACACCGGCACGCTCGAAGGAGCTGTCGATTCCGCCACCGGAGTGAACGTGTTCCGCGGAATTCCGTACGCCGCGCCGCCAATCGGCAAGCTTCGTTGGCAGCCTCCTCAACCCGCGGCGCGCTGGTCAGGGGTTCGATCGGCGAATCAGCTCGGTCACAACTGCATGCAGCACCAGCCGTACCCCGACATCGATCCATTCACTGCCGGAGTTTCGGAAGACTGTCTCTACCTCAACGTCTGGACGGGGTCCGTCGACGGCTCCGCACCCAAGCGCCCCGTGATGGTTTGGATCCACGGCGGAGGTTTCTGGGCCGGCTTCGGCGGCGAGGAGCGGCACAACGGCGGTCCCCTCGCGAAAAAGGGTGCCGTCGTCGTCACGCTCAACTATCGACTCGGCGCATTTGGATTTCTCGCGCACCCTTCTCTCGCCGCGGAATCTCCCCACAAGGCCGCCGGGAACTACGGCCTCCTCGACCAGATCGCCGCGTTGCAATGGGTCAGGCGCAACATCGCGCGCTTCGGGGGAGGTCCGAACCGCGTCACGATTTTCGGAGAATCCGCCGGCGGAATGAGCGTCGGGTCCTTGATAGCATCTCCTTTGGCAAAAGGACTTTTCCAGCACGCGATTCTCGAGAGCGGGACCGGCGTCGGAATTGGAATCCTGTCACGCGACACCGCCCAGGCGCTCGCCACGCGATTCGCCGACTCGCTCGGCGTACGCGGTGCCGGGGCCGATGCCGCGAGAGAGCTGCGTGCGGTCGACGCGAAGAAAGTACTCGACGCCTCTTTACACGTCGGGCCTCCGAATCAGCCAGCGTTTTGGCCCGTCGTCGATGGGTGGGTGCTTCCACATCCCGTCGATTCGACGCTGTTATCCGGCGCCGCTAACTTCGTTCCGACGATAGTCGGCACGAATCGAGACGAAGGCGACGACTGGATGGCCGCCCCGTCGCGCGCGTTCGCGCGTCTCGTCTCCGCGCACGGGACACCGACCTACATGTACATGTTCTCCCGCGTGGGCGACGATAGCGCGAATCAGAAACGCGGCGCGTACCACAGCGCCGAGATCACTTTCGTCTTCGGCCGCCCGCATCCGATCGAGCCGAGTGCGGGAACGACGGCCTACGATCCGACGGTAGCAGACGCGATGAGCGATTACTGGGTTGCGTTCGCGACTTCCGGAGATCCGAATGGTCCGCCAACGACTGGTAAGTGGCCCGTTTGGCCGCGGTACAATGCTGCTACAGATGCCTTGCTGGAGATCGGCCCAACCATTGCGGCGCGGACAATGGTGAAGCGGGCGGTGTACGACTCACTCGATGCTGCCGCTCGGAGTCGGGGGGCTATTCGGCCGAAGTAGGCCTTATTGGTGCGCGACTTAGGGATCGGGGCGTTGCCTGGGCATCCTCAATACTGAAGCAGGGAGCCGCAAGCGTTGCAGCCGTAGCCGTTAGTTTTCATACCGGCGATCGACGGTTCGAATCACTCGGTGTGCTGACGCCCAGTTTCCTCAGGAGGCCGTGGAGCATTTTCGTCACTTCCAGATTTTCCGCCATCAGTGACCGCGCTTCGGCTTCTGCGATCACGTGAATATCTCGCGCCAGCAAGAGATGATAGTCCAGCTCGTAGGAGGAGTTGAGACTGTATTTGAGAAACCGCGCAAAATGCCTCTCGCTCTCTTGTCGTCTACCTTCTACGATGTTTGCAGGGATCGACATCGCCGCGCGGATTATCTGACTGCGAAGACCGGCGTAGCGATTCTGGCGCACGTCCATAGCTACGCGATGCGCATGCAACGCGAGAGCGTGCGCTTTTTGCCAAACCTGCAAATTCTTGTAATCACTCACGTTGGACGTTAAGGAATTGACGAGCAAGGGCGGAAGCATTCGATTCCAGGTCCAATGCTCCCGCCGCGGCGATTTGGCTCTCAGAATCCGCCAGAATGGCCCCCGGCTACGGCTGCAAGGCTTGCGGCTCCCTGCTTCAGTACTGAGAATGCCCAGGCAACACCCCAATACCTAAGTCGCGCGCTTACCGCCCGGCGCGTGCCGCCCTCGCGTACTCCGTCAGCCCCATCCTGTCGATGATCCTTTGAAACCGGGCATCGCCGCGGAGCGGATCGAGTATCGCGCCTGACACCGGCGTGACGTAATCGAAGAGACTGTCCTCGTGCCGATCGACGGCGCGGTCCAGCCATTTGAACGCGTTATCCTTGTCGCCTAGTCCGAGATAGACGAGCGCCACGTTTAGTGGCTCCTTGTCGCCTTTCTGCTCGAGCTCCTTGAGCAGGGCGGTCGCCTCCGCACGATGTCCGGCGCGAGCGATAGAGTAGGCCGCAAGACCGTCCGCGGAACGAATGAGCCGCGCTCGCTTCCAGTCGGCGGCGGCCGAGTCGAATTGCCCGCGAAACATTTCTGAAAGGGCGTTCCCGTCGAACAGATTTGCATCGCGCGCCTCCCTGCATGCTTGTGCGCCCAACTCCTGTTTGCCCGCTATCGCGGTGCGCTCGCAATAATTGTCGGCGATGATCTGGGACAACGGGTCCAGCGCTCTCGCTCGCGCGATCTCGGCGAGCGCTTCCTGGGGACGCCCGGCATCCTGCAGCCAGAACGCGTACCACTGGTGTGCGGTCGGATAGTTGGGGCCAAGCGCAATCGCGCGTAGAAACTCCTGCTGCGCTTGGGTCCACAGCCAGTTGTTGCCGAGGGCCAAAGCGAGCGCCGCGTGCGGCTCGGCGAGAGTACTGTCGAGAGCGAGCGCCCGCGACACCACCGAGCGGATCTGCGCGAGGTTCTGCCGCATCGGGTAACGACCGTAACCACCTTCCTGCGGCAGGATTACATAGCTGCTCGCGAGCGCGGCGTACGCTCGCGCAAACGAGGAGTCTCTCGCGATCGCGCTCTCGAAGTCGCGAATTCCCTCGAGAACAGAGTTGAGGTCGCGCTTGTTCCACTCGAAGCGGCCGCGAAGATACAAATCGTAAGCCTCGGGATTTGTCGTTCCGCGGCTCTCGGCGGCAACGGATCCCGCCCGGTTGCCGCTCAACGCCGGAGTGAGCTCGGTCACTATGGCTTTAGTGAGCTCGTCCTGAACCTGAAAAACGTCGGCAGCGGGTCGCTCGAAGCCGTCCGTCCAGACGACGAGCCCACTCTTCGCATCGGTGAGCTGCGCGGTCACTCGCAAGCGATTCCCGGAGCGACGCACCGTTCCTTCGAGGAGTCCGCCAACGTTGAGCGCTCGCCCAATCTGCTGCGCGGGGACCGCTTTGCCTTTGAACGCGTACGATGAAGTGTGAGACGCGATACGGAGACTCGGAACTCTCGACAGCGCGCGCGCCAATTCGTCGGTCATGCCGTCGGAGAAGTACTCGTCCTGGGAGTTGCCGCTGTTGTTCGCGAATGGCAGGACGGCAAGCGTGCTGATCTTCGCGGGAGCGGCGGCCGCACCGGACGCACTATCGAGCGAGTTCCCAATTTTATCGCGGAAGAGAAACGCCAGGACGAGAAGAATTGCTACCGCGGCCGGAGCCACCATCCACGTCCGACGACTCGTCCCCGCCGAAGCGGAATCTTCGAGCATACCGAGCAGCTCGCGCGCGGACTGGGGACGAGCGCCGGGGTCTTTCTCGATGGCGCGCATGATGAGCGAGGCAAGTGCATCCGGCACGTCCGCACGCACTTCCCCGATCGGGCGCGGCTTTTCAGCGATCTGCGCAGCGATGAGTTGTTGCGCGGTCCTTTTCCCGGCGAACGGATGCGCACCGGCGATGAGCTCGTAGGCGACGATGCCCCACGCGTAAATATCGGCGCGCGCATCGACCTTGTCCCCGCTCGCCTGTTCGGGTGCCATGTAACCCGGCGTTCCGAGTGAGGTGCCAGCGCTCGTGAGTGTGGGTCCGAGCGGCTGAGTCTTGGCAGCATTGATCGCTTTCGCGATTCCGAAATCCGTGACGACGGCCGTTCCTCCAGAAAGGAGTACGTTCTCCGGTTTGATATCGCGGTGTACGACGCCGTGCTCGTGAGCATAATCCAGCGCGCGGGCGATGTCGCCGAGTATGCGAACGGATTCATTGAGCGGCGGCGGGCCATTTTTCATGTGCTCACGCAGCGTGAGTCCGTCGATAAACGGCATGCTGTAGTACGGAAGCGCGCCGACCGCACCGGCAGTCAGAACAGGAACGATGTTCGCTTGCTGCAGCCGCGCGACGAGCTTGATCTCGCGGGTGAAGCGCTCGATGTTCAAAGTGACGGCGAGCTCGGGCATCAAGATCTTGATGACGACTTCGCGGCCCAGGGATTTGTCAATGGCTACATACACCAGCGACATCCCTCCACCACCGAGCTCGCGCTCGATGGCGTAGTTCGAACCGAGAGCGCTCTCGAGATTAGCCCTGAGATCGGACGTCTGATTCTCCCGCGAAGTCCCGACTAATGTAGGGAGGAAGGGCGCGCGTCGTCGAGAACTGGAGTGCCGGGCGGCAAGAAGCCTAAAGTGTGAATATGAGTTTGAAAGCCAAAGGCTACGGCTGCAAAGCTTGTCGCTCCCTGCTTCGGTATTGAGAATGCACGAGCAGCACCGACCCCTAAGTCGCGCGCCTATCGAGAACTCACCGCCACACCTACCCGAGAATCGGCCATCCCATAGTACAAGAACCATCGCCCATTGAACGGCACGAGCCCTTCCACAAACGTCGTCCCGTCCTTGTACTGGCCCGTCTTTTCGTACGACTCGGTCGGTTTGATGAACGGCTCGTCGGTTCGCGCGATCAGCTTGATCGGATTGCGCGCGTCGAATAGTGCCTGCCCCGCGGTGTAAACGCGCTCCGGCAATCCAGCTTCGCCGAATTTGCCGCTGTTGCCAGCGTTGTAGACCAGAATTATTCCGCGCTCTGTGAGAATCGCCGGCGGCCCTGCCTCGACGAGCCATGAATCGAAGTAGCCGGCGCGCGGCGACAGTACCTTGAGCTCCTTGCCGTCGCTGTCGGCGAGTGGAGTCCAGTCGATCAGATTGTCCGACGTCGCTATGAGAATGTCCGGAACGTTGAAGTACATCCAGAACTTCCCGTTCACCTTCGCTGCAACCAGACGGTCGCCGACGCGCCGAGTGAGAATGGAGCCAGACTTGGTCTCGGAGCGCAGGTATCTTCCACCTTCGGCAAGGGCGAACGCGGGCCCGTGCTTGTCCCAATGCACGAGATCTCTGGACGTTGCTATCGCAAGGTGCGGGACGTCGCGGTTCCACTGGGTGTAGGTCATCACGTACGTCCCGTCCTCCGCCTCGACGATGCGCGGATCTTCCACGCCACCACTCCATTCGTAGCGTGCCTGCAGATCCTTGTCGGGATAGAGCACCGGAGCAGCACGTCGCACGAAATGGAGACCGTCTTCGCTCTCCGCCAATCCGATTCGCGATGTGTGGAAACCGATATCGCTCTTTCCGCTCGCGTCCTCCGCGCGATAGAGCAGGTAGACTTTTCCGCCGCGCACCACCGCGCCGGGATTGAACGTCGCGAGCTCTTCCCATCTCACGACGCTGTCCGTCATCGGCGAGAGAAAAATCGAGCTCGCGTTCGGTGTAATAATCGGATTCACACCGGCCGGCTTGGTGAACGGTCCAATCATCCAGTCCTGCGCATGTCCTGCTGTCGCTGATGCGAGCAGCAGGAAAAGCGGCGTTACAATCGTGCTGGATATCCTCAGAGCGCCGTCTCGGATCTTGATGTGTACTTTCGGAGCACAATCCCGATCTTGTCCCGTGTCAGACCGCCCCAAGAAAAGCTCTCGGCTTCGGCTGCAAGGCTTTTAGCTCCATGCTTCAGTATTGTGGATGCGAGCGGCAACGCCACGATCTTCACGTCGCGCACCTCACGTCGCGCCCCTCACTGCGGCGGCAACCATTGAATCAAGGGGGCATCAAGAATCCCGGCCTGAACCGCATCCGCGACCGCGCGACGAAGCGGCTCCTCGCGCTGATTCGCGCGCGTCGGGTCGACGCGATTCGTCAGCAGCACCACGAATATTCCGCGCTCGGGATCGACCCAGATGCTCGTCCCGGTGAATCCTGTGTGCCCGAACGATCGCGCCGAGAAGTAGTGGCCCGCGCTCGATCGGTCGCTGGGCGTATCCCATCCCAGTGCTCGACTCGATCTCGGAGACTGTCGCGCCGTCCAGCGCGCGATCGTGGCTGGCTGAATCAGGCGGACGCCGTTGTACTGCCCGCCGTTCAAGAGCATCTGACAAAACACTGCGACGTCGCGCGCCGATGAGAAGAGACCCGCGTGCCCCGCCACTCCACCGAGGGCGCAGGCATTCTCGTCGTGGACGATGCCGTGGACGTGTATGTGTCGATAAACCGTATCGATTTCGGTGACCGCAATTCGGGCGAGCAGTGGACTATCGGCGCGAAAGCCGGCGGTGCACGCACTGTCGGGCGGAATTGCACCGGGCGCGAGCGGATTGAAACCGGTGTCACGCATGCCGAGCTGCTGCCACACGCGGGTCGCGACAAATTGATCGAGCGGCATGCCGGTGATTCGCTCGATGATGAGACCCATCAGAACGAAATCCCAGTCGCTGTAGACGGTGCTGTCGCCCGGCGTGTACGCGAGCGGGCGCGCATTGATCTGCGCGAGGTACTCCGCGCGTCCACGAAAATCCTTCCAGAGTGGAGCAAACGCTTCGAACCCTCCGCTGTGCGTAATGATCATGCGCACGGTGATCTTTGCCTTGGCGGTATCGGTGATTTCGGGAAGGTACGTATTGATAGGCGCCTCGAGGTTCAGCTTGCCCTCGTCTTCCAGCATCATCGCGGCTGTTGTCGTTGCGACGACTTTGGTGAGCGAGGCCATGTCGAACATCGTCGAATCGGTAACGGGCGGAGAATCAGCGGGCACGTCGATGTGACCGTAGCCGCGCAGATGAATGAGGCGGCCGTACCGTCCCACCGCTAGCGCGACCCCAGGTGCCGCGCCGTTCGCGATGCCCGCCGCGACGATGGAATCGAGTCGCGCATTCAGATCGGCCGACATCCCAACGCTCTGGGGCCGCGCTCGCACGAGAAAGGAGGTCGGAACGAGGCGAATCTGCTGCCGCAAAGTGGGAGGCGCGCATGCGGAAAGAAGAGCGGACGCAACGAGCGTCGTCAGAAGTTGTGAGGTCCGCGTTTTAGTCATCCCAGATATTGAGGTTTTTAGCTCCTGGCCTAGCTGCTGCGAAGCTTGTAGCTGCCCGCTTATGTTCTGTGGATGTGGTTCGCAGCGGTCGGAGCCGTATGCCGAGAAAAGCTAACAGGCTAACCAGCTTTTCTCGGCGTTTAGCTCCCGTCCCTCAATCTGGCCCATCGAATACGTAAGCGGGCAGCCGCAAGCTTGACAGCAGCTTGGCTAAGAGCCGTTTCTATTGGCGTTCGAGCGATAGCCAGGAGCTCAAAACTTAATTTCGAAGTTTGAATTTCGTCCACAGCAGCACGGTCGTGCACGACGTTCCACCCTTCGCGTACTCCGGCGGCACCATCGTCTCCTGGTAAACCTCCACCGCCCTCACCTCATTCGCGGCGACGAGCGTGTTTATGTCGCCCGGGTGAATCTCCTGGTACGGGATGTCGTCGAGGTAGTATTTCATGCATCCACTGCCCATGGTCCGCGCGCTGAACACCACATCACCGTGCAGCCCTGACAGTACACGGATTCCCGGAACCGTTTTCAGAATGTCCGTGACGAATGCCGGCCGCACTTTGTCGAGCTCGTCGGGACTGATGTAGTAGCCGAACCCGGTCTTGCGGCGCCGAGTGAAGCCGATTTTGTCGAGCTCGGCGTTACGCCGCGCCTGGATGAGCACCGGATCCATCCTCGCAACGAGTCTCGGAAGCGCGATAGTCACTTTGCGCTCCGCCCGCGACGACAGATCGACCGCAACCATTTCCTCGGCGAATCCAAGGCGACGCACCACGAGCACCCTGCTGCCCGATGGCAAGCCGGTCATACTGAATTGTCCTCTGTCGTTCGTCGTCGCGACATCGTCGGTTCCAGCCAGCTGAACGACCGTTCCTGCTTTCGGCTCGTTTCCCTCGAGCACCACGGTGCCCGAAACTCTGGCAATTCCGGTTGTCGCTACGTCCCCGGACACGGAAAGCATCACCGTTCGCGCGAGCAACTCGACGGGACGGTCGCCCATTGCAATTGGGATCTCGCCAGTGACCGCGGCGCCACGACGCGCCTGCAACGATGCGTTCAACGATGCTGGCAATCCACAGAGCTTGAACGCGCCGAGCGAATCGGTGGTGTCGCGAACAAGTCGAGGGGTCTCGACCAAACCGGGAGATTGCGAGGTCGCGATCTCGCGCCACGCGAGCGACACCTCGGCACGCTGAACCGGTTGCAGCGTCTCCGGGTCCACGACTCTGCCAACAATCGCCGATTCACCTCCCGTTTCGTGCGTGCCACAGGTACGCCTGGCCAGCGTCCGCGCCGACGGGACTGCCAACACTATGGTAGTAGCGCTGTCGGGGCCGACCCGAAACGGTTGGGTTGCGAGCGAGATCCCGAGCGTGTCGAGAATTGGATGAAACACCGCCAGCTGGTAGATGCCCGGCGGGAGGGTGTCGACGACGAACCTGCCGAGTGAATCGGCGATGACCCTGCGATTGGAGCCCTCGACCATCACCAGAGCTCCGGCGAGGTAGCCCGCGCTCAAACTATCGACGACGATCCCAGCAATCTGCGCTCGCGGGCCGACGCTGGGAGAAGGTAGAGACGAATTCTGCGCGCAGAGTCGCGCAGCGCAAATGCTCAGAGCGACGGTGAGGAGCAGGGACAGCCGTTTCGACATGATTAGAACTGTCGAATCCCCCTGAAATTGTCCAGACCGAGAAGAGGAGGCACAGCCAGACTGTTGAGGAGAGGTCTAGAGTCTTTTAAAGCTCTTAGCCAAGGTGCTGCAAAGCTCTTAGCCGCCCGCTTATGTATTCGATGAGCCGGTGAGCGACCGACGCTAAACGCCGAGACTGATTTCTAGAATATCGTCCGAGTCTGGAAGCGGTCAACGAAGCGTTTTTGTTCACAATGTATACAAGCTTCCAGGCTTGACACTTCCTGCTGCCACGGGATAAAACAGAGCAACCCAACCGCTCAACCGAGCCTCCAATGCCTCGCCCAAATTCCCTGCCCGCCTCCGTCAGGATCGCGATGAAAACCTGGCTCGTGGTGCCAGTCATAGCGCTACCTATAGTATGCGTCGCGGTAGCGGCGCAGTCGCCAACCCCACCCTCCGCGCGGATGATTCCAAAAGTCGACACCCTCCATGGCGAAGTCCGCGTCGACAACTACTTCTGGATCCGCAACAAATCCGATCCCCAGGTCCTCGACTATCTGAACGCGGAGAACGCGTACACGGCCTCGATGATGAAGCACACCGAGAGTCTTCAGACGACGCTCTACAACGAGATGCTTGGCAGGATCAAAGAGAACGACGAGTCGGTTCCGTTTCTCGACCACGGCTATTGGTACTTCAACAAGACCCAGAAGGGCTCGAATTATCCGATCCACCTGCGCAAGAAAGGCTCACTCTCCGCTCCCGACGAAGTCGTCCTCGACGAGAACGCACTCGGCGTTGGCAAGAAATTCAACGGCGTGACCTCGGTCGACGTGAGTCCGGGCGGCAATCGGCTGATTTATCTGCACGACACGACAGCGCTCCGTGTCTACACGCTCTACGTGAAGGATCTGCGCACTGGAGCAGTGCTTGGCGATTCCATCTCGAAAGTGGTTCCTTCGGTTGCCTGGGCGAACGATTCTATCTTCTTCTACCAGACCGCTGACTCCGCGCGTCGCTCGAACGCCGTCTGGCGGCACGTCGTAGGGACCCCGACCTCGAGCGATGTGAAGGTGTTTCAGGAAGACGACGTTCTCGACAACGTCGGAGTCGGACGCTCGAAGAGCGGGAAGTACATCTACATCGCTGACGACGGATTCACATCGTCCGAATGGAGGGTGATTCCGACGGCAGATCCAACCGCCGCGCCAACGATCGTCGCGGCGCGCCGTCCGAACGTCGAGTACTCGATCGACGACGTCGACGGCTCGTTCCTGATGACCACTAACGACAACGCCCGAAACTTCAAAGTCGTTCGGACGCCGACGAACGCGCTCGCCAGCGGAAAGTGGACGGACTTCATTCCGACTTCGGACTCCGTGTTCATCGAGTACCTCGAACCGTTTCGCAACCACCTCGTCGTCGTGGAGCGTACGGGCGGGCTCCGTCGACTCCGCGTGATGGATCTCAAGAGTCAGACAGCGCCATACGACATCACGTTCCCCGAGCCTGCGTACGCCGTAAGCCCGACGCAAAATGCAGAGTTCGATACGCCGAACCTGAGATTCGTCTACACGTCATTTCTCACGCCCGCGTCGACCTACGACTACAACATGGCGACGAGGCAGCGCGAGCTCAAAAAGAAAATCGACGTACCGACCTACGATCCGTCGCGGTACGAAGTGAAGCGCTTCATGGTGAAGGCTCGCGACGGCGCCGAAGTGCCCG
Source organism: Gemmatimonadaceae bacterium (assembly GCA_050733435.1). Taxonomy (GTDB): domain Bacteria; phylum Gemmatimonadota; class Gemmatimonadetes; order Gemmatimonadales; family Gemmatimonadaceae; genus UBA4720. The sequence continues at coordinate 10,947 of JBOHTB010000146.1, read as the reverse complement.
TTTCGATGCTGGTGAGCAAGACGTGGAAGCAGGACGGCACGCATCCCCTGCTCGAGTACGCGTACGGATCGTACGGGTCGACGACAGAGGCGGGCTTCAATTCGACGGTGCTGAGTCTCGTCGATCGCGGGTTCGCATACGCGATCGCGCACATCCGCGGCGGGCAGGAGATGGGCCGGGTCTGGTACGATCAGGGCAAGATGATGAACAAGAAAAACACCTTCAACGACTTCGTAGACGTCGCGCAGTACCTCGTCGACAACAAGTACACGTCGAAGGACAAGCTCATCGCCAACGGCGGGAGCGCCGGCGGATTGCTCATGGGCGTGGTCACGAACATGCGACCCGACCTGTTCAAAGCCGTCGTGGCCGACGTGCCGTTCGTCGACGTGATCAACACGATGATGGACGCATCGATCCCACTAACAGCACAGGAATGGCAGCAGTGGGGAGATCCACACGATTCGACCCAGTACGTCTACATGCGGTCGTACTCACCGTACGACAACGTCGCTCACAAGGACTATCCGTGGATGCTCGTTACGACATCGCTCAACGACTCACAGGTCGGGTACTGGGAACCTTCGAAGTGGGTGGCGAAGCTTCGTGCGATGAAGACCGATTCGAATCCGCTGCTACTCAAGGTGAACATGGCTGGCGGCCACGGCGGTAGTTCGGGACGCTACGACCGCCTGCACGAAGCCGCGTTCCGGTATGCCTTCATGCTGGACGCGGTCGGGATGGGAGATAAGTAGGGAAGCGGGAAGCGGGAAGCGGGAGGCGGGCGGAATGCGGGAACGGGCCAGAGTCAGTTGCCTATTCCGCTAGACCTGCGGCCAACCAAAATTCTATGCGCGCAGTCCGCCGTCAGTCCGCGATTATGAATGCCGTTGGTCAAAGTCCCGATCCTCGCATTTGCGCTTCCCGCCTCCCGCCTCCCGCTTCCCGCTTCCCGCCTCCCGCTTCCCGCTTCTCGCCTTCAGTCCCGCCTCCCGCTTCCCGCTTCCCGCTTCCCGCCTTCAGTCGGCAGTGTAAGCACGAACCGGGCGCCCTTGCCAAGCTCGCTCTCCACCACGAGCTGCCCGTCCATCGCGTTGGCCAGGTCCCGACTGATCGCCAAGCCGAGACCAACACCGTGGTGCCCGCTGCGCAGTGTCCGATCGAGCTGGACAAAGGGCTCGAAGATCGCGGTTTGCTTGTCCGGCGCGATACCCACTCCAGAATCTGCCACTTCGAATCGCACTGTGTCGCCGGCAGATTCGCACGTGACGCTCACGTCTCCGCCTTCATCCGTGAACTTGATCGCGTTGCTCATCAGATTGAGCAGAATCTGTTGCGTCTTTTCGGGATCGCAGCGCACGCGGGCGCAGTTGTCGCACGAAAAATGGTAAGTAAGCCGCTTCGCCTCGAGCTGGGGCGCCATCAGCTGCTCAACGTCCCGCAGAATGTCCGCGGCCGATACGTCTGACACGTTGAGCTCGACCTGCCCGGCATCCAGTTTTGCGAAATTCAGCACGTCGTTGATGAGCGATAGCAGCACGTGCTGAGATCGCTTCACGCGCTCGAGCGCTTCCCTCTGCGGATCCGAGACGGGCCCGTGCACTCCAGCGAGAATGAGATCGACGTAGCCCGCAATCGCGTTGAGCGGAGTGCGAAGCTCGTGACTCATGATCGCCAAAAACTGGGACTTCGCGGCGTTCGCTTCTTCAGCCTCTCTTTGCGCTAGTATCGCCGCGACTCGCGCGTTCTGCTCTGCGAGGTGTGTCCGCGCGTTCGCGACGGCCATTCCCGCCCGGCGGCCCAATTCCACCGCCAATGCGAGGTCGCGATTTGTATAGCGGCGGCGTGATTCCGCCGATACAAGAGTCAGAGCGCCGAGCACGCCGTTGACGGATACAATGGGAGCGAGGATGACGCCGCGGAGCTGTACGGTCTTGAGAAGCGCGAGGTGCTCGGCATCTTGCGCTCCGGCGGCAAGCATCTCCTCCGTGATTTCAGGATACATCTCCGCCTTGCCCGTGCGCAGAACATTGGGCAGCCCCGTGTCAGCCGACATTTGGGGTGGGTACTTCTTCGACAATTGCTCCGCCCACTTCACCTTCTCGGGATCGACGTGCGCTACCGCCAGCACTCGCAGCGAGCCATCGCTCTCCAGCATGTCGACTTTGGTCCAGTCGGCGAGCTCGGGGACCACGCAGCGCGCCAGAGCCGCGAGCGTCGCCTGGTAGTCGAGCGAGCTCCCGAGGATCGCGCTGGCCTGGGCGAGGTATCTCTGCGCTTCTTCGGCGTGCCGGCGATCCGTGACGTTTTTCCAGACGGTGACCAGACCTCCACTCGGAACCGGGTAACAGCGGAGCTCCGACCACTCGGCCCTGTGTGGATAGTAAGCCTCGAAGCTCAGAGGCACGCGCTCGGTCATGGCGCGTTGGAGATTGATCCCGAATTCGTGCGCGACGATGTCCGGGTATAGCTCCCACAGATTCTGCCCGATCAGCGAGCTGGGCAGATGGTGCGTCGACGTGCGGAATATCTCCATCGCCGGCTCGTTGATGTACTGGAACCTCCACTGTGCGTCGTGCAGCACGAGCGGTTCCCCAAAGCTCTGGAGGATTGCGCTGTTCAGCGCTTCGGCGCGGGCGAGCTCCTTGGTGCGCTGCTCGAGCTGACGTGCCTTTTTCTCCAACGCTCGCGCATCGATCTTCTTCGTGACTCGTGCGGTCTTTCTGGGTTTCGCTCGTCGCGAAGGCTTCTTGCTCACAGGTGCGTGACCATGGGTCAGGTAGTATCAACGTCCCATTACGCCGGGTCGGACGGAATTGCCGGAGTCACGATTCTACGTGGCAGCGCACACGAGCGCTACGTTCGAAATCGTACGTCACGACGACTGAAGGAGACCTGTACCTTCTCGATCGGATTGCTGGCGTCGGCTCGTATAGCGAAGTGCGAAAACATTCAGACAAGATCATGGCTCTTGGCGTGAGCTTCCGGGTGCTCGATCTTCCATCGCTCATCAAGGCGAAGCGCGGCGGGTCGGCCGCGGGACTTCGATCATCTTCCGGAGCTCGAGGCTTTGCTGGCCCTGCGCTAAAGCGCTTCCGCTTCCCGCTTACCGCTTCCCGCTTCCCGCTTCCTGCTTCCCGCCTCCGTACAAACCCCGTCGGTACCGACCTAATCGCGTCGGTACCGACGGACGCACTCTGCAATGACTCTCGCAAAGTGCAACACCAAATTGCCATAGTGGTTTGCCATGTCTCGCCTCCAAACCATTGGCAGACAGGGACTTACGCATGCCAGGGATCATGGACCCCTCATTGCCATAAGAGGGGCGTTGCGTCGCTTTCCGGCGCCCCGTCTTCCATACGAGAAGACAATAGACTCGCAAGAAATTCCTTGCGACCAAGGAGAAACCAAAATGAGCAACAAAAAGGGCTTTACCCTTATCGAGCTTCTGATCGTGGTCGTCATCATCGGCATTCTTGCCGCGATCGCGATTCCGAAGTTTGCGAACACGAAGGACAAGGCCTATGTGGCCGCGATGAAGTCTGACCTTCGTAACCTCGCTACGTATGAAGAGCAGTATGCCGCCGACAACAACGGTGCGTACTTCTCGGGTACGGCCGACAACACCGCAGCACTGAATGGCTTCACGACCTCGAAGGACGTGACCGTTATTGCGACTGCAGTGGTTGGCCCGCCGCCAGCCTGGACGGCGACCGCTTCGCACGCTCTTTCCGCGAAGACTTGTGACTCTGGCGTTACCACTGCTGGCGTCATTACCTGCACCTGATTGGGCTGATCAAGCCTGATAAAAAAGAAGGAGCGTCGAAAGGCGCTCCTTCTTTTTTATTGCCCCGAAAATTTGCAGCGCGCTCGCCGCGTAGAGTTCCGGTCGCTGGGGAAAGCCGACCGGGAGATCGGTCGCTACTGCGAGATCTCGTTGACGAGTGAGCCCAGAACGCCGCCCAAGCCGGGCGACTGTTGCGTTGCACGAGCCTGCGCCTCCGCGGCCGCGGTCTGGAGCGTTCCCTGAACGTTGTTCGGTGAGAGTCCATCCTGTTTCTTCTTGGTGCCAAGCGCGCTCATCACGAGCGGTGTGAGCGCCGCGATTATCTGGCCTGCCTTCGCCGCGTCGATCCCTGCGGCCTTCGCGACTGCGTCCTGGATCATGGACGCGCGACTCCCCAGGACCTTGCCCAGCAGTCCGCCGCCGAACGACTGATCGGCTGTAGCCGGCGGGACCGTGGGAGCTGTACCGGCTGTCACCGCATAGTTGTCTGCTTCGGCGTGAATCGCTTGCGCGTTCTGAGGATTAGAGGCGTGGGCCGACATTCCGCCCAATATCATTGGAAGCGCGGCCGCAACCGCGCGCTGCGCGATCGATTGGTCGACCCCAACCGATTTCGCGATCTGTTGAACTCCGGCGCCGTCGATTTGTTGTTGTATAAGTTCGAATAGCCCGCTCATATCATCTCCGTGTTGGCTCGCGGGGAAGGGGTGCAATCGCCGTACCTTCGGTGGTCCTCGAGCTCGCTCGATCTGAGAACAAGCGAGCTGCATATTTATACCATTGACGTGCATGAAATATCTGCTAGCTTCAAGGCGTGACCACCAGCCGCCCGATTTACGCCAACCGACTTCCGATTCTCTCGCTTCCATTCGAGACAATGGGGAGACGTTGCGCGGGGACACACCCGGTTGGTTAGCTCGACCTAGCAGCAAGCGCGCAGCGGACCTCTCCCAAATCGGAAGAGGTCCTTTTTTTATGTCACCGCGGCACACAACGGAGCTGGAGCTCCGGGATTGGCGATGACGGAAAAGCAGGGGCTATACGATCCGGCTTACGAGCACGACGCATGCGGCATTGGCTTCGTCGCGAGCATCCACGGTGTCCGCTCGCGCGACGTCGTCGACAAATCGCTTTTGCTCCTCGAGAATCTCTCGCACCGGAGCGCGGTCGCCGCCGACGCCTGCACGGGCGACGGCGCGGGAATTCTTCTCCAGCTGCCGCACACCTTTTTGCGGCGGGTCTGCACACCACTCGGGATCGCTCTCCCCGACGCTGGCAGTTACGGAATGGGGATGCTGTTCCTTCCGTCTCGCCGAGCCAGCCGCGCAGCGTGCGAGCGCATCGTCGACACGATCGTCAGTGAAGAAGGGTGCTCGGTGCTGGGATGGCGCGACGTCCCCGTCGACGACACCGTGCTTTCCGCTCCCACCCGCCGCGCTCGTCCCGTCATGCGGCAGATTTTCGTCGCGCGCATGGGAGTAGGGCTCGAGGTCGACACGAACTCTTCCTTCGAGGTGACACTATACGTGATCCGTCGAAGGATCGAGGCCGCGCTCCGTCAGTCGCCCCACGCAAGCGATTGCTACGTAGCGAGTTTCTCGTCGCGGACGGTGGTCTACAAAGGGATGCTTCGCCCCGATCAGCTGCCTGGATTCTATCCTGACCTGCGCGATCCAGATCTCGCGAGCGCGATCGCGCTCGTGCATTCGCGCTTCTCGACGAACACGTTTCCGTCGTGGAGACTGGCGCACCCGTACCGGTTTCTCTGCCACAACGGCGAGATTAACACCCTGCGCGGAAACCTGAGCTGGATGCGAGTGCGAGAGTCACTGATGTCTTCCTCGCGGTTTTGTGGTCGTCTCGCCGCACTGCTTCCCGTCTGCGGCGAGAACCAGAGCGATTCCGCGTCCCTCGACAACGTGCTCGAGCTACTGACGCTCGCCGGCCGCCCGCTCGCTCACGCGATGGCGATGCTGGTTCCTGAGGCGTGGGAAGGCCGCAGCATGATGTCGGAGGAGCGACGCGCGTTCTACGAGTACCACGCTTCGCTGATGGAGCCGTGGGATGGTCCCGCAGCGGTCGCATTCACCGACGGGCGTCAGGTGGCGGCCATGCTCGATCGCAACGGACTGCGTCCGGCGCGCTACGTCGTCACCACGGACGATTTCGTGGTGCTCGCCTCGGAGGCCGGCGCGCTTCCAATTCCAGTCGAGCAAATTCGAGCCAAGGGACGACTCGAGCCGGGCAAAATGCTCGTCGTGAACACGACGCAGGGTCGTGTTCTCGACGACGAAGCGATCAAGCAGGAGCTCGCGTCCGTGCGTCCCTATAAGCGGTGGGTCGCCGAGCAGCGCGTGGATCTCGCGGTGCTCGTCGCCGACAATGCATCAAACCATCGGCCGGCATCGGAGGAGCGCTCGACATCGGACCATCGGGCGCCCAAAGGAAATCCACTCGAGGACGGTGAGCTGGGATCTGCAAACGCCCAAGTTGATGTTCGCGATGATGAACTGAGTGCCGACGGCACAGTCGCTCGAAAGATTCCACTGGCCGCCCGACAGCGCGCGTTCGGATACACGATCGACGAGCTGAAGATGGTGATCGGCCCAATGGCCGACGCAGGTGAAGAACCGGCGGGCTCGATGGGAAACGACACCCCGCTCGCCGTTCTCTCGCTCCGTCCGCAGCTCTTGTCATCCTACTTCCGGCAGATGTTCGCGCAGGTGACGAATCCGGCGATCGACCCGATTCGCGAGCAGCTCGTGATGTCGCTGGCGATGAATCTCGGACCGCAGTGCAATCTGCTCGAGGAGACGGCCGAGCACGCGAAGCAGATCCGCATCGCGCAGCCAGTCCTCACCGACAAGGAGATGGCGGCACTCCGCGGCGTCGTCGACCCCACGCTCCGTGCAGTTACTATTCCGACTCTGTTCTCCGTTTCGTCCTCGATTCTCTCCAGCGCCGTCGACGAGCTCTGCCGACGCGCCGCTGACGCCGTCGCATCGGGCTGCGGCGTTCTCATCCTGAGCGATCGCGGCATGAACGCCGACTTCGCCCCGATCCCATCTCCGCTCGCGATCTCCGCCGTCCACCATCATCTCATCCGCGAAGGATTGCGCTGGCGCGTGAGTCTGATCGCCGAGACTGGCGAAGCGCGCGAGGTATCGCAGGTGGCATTGTTGATCGCATACGGCGCGAGCGCGGTGCATCCGTATCTTGCGCTCGAGACCGTCGCGTCGATGGCGCGCCCCGAGATGTCGAGCGACAAGCCACGCGGCGTCGCCGCGCAGGAGCGATACATCAAGGCGCTCGACAAGGGCCTGCTCAAGATCATGTCGAAGATGGGCATCTCCACCCTGCAGAGTTACTGTGGCGCGCAGCTGTGGGAAGCAGTTGGGCTGAGCACGTCGCTCGTCGACGAACACTTCGAAGGAACGCCTTCGCGAGTGGGCGGAATCGATCTTGATCTTATCGAGTCGGAGACGCTCCGGAGACACAGCGACGCGTTTTATTGGAAGAGCGGTACCAGGTACCGGGTACCTGGTACCTGGTACCCCAGTCATGACGATTCAGGCGTTGCGCGGCTCGACGCCGGAGGCGACTACCAGTACCGCGCTCAGGGCGAACACCACAACTGGAATCCGCTGACGATCGCTACGCTACAGCACGCGACGCGGGGCAACAATTATTCGACCTTCAAGGAGTTCAGCAAGCTCGCCAACGACGAGACGCGCCGGCAATCCACGCTGCGTGGTCTGCTGGATTTCGTCGAGCGTGAACCGATTTCCATAGACGAAGTCGAGCCCGCCGCAGAGATCACCAAGCGCTTCATGACGGGCGCGATGTCCTTCGGCTCGCTCAGCGCGGAAGCGCATCAGACGCTCGCCATCGCCATGAATCAGCTCGGCGGACGCAGTAACAGCGGCGAAGGCGGCGAAGATCCCACACGCTTCGGCACCGACCGGAATAGTGCGATCAAGCAGGTCGCGTCGGCGCGGTTCGGCGTGACGGCCGAGTACCTGGTGAACGCGACGGAGCTGCAGATCAAGATCTCACAGGGCGCGAAGCCTGGCGAAGGCGGCCAACTCCCCGGCCACAAGGTGGATGCGGTGATCGCGCGTACGCGTCATTCGACGCCGGGCGTGACGCTCATCTCGCCGCCGCCGCACCATGACATCTACTCGATCGAAGATCTGGCGCAGCTCATTTACGATCTGAAGGCGATCGCGCCCAAAGCAGCTGTCTCGGTGAAGCTCGTCTCAGAAGCTGGAGTTGGAACGGTTGCTGCCGGCGTGGCGAAGGCGCGCGCCGACGTGATTCTCATTTCCGGTGATTCTGGTGGAACTGGTGCTTCTCCACTCTCGTCGATCATGCGCGCCGGAAGTCCGTGGGAGCTGGGATTGGCGGAGACGCAGCAGACGCTCGTCATCAACGGTCTGCGAGGTCGAGTGAGACTGCAGACGGACGGACAGCTCAAGACCGGGCGCGACGTCGTCGTCGCGGCGCTACTCGGCGCCGATGAATTCGGATTCGCGACGGCACCCCTCGTCGTCGAGGGATGCGTGATGATGCGGAAGTGTCATCTGAACACGTGTCCTGTGGGAATCGCGACCCAGGATCCGGAGCTTCGCGCGCGATTCGGTGGGCAGCCGGAGCACGTGGTGAACTATTTCTTCTTCGTCGCCGAGGAAGTGCGCGAGCTCATGGCGCGCCTCGGAATTCGGACGATGGACGAGATGATCGGGCGGACCGAGTTGTTGCGCGCACTCGAGTCGGTGGACAACGCGAAGGCGAACACGCTCGATCTTTCGGCGCTTTTGCACCTCGCGATGCCGTCGGCCCGGACACTGCCGGGACGCGTCGTACGCCGGTACGTGAGACTGGGACTGAATCGCGGCGAGGAAGAAAGCAGGTTGAATCGAAAGCTCGTCGGGCTGGGGCAGCCGGCGCTCGAGCACCGCGAGCGGGTGAAAGAGGCGCTGCCCATCACCAATGCCGATCGCGCCGTCGGTGCGACGTTGTCGGGCGAGATCGCTCGTCGTTACGGGAACGCTGGTCTCCCGGATGATACGGTCACGTTCAAGTTCACGGGCTCGGCGGGACAGAGCTTCGGCGCGTTCGCTGCACGCGGACTTTCACTGGAGCTCGAGGGCGAAGCGAACGACTACGTCGGCAAGGGGCTTTCGGGCGGGCGTCTCGTGATACGGCATCCGCGCAGCGCTCAGTTCATTCCGGACCAGACGGTTCTTATCGGAAATACGGTCCTGTACGGTGCGACGTCGGGCGAGGCGTATTTCGCGGGCGTGGCCGGCGAACGTTTCGCGGTGCGGAATAGCGGCGCGATCGCCGTGGTGGAGGGCGTGGGCGATCACGGGTGCGAGTACATGACCGGAGGAACCGTCGTCGTGCTCGGTCGCACCGGGCGCAATTTCGCCGCGGGAATGAGTGGCGGCGTGGCATTCGTGCTCGACGAATTCCAGGAGCTCGAGCAGCATTGCAATCACGGAATGATCGAGCTCGGTCGAGTGACGGACTCGGCTGAGCGTGATTTATTGAGGCGGCTGGTGGAGAATCACGTGCGGTACACCGGCAGCGCGCGCGCGAAACGTGAGCTGGGACAATGGGATCGCGCGCTCAGGAATTTCGTCGCCGTAGTTCCGGTTGAATATCGAAAGGCGAAAGAGCGCGGGTTGGTTGCTGCGGCGGCGGTGGAACAGCCGCGTCGGAGTCTTGTGATTGGAGACGCGCGCCATGGCTGACGCGAAAGCGACGGTCGATTCCAGGGCGACGACCGATTCCAAAGCGGTCGATCCAAAGGCTTTCATAACGTTGCGACGGGCCACGCCGGAGCGGCAGGCGGTCGGCGAGCGAGTGCGTCACTGGGGCGAGTTCTATCGTACTGTGTCTACCGATGCGGTGCGCACGCAGGCGGCGCGATGCATGGATTGCGGCGTTCCGTTTTGTCAGGGCGACACCGGATGCCCCGTGCAGAACGTGATTCCGGAGTGGAATGCGCTCGTGCAACGCGACGACTGGCGTGCAGCGCTCGACTCTTTGCACGCGACGAACAATTTTCCCGAGCTTACGGGTCGGCTATGTCCGGCGCCGTGCGAATCAGCGTGCGTGCTCGGCCTGGTGAACGAGCCTGTCGCGATCCGAAATATCGAGCAGACGATCGCCGACCGTGGATTCTCGGAGGGATGGGTGGTCCCACGTCCGCCCCGCCGCGCGACTGGATTCAGTGTAGCCGTGATTGGCTCGGGGCCGGCAGGGCTCGCGGCGGCGCAGCAGCTTCGTCGCTACGGACACGCGGTGGTGGTCTTCGAGAAGAGCGAGCGCATCGGCGGTCTGCTTCGTTACGGAATTCCGGAGTTCAAGCTCGAGAAATCGGTGCTCGACCTGCGGCTGGGACAGATCGAGGCAGAAGGCGTCCAATTCCGCACTGGCGTTGACGCCGGCGAGGACATCACGGTCGACGAGCTGAGCGCGGAGTTCGACGCGATCTGCGTGGCGACAGGAGCGGGTGCCGCGCGCGATCTCGACGTTCCGGGGCGTGAGCTGGGCGGAATTGTTCTGGCGATGGATTTTCTTACGGCCCAGAACCGTCGTCTCGAGCACCGATCATTGGTCGCAAGCGGCGTCGATTCCTTCCCTTCTGCGGATACCGATCCGGCCGAAGGTCGTGGTGTCGAAGTCCTCGCGAATGGCGGCATCGATGCCCGCGGTCGACGCGTAGTGATAATCGGCGGCGGTGATACGGGATCCGATTGCGCCGGTACATGCGTTCGTCAGGGCGCGGAGAGCGTTAGTCAATTCGAGCTGTTGCCGCAGCCTCCAGTCGCTCGCGCGTCGAGCACGCCGTGGCCGCTTTGGCCGATGCAGTTGCGCACATCGCACGCGCACGAGGAGGGGTGCGAGCGCGAATGGAGCGTCGCAACGACGGCGTTCTCCGGCAACGACGGCAAAGTGCAGCGACTTCATGCAGTACGGCTCGAGAAGCAAACCTTCGCCGACGGTCGAACCGATTATGCGAGGCTGTCCGGATCAGAGTTCGTAATCGAGGCGGATCTCGTGTTGCTCGCGATGGGATTCACCGGGCCGGTGAGGAGCAGACTGATCACGGACCTTGGCGTCGATCTCGACGCGCGTGGCGCGGTCGC